>NZ_LKDV01000003.1:0-186222 GCF_001401875.1 Pseudoalteromonas sp. P1-13-1a | reverse complement strand
ATAGCTGATAGCTGATAGCTGATAGCTGATAGCTGATAGCTGATAGCTGATAGCTGATAGCTGATAGCTGATAGCTGATAGCTGATATCTATTCCCTTTTATTTTAGCTACAATACGCGCCGAACAAATTTTAGGTAATAGCCCCCTTGAAAAATCCCCAACATAACTCAGTATTAGTTTTGCGTGCTCAGCAAATTAGCGAATCGCGCCGCGAATTTAATGCCCGTGGCGGCAAAATGGAGCGCTGTGAGCAGTGTTTAATTGCTAAGCATTACTGTATATGTGAGGGGGTAGAACAAGCGCAGTGCGATGCTGGCGTGTGTTTATTAATGTATCATAATGAAAGCTTTAAACCGTCAAACACAGGGCGTTTAATTGCTGAAATAGTCCCTGACAACTATGCATTTAGATGGGACAGAACAGAGCCAAGCGCTGAGCTATTAGCTTTACTAAACAACGCTGATTATCAACCTATGGTGATATTTCCAGCTGAAGATGTAGAGCCGGGCAGGGCAACCACCGAAGTAAACATTGAGCCTGGCAAAAAGCCATTATTTATATTTTTAGATGGTACCTGGCGCGAAGCTAAAAAAATGATCCGCAAAAGCCCGTACCTAGATAATTTACCGGTGTTGTCGATCACCGCTGATAAACTATCAGATTACCGTTTACGCGTTGCACCTCACGCATACCAGTTAGGCACTGCTGAGGTAGGCATTATGGTGTTAGCGCTCGCAGGTGAGCAAGATGCCGCCTTAAAGCTTGAACAGCACTTTATAAAATTTCGTGATGCGTACTTACTTGGTAAGCGAAATAAGGGCAGGCCACAGTAACTTAATTTTAGGCAAAGAAAAGCGCGCTCTATCTCTAGGCGCGCTTGCGGAATCTTCTAATTTTGCATCCTGCAATTGAACTTAATCAACTCCAATTTTTACTTATCCATGTGATTACGATATTACTTTTTAGTTCTATGTAATTTAGGCTATCCGGGCCTATCTCCTTTAAATCCCTGTACATCCTGTAGTGGTAAAAACTATTACCTATTCCTTTTGGCACATCCTAGTGCAGTCCATTAATTTACAATTCCATTGTGTTGCCTCAAGGGCCTGTCCATTTAATTCCTATCACATCCTGTTAAACAACTATCCGCTGTTGTTATCCTTGCTGTATCGTCCTGATACGTTCCTTTGTGCAACAATCCATTGCGATACTCATCCTGAGCCTGTCCTAATTTCCGTGTTGTCCGTAGTAACCTAATCATTGGTTGTTCGAGTAAGCAGTCCATTTCCTTTTACTCGATAAGCATCACTGCTTGGTTGATGTAGTAATTGTAGCGTGCTGGTGCAACTAAAATAGGTTAAAACGGCTATAGATTTACTTATAAAAAATGAGTATTTATAACAAATTAAACAAAAACAACAGCTTACACTGGTTTTGCTGGGTTGTTATAGGTTTTTTTACTCATTAGCTGTCAGCTCTGTAAGAGATGTCTTACGCGGTATTTCCCTTTTGGTCATTAATTACTTATTTACATTTATGTAAAGAGTGTATATTTTCACGTATCACGATAAAATCCCCTGTAAATAATTACTATTTAGGTAAATTGATATGAGAACTGCACTGGCTATACTTACTTGTATTATTAGCGCTTCGCCTGCGTTTGCGAGCGATGTTGTTAATATTTACTCTTTTCGTCAACCGTTTTTAATTCAACCTATTTTAACTGACTTCACTAAGCAAACTGGCATTAAAACGAATGTGGTTTTTGCAAAAAAAGGGTTAATAGAGCGTGTTAAGCGTGAAGGAAAACACAGTAAAGCCGATTTAGTATTAACATCTAATTTTAGTGCACTTATTCAGCTAGAAGATCTAAATTTAACGCAAAGTATTAAAAGTGATCGCATTAAAAACAATATTCCTGCGTCGTATAGAGATAGCGACGGGCAGTGGGTGGCATTAACTAAGCGGGTTCGTAATGTGTATTCATCAAAAGAGCGCCTAGGTGCATTACCTGAACTCACCTACGAAGATTTGGCTAACCCACAGTACAAAGGACAAATTTGTACACGCTCTGGCAAGCACCCTTATAACCTTGGCTTAGTTGCTTCGATGATTGCTCATCACGGCGAGGAAAAAACTAAAACATGGTTAGAAGGTGTTAAAGCTAATTTAGCACGTAAGCCACAAGGGAACGATCGCGCGCAGGTAAAAGCGGTAAAAGAAGGTTTGTGTAATCTTGCTTTAGGTAATAGTTACTACCTTGGCAAAATGCTTCAAGACGACGAGCAAAAAGCGTGGGCTGAGTCTGTTTATATTAATTTTCCTAATCAGCAAAATCGCGGCTCACACATAAATGTTTCGGGTGCTGTCATTACTAAATATGCAAAAAATCCTGATAATGCCCTTAAGCTTATTGAGTTTATGAGCGAAACCAAAGCTCAAAATATGTATGCCTCTGTAAATATGGAGTACCCGGTTAAGCAAGGCGTTGAGCTATCAAGTTTAGTCGCCTCTTGGGGAAGCTTTAAAGAAGACGGCCTAGCACTTGATGAGATCAGTAAATATCGTCCGTTAGCCCTTAAGCTAATAGATGAGGTGAAGTTCGACCTTTAATGAATTTTATATTTAAGCTGTCTAAATGGCAGCTCTTTGCTTGGTCGACAGGGCTTTTATTGTCGGCCCCGCTGTTTTTTCTGATTTATGAATCTTTACAAGGCGACTCAGAGGTATTTTCTCATCTGTGGGATACCGTGCTGTGGGATTATATTACTAATACTGTGCTGCTTATTTTTGGCGTATGCCTGCTTAGCTGTGCAATTGCGCTACCGCTTGGTTGGCTCAGTGCGTATTGCTCCTTCCCCGGCAAAAAGCAATTTGAATGGGCGCTTATGCTGCCCCTTGCAATGCCTACCTATTTAATAGCCTATGTGTATACCGATTTGTTAGATTACGCAGGCCCTGTGCAAATAGCCCTAAGAGAGTGGTTTGATTGGCACTCGCCAACGGATTATTGGTTTTTTGATATTCGCACTTTGCCCGGCGCTATTGTAATGATTGCACTTGTGCTGTATCCGTATTTATTTTTAATTTTTAAAACCGCACTGCGAGAGCAGTCATTTAAGCTCGTGCAAGCTAGTCAATTAATGGGTTTATCGCCTTGGCAAAGTTTTTTTAAGGTAAGTATAGTGCTTTCTCGTGGCTCAATTGTGGCAGCCCTTGCGCTCATAAGCATGGAAACCATGGCCGACTATGCAACGGTAAGTTACTTTGCAGTGAGCACTTTAACCACCGCAGTGTACGATACATGGTTTGGTTATTACTCACTCACGGCTGCAGCGAAAATATCGGGCGTTATGTTGCTACTGCTGTTTTTAGCTTTAATGGCGGAGCGCTTTAGTCGGCGTAACCAAGCCGTGTTTGAGCGTCAATCAGGTGTTAATAGCGAGTCGCTATACAAACTTAAAGGTAAACATGCATGGCTGGCTACGTCATTTTGCAGTGTTATTTTGCTCATTGCTTTTATTATACCTATGTTGGTATTGCTAAATTATGCAATAACTTACTTTGATAAAGTCTGGAACACGGCATTTTTTAGTTACGCGTGGCAAAGTTTACAAGTAGCTATTATTGTAAGCGTAGCCAGCATAATACTCGCTACACTAATCGTTTTTTATCAGCGTGTGGCAAAGCAAGGCTATTCTTTAATACCTGGTCGCTTAGCGAGCACCGGCTATGCACTGCCAGGTACGGTACTGGCTATTGCTGTGTTATTACCGCTTAGCGCATTAGAAAACTCAATAAATACAGTCCTTGAGGGCTACAACCTAGATATAGGTTTATTACTAACCGGCAGCATTATCACTATTATAGTGGCTTACTTAGTGCGCTTTTATGCCATTGCGCACGGTGCTATAGAATCGAGCTTTGTACGTATTAGTCCATCACTGGATATGGCTAGCCAATCTATGGGTAAAAGCCAAGGGCAAACACTGCGCTTAGTGCACCTTCCTTTATTACGTCGAGGTCTTTTAACAGCTGCATTGCTTGTATTTATTGAGTGTATGAAAGAGCTGCCTGCCGCATTACTATTAAGGCCTTTTGACTTTGAAAGTTTAGCCACACATGTATTTCAATATGTGAGCGATGAGCAGCTTGAGCTTGCTTCTATTTCCGCTTTATTTATTGTTTTGGTTGGGTTGATCCCCTTGTATTTTATTAATCGTTCTATGGAGCAACGCAGTTAAATGAGCCGTTTAAATTTACAAGGCGTGGGTTATCACTACAGTGGCACGCACGTGCTACACAATTTAGATTTAACGGTGGGTCAAGACGAAATTGTGTGTTTGCTCGGAGCCAGCGGCTGCGGTAAAACAACCACCTTAAAAGCAATTGCTGGCCTTATTGAAATAAATGAAGGTAGCGTATTTATAGATGGCAAATGTGTAAGCGATAAGCATACATTTATATCACCAGAGCATCGTAATATAGGGATGATGTTTCAAGATTATGCCTTGTTTCCGCACCTCAGTGTGGCCGATAATATTGCGTTTGGGCTGGGTAAAATAAGCAAAGTTCAAAAACAGCAACGGGTAGAGGAAATGCTAGAGCTAGTGCATTTAATAGGGTGTGCAAAACGCTACCCTCATCAGCTTTCGGGCGGCCAGCAGCAACGCGTGGCTATTGCGCGGGCTTTGGCTTATAAGCCTAGTTTATTGCTTCTTGATGAGCCTTTTTCGAACATAGATACACAAGTACGTTTTGAGTTAATTGCTGATATTAGGCGCATTATTAAAGCGCAGCAGGTTTCTGCGGTATTTGTTAGCCACTCAAAAGAAGAAGCCTTTGCGTTTTCAGACACGCTAGCCATTATGCACCAAGGAAAAATAGCCCAACAAGGTACACCAGAGCAGCTTTTTGCCATGCCAAAGACAAAGGAGGTTGCAGAGTTTCTGGGTCAGGGCATATACTTAGGCGCAGAAGTGTTAACGGCAACTGAATACACAACGCCTTTTGGTGTCGTACAATCGCAGCATGAGCATACGCACAGTGCAATAAAAGGGGTGGTGTATATTCGTCCACACCATATTGAGCTTGCGCAAAATACGCAGGCCGATAACCCTCAAGGTGTGAGTATTTTAAGCCGTCGGTTTATAGGCTCGGCTTATGTTTACACTGTTGTAATTGCAGAGCAAGAGATTGAAGTTGCCGCACAATATGGCCAGTCATTTGAAATAAATGAGCAGGTTATAATAAAAATAAAACCTCACACGGTGAATTTTTTCGAATCATAACAAATGTGTTATTCGCTGTGTTTTATAAAGCTAAGGAATAACAATGGCGCAAGCGCAATCTGGGATTTGTGCTGAAGCAAACTTACACGGTTTGCATTTATTTTTTAATGTATTTGATGGTCAAGACGAGTCATTGCGCGCAAAGCTTAAGCGCGTAAGCGCAATTGAAGAAGAGTTTAGTGATCAGTTCTCCGAAGCCATGCTCTCTTGCATGGTGGCTATAGGCGCGCAATATTGGCCGCATATACTACCTGAATATATCCCAAGCGAGCTGCAAAGCTTTCCTAATATAAATCACAGTGATTTTGTTATGCGCGTACAGCCATGTGATTTATTCATACAAATTCGCTCAGACCGAGAAGATGTTAATCACCTTTTTGCATTGCAAATATTAAAGTTGTTTTCGCCCGATGTAGAGCTGGTTGAACAAATTCGCAATTTTAGGTTTTTAGATGGGCGAGACTTTAACGGCTTTATTTATGCAGGCGACACCCCACATGGACGCCAAAAACGAATCACGGCACTGGTTAATAACCCCGACAGCTTTGAACACCAAGGCAGCTATATTCATGTACAGCGTTATAAGCATGACCTGAGCGTATGGCAGCATTTATCACTAAGCGAGCAAGAGCACATTATGGGGCGCACACGTTTAGATAACACCTTAATTGAGCCTAAGGTAGATACGAGCCACGCGACTAGAAGTGAGCTAAAAGATGAGAGCGGCCAAGCTATACTGCTTAACCAAAGCATGCCGTATGGCGATGTTTACGAGCAAGGCATGCTAAGTATTACATGCTCAGCATCGGGAAGTGCGTTTGAAAAGGTACTTAACAGCCGCATAGGAAAAGGGGAGTGTTACGACCACTGGCTTGATTTTACTCAAGCCGATATGGGTTCAGCGTTTTTTGCGCCGTCAGTTAGTTTTTTAAAACAGCTTTAAACCGTATCAAATAAAATACGTACGCGCTCTAGTGTAATGTCTATTTCAGATATTTTTGCTGGCGCAATAAAAATAGTGTCATCTCCGGCAATTGTGCCCAATACACCATCAGCTTTGCCTAGTGAGTCTAATAAGCGGGCAATTAACTGCGCAGCGCCTGGGCTGGTGGTTATAATAATCATCATTTCGTTATGCATAATATCAATAACAAGTTGACGTAGTGGGCTTTTAGCAGTCGGTACGCCCATTTCTGCGGGTAGGCAATAAACCATTTCTTGTTTAGCATTACGGGTACGCACAGCGCCAAACTTACTAAGCATGCGCGACACCTTACTTTGGCTTATATTGTCAAAGCCTTGCTCTTTTAATGCTTCGACTATTTCGCCTTGCGAGCCAAAGTTCTCTTCTTTTAAAAGTGCTTTAAACGCTTTTACCAGCGCTTCTTGTTTGTCTTGTGGTTGCATAGTCTTTATTCATTTTTGTTATTTATAATGCAAATTCTACACAAAAATGAATAATTATGCAGCTGTTGTTTAGTTAACTTGCCAGTTTGCTGCGATAAACCAACAAAGTTTACAACTATGGTCGAAAATATACCTGAAATAAGCAGGATAAATTTGTTTTTAGTCGCTAATTTCATTATCTTAAGGGCCACAAATATTTCCTACCTCAAATTACGGAGAATTCCAATGAAAGTTGCTGTATTAGGTGCTGCAGGCGGTATCGGTCAAGCGTTGTCTTTATTATTAAAAACAGGCTTACCAGCTGGTTCTGAATTATCACTTTACGATGTTGCACCAGTTGTACCAGGTGTTGCGGTTGACCTATCTCACATCCCTACAGATGTTAAAGTAGCAGGTTTTGGCGCAGACGATTTAAATAAAGCGCTTGAAGGGTGTGATATCGTACTTATCCCAGCGGGTATGCCACGTAAACCAGGTATGGATCGTGCGGATTTATTTAACGTAAACGCAGGTATCATCAAAACATTAGCAGAAGGCATTGTAGCTAGCTGTCCTAAAGCGTTAGTGGGTGTTATCACTAACCCAGTAAACGGCACTGTACCAATTGTTGCTGAAGTATTCAAAAAAGCAGGTACTTACGACGCTAAGCGCGTATTTGGTATCACTACGCTTGACGTAATTCGTTCAGAAGCATTTGTTGCTGAGCTTAAAGGCGTAGACGTAGCAACCGTTAAAGTACCAGTAATTGGTGGTCACTCTGGCACAACCATTCTACCTCTACTTTCTCAAGTTGAAGGCGTGAGCTTCACTGAAGAAGAAGTAGCTACACTTACTCCACGTATCCAAAATGCAGGTACTGAAGTAGTAAATGCTAAAGCGGGCGGTGGTTCAGCTACATTATCTATGGGTGCTGCTGCAGCACGTTTTTGTATGTCTTTAGTTAAAGGCCTACAAGGTGAAGACGTAGTAGATTACGCATACGTTGCTGTTGAAAATGGCGATGCAGAGTACTTTGCTCACCCAGTACGTTTAGGCACAAACGGCGTAGAAGAAATTCTTTCTTACGGCGAGCTAAGCGCATTTGAAGAAAAAGCTAAAAACGACATGCTTGAAACTCTGAAAAAAGACATCAAAGAAGGTGTTGATTTCATGGCGTAATAGCCAAGTTATGCACAAAAAAGCCTGCTTATGCAGGCTTTTTTATTGCTCTAAAATTATGGCCCTTAAATACTAATTAAGGGAGGCTGCAAAGTTAGTGATCTCGCTCTACAGCTATACGCGCTAAGCTGATTAACGCTTGCTTATACTGCGACTCTGCTAAAAAGTCTAAACAGGCAATGGCCTTGTCTGCTTCTTGCTGCGCCTTTTGCATTGTAAATTCAAGTGCGTTGGTTTGTTTAAGTGCTGTTAAAATAGCCTCAAGGTTATCCATACCGTTGCAATGCTCAATGGCATCACGAATAAGGGCTCTTTGCTGATCACTGCCGTGCTTCATCGCATATATTAGCGGTAAGGTTGGCTTACCTTCTGCTAAATCATCACCAATATTTTTTCCTAATTGGTCAGCGTCTGCGTTGTAATCAAGCACGTCATCAACTAACTGAAAAGCAGTACCTAAATGCATACCATATAAGTTAAGCGCATCTAACACACTGTTATCTTGCTCGGTAATAATAGCTGCAAGCCCTGTAGCGGCTTCAAATAATTTAGCCGTTTTAGAGTAAATAACCTGCATGTAACTTGCTTCGGTGGTATTAGGGTCGTTGCAATTCATAAGTTGCAATACTTCGCCCTCAGCAATCACGTTGGTGGCATCAGCAAGCACTTGCATAATTTGCATTTTGCCCAGCCCCACCATAAGTTGAAACGAGCGGGTGTAAATAAAATCCCCAACCAGCACGCTGGCAGCATTACCAAACTCGGCATTTGCAGTCGGTGTACCACGGCGCAGGTTAGATTCATCAACAACATCATCATGTAATAGTGTTGCAGTATGAATAAATTCAACAATCGTTGCCAAAGTAATGTGATCTTTACCTTGGTAACCCAAAGCTCTTGCTGCCAATATTGCCAGCATCGGGCGTACGCGTTTGCCGCCGCTGTTAACGATGTACAAACCAAGTTGATTGACTAACGCCACATCTGAGCGCATTTGCGCGTGTATAAGTTGATTGACGTCATTCATATCGCTTTCGATTAACGCCTGGATAGCTTTTATATCCATTGATCTCCGAGCCAATTTTTATGTGTGAACGGCGCCGATTGTACAACAAAAAAAGCACTAGCTCGATATTTTGTGACGATTCATTAAAAAAACCGAGTTAAAAACCTTAATTAGCGCTTAATTAGGGTATTTAATTGTATATTTCACACTCAAAGTGCGACTATTTATTGCACAGTCAATGGGTTCTGGAGTAGGCATAGCGACACGTAAATTTATTTTGTCTTTGCACTAAAAAGCGCTTGGCAACAGGGCAATTTAATATAAAATGGGGGAAATATTGAATTGCTCTCAATGCAGCTACTTTTTATTCATTTTAATTACAAAATAGGCTTGCTAGTTTTTATGCATTAGCGTAAACTTCGCGCCCTATCGAAGAATATTTTAGTTGCGTCGATTTGAGGGCGCACAGACGGAGTTAATTATGTACGCGGTTTTCCAAAGTGGTGGTAAACAGCATCGTGTGACTGAAGGTCAAACGATTCGTCTTGAAAAATTAGACGTTGAAACTGGTGCAGCAGTTGAATTTGATTCAGTACTTTTAGTTGCTGATGGTGAGAAAATCGAGATCGGTGTACCGTTCGTAAACGGTGGTAAAGTAACAGCTGAGGTTGTTTCACATGGTCGCGGTGAGAAGATTAAGGTTGTTAAATTTAGACGCCGTAAGCATTCTCGTAAGCAAATGGGCCATCGTCAATGGTTCACTGAAGTTAAAATCACTGGCATTAGCGCTTAATTAGAGGTACTTAGAAATGGCACATAAAAAAGCAGCTGGTAGTACTCGTAACGGTCGCGATTCAGAAAGCAAACGCCTAGGTGTTAAGCGTTTTGGTGGCGAATCAGTTCTAGCGGGTAGCATCATTGTTCGTCAACGTGGTACTCGTTTCCACGCTGGCGCAAACGTAGGTATCGGTAAAGACCACACTATCTTTGCAAAAGCAGATGGTAAAGTTCAATTTGAACAAAAAGGTCCTTTAAACCGTAAATACGTAACTATCGTAGCTGAGTAATCAGTAAGGTAGTAAAAAACCCCGCCTTTGCGGGGTTTTTTGTTTTCAGATGTATCAAATATATACCCAAGCCTGCATTTGTGTTGGCTTGGGTATATAATAGTTAAATTAAAGCCAATCCCTAAAGTGAGTAATCATGAAGTTTGTAGATGAAGTAGAAATTCGCGCAGAAGCTGGTGACGGCGGCAGCGGTGTCGTGTCTTTCCGTCGAGAAAAATATGTACCCGACGGTGGCCCGGACGGCGGTGACGGTGGAGACGGTGGTAGTGTTTATCTACAAGCTGATGAAAACTTAAATACCTTAATTGACTACCAATTTGAGCGTTTTCACCGTGCTGAGCGTGGTACTAATGGTCAAAGCCGTAACTGTACAGGTAAAAAGGGCGAAGACTTAGTAGTGAAAGTACCGGTGGGTACACGTATTACCGATGTAGATACCCAAGAGGCGTTAGGCGATTTAACGCAGCATGGTCAAAAAATTGTGGTTGCAAAAGGTGGTTTCCATGGCTTGGGGAATGCACGTTTTAAATCAAGCACCAACCGTGCTCCGCGTCAAAAAACGTTGGGTACACCAGGCGAGGTTCGTAATCTTAAGTTAGAGCTTATGCTCCTTGCTGATGTAGGCCTTTTAGGGTTACCAAATGCAGGTAAATCAACGTTTATTCGTAGTGTATCGGCAGCAAAGCCAAAAGTAGCTGATTACCCGTTTACCACGCTGATTCCTAATTTAGGGGTTGTGCGTCCAGAGGCTAACAAATCGTTTGTAATAGCTGATATTCCAGGCTTAATTGAAGGTGCCTCAGATGGTGCAGGCCTTGGTATTCGCTTTTTGAAGCATTTAGAGCGTTGTCGTGTATTATTGCACGTGATCGACGTTATGCCAGTTGATGGCTCGAACCCTGTTGATAATGCATTTGCGATTATTAACGAGCTACACCAATACAGCCCTAAGCTTGCAGAAAAGCCACGCTGGTTAGTGTTTAATAAAATAGACCTGTTACCTGAAGATGAAGCGCAAGCCTTGTGTGAACAAATTGCGCAAGAGCTAGGTGAAGAAGAAAACGTTTACCGTATTTCTGCAGTTAATAAGCTTAATACTCAGCCGTTAATTCACGATATTATGGCGTTACTTGATAGTATGCCTAAAGAGAAATTCGAAGAAATCGAAGATGAGGAAGTTGAGTTCAAGTGGGATACTTACCATCAAAAAGCGACCAAGAATGACGACGATGATTGGGACGACTGGGACGAAGACGACTACGATGTAGAAGTAGTCTACGAGCGTTAATAAATACATATTTTTAAAAAGGAGCTCAAGCTCCTTTTTTTATATTTTTAAGAATAAAGTATTAGGTATTTAATGTGATAATTTCAATGATTGCCGCTATGGCAAATAACCGCGTAATTGGTCTTGATAATAAAATGCCGTGGCATTTACCCGCCGATCTACAGCATTTTAAAAAGGTAACAACAGGCAAGCCTGTCGTTATGGGGCGTAAAACATTCGAATCAATTGGGCGCCCTTTACCAGGGCGTCGTAACATAATTATTACCCGTAATAGCCAGTATAGCGCCCAAGGTATTGAGACGGTTACTACCCCAGAGGCAGCGCTGGAGCTGGTTAAAGCCGAAGAGGAGGTAATGATTATTGGCGGTGGTAATATTTATCAGCAGTTTTTATCAAGTGCCGATCGTTTATATTTAACCTTTATAGATTTAGAGGTTGAAGGGGACACGCAGTTTCCAGATTACCAAGCGGTAGCAACGTGGAAAAACGTCGACGAACAGTCAAATAAACCCGATGAAAAGAATCAATATAGTTATAAATTCGTAACTTTATATAAAAAAGATTAACATTATTGCGAAACTTACAGTAGGTTGGTACAATATTAGACAATCAACATAGGTAAAAAGTACCATAAAGGGTGTTTCATGTTTAAATTGTCAAAGCTAATTGTTATTACAGCCGTTGCTGCTGGTTCGTTAATGTATACCGTGCCTGCTAAAGCCAATGACCAATTAGCAGTATCTATTTGTGAATATATCGCAGCTGATGATAAAAACCGTTTACGTAGTAAACTAAAGAGCTCACGTGTAAAAATTCGCAATATTTACGATGCTATTCAATGTAACGGTAATAACTTACTTCGTCATGCTGTAGCTAGTAACGCTGTTAACTCTGGCGAGTATATAGTTAAAAACTTATCAAAAAGCGCACTGTCTGATGGCGCTGATATAGCGTGGGCTGAAGGCAACGGCCACGGTGGTTCACCGTTAATTGCTGTAATTAAAGACCGTGCTGGCCTTTAATTAACACAATAAAATAAAAACCGCGCTGGTCGCGGTTTTTTTGTGCCTGGCGCTAGCTAATACACAGCGCTTTAATAAATAGCTGTATTAAGGCTATTTAATTTACTCACCCAAGTGATAAAACTCTCACCTTGTAATTAATCCGCGTTTCTTATCTTTAATAGTATATAAAGTAAGTCAATTTGTTTGATAATGTGATCGCTAAGCCTTTACTCGTATATTTGCCGCAAAAATACGTGTTTTCTCTGAGTTACATAAAATTGTCATAAATAGTTAATAGTCTACGCGCTTAAACAATAGGGGGTGTTATTTATGCGCGTTTCTTCTTTTACTCGGTTATTAGCTATTTTGCTAACGCTTGCTAGTATTTTATTGGCCATCACACTATTTTGGGCAAGCCAAACCTTACTTAAGCTTGAGCAACAAGACAGCGCATACAGTAAATTAAAAAACACGATTTTAGTGGATTTAGCCGGTGACTTAGGCAGTTATCTAGAACAAGGTGATAGCCAGTATTTAAATCAATCATCAGCCCTAATTGAGCAAGTGAAAACACAGCAACTCGCAATGCTCCCCAGGGTACTTGCTGAGCAATTAAATGAGCAGCTAAGTACGTTAGATACCGATATTAAAGGTAAGTACAGAGCGCTGGGAAAATTGTCGGGCAACGAAACGGCGTTACTTGATAATGCAATTCGCCAAATGGCCGGCTCAGCGTCGTCACTCATTGGTTATGCAAAAAAATCCCCTAATCAAAATAGCGATGCACAAGCTTATTACACACTTGGCGCTGATTATTATAACGAAGTGACCAACCTTGCCTTATTTACTTATCAACTCATCGTAAGCTACGACAGCAATACTGAACAAAGTTTGCAGCAAAGTATTGCTAATTTAAATGCGTTAGCAGCTAAAATAGAGCAACTCCCTAATTTAGGTGTAATGAGTGAAGTTGATGAAGATGCTTTATTTTTTGATGAAGAAGCTGAAGATTTGGCCGATGAAATAAAATCTGAAATTATAAGCTGGCCTAACCGCTACCCTCGCGATTTAGCCAACACAATAGCGCAATCCCAACAACGTGAAGCGGGCACTGATGAATTACGTGAGCAAATTAGCTTGCTCTCTAAAACCGTTATTAATGCAGAGCAGCAACTAAAACACGCACAAGGGGCGCTTAAAGAAAACGTATTTTGGGTATTTTGCTTTGCTATTGGCGCTTTGGTAATGCTAGCCGCGGGTGTTTATATTGTGCAGCGTAACCAAGTGCTGAACCCATTAAGGCAACTAAGAGACGGGTTTGCCTTTTTAATTGAAAGTAACGAGCTTAAAAACATTGAAAGTAAGAACCCAAAAACAGAGGTTGGCGAAATAGCCAGTTACTTTAATTTATTAATTGAACGACAGCGCAAAGAGGCGCAAGCGCGTGCCCAAATGCTAAAAGTGGTAAATGATTTTATGCAGCAAATGAGTGAACATTTGCAAACTATTAGTCATAAAACGTCTACAAGTCATGGGCAAGTGGAGCAAAACCAACATTTACTTACCGATATTCAGCAAATCGGCGAGCAGGTAAATAATATTAATGCCCAAGTGGCAGATAACGCCCAACACACGTTTAGTGCTATGGAGCAAAGTTTAGGCTTTGCACAAAGCATGCTAAGTGCCAGTTCAGATACGCAAACACGGGTTGAACAAAGTATGCAAAACCTACAAGAGCTGCTTGCGGGGGTTGAAGGCGTTGGGCAAATTATTGAAGTGATCCGTAATATTGCCGAACAAACAAATTTACTCGCGTTAAATGCAGCAATAGAATCGGCACGCGCAGGCGAGCATGGCCGAGGCTTTGCTGTTGTAGCTGATGAAGTACGCCAGCTTGCCCGTCAAACTCAAGGTTCATTGAGCGATATTAATGAGCAACTCACACTACTGAGCGAAAAGTCGGGCACAGTATCTACACAAATTGCGGCCTTAGCCGATGGCGCACAATCGCAAACACAAAATGCACAAGAGCTAAAAGTAAATTCAGAAGGCGTGGCCGACAACGCTCAGCAAGCCAACAAGGTGGCCTTTGAAGCCATGGAGTTGGCTAAACAACAAAGTACTTTACTGAATAACTTTAGTCAGTCAATGCAAAGCATGAAAGGCCAAGTAAGTGAATCAAGCCTACTGGTTGATGATATTCGCGCTCAGCTTCAGCAACAAATACAGACGATAAAAGCGAATCTCGGTTTGTAAATTCAGCATTAAAACTTTGCTTTTAAGGGTGCTTTATAACGTTATACTGTGAGTACATTAATCAAATGCTTAAGGATTTATCATGATTGAACAAGGCCAAACGTTACCTGCAGTGACATTATCGCAATTAACCAATAAAGGTATGCAAACGCTTACTAATACTGAGCTTTTTAGCGGTAAAAAAGTTGTGTTATTTGCAGTGCCAGGAGCATTTACACCAACGTGCTCAAATGCCCATTTGCCTGAATTTATAACCCTTAGTGATAAAATTAAAGCTAAAGGTATTGCGGCAATTTACTGTGTATCAGTAAACGATGCGTTTGTAATGAAAGCATGGGGAGAGTCTCAAAATGCGCAAGAAATTGATATGCTTGCAGATGGCGATGCCAGTTTTACTAAAGCATTAGGCCTTGATAAAGACACCGGCGGTTTTGGTGGTACACGTTCTACGCGTTATGCAATGATTGTTGATGACAACGTAGTAAGCGGTTTATTTGTTGAAAAAGACAAAGAGTTTTTAGTGAGCCGTGCTGAGTCTGTGTTAGAAGCATTATAATCGATTTATGACGGCCCTAAGTGCATGCACTTAGGGCCATTTTAATTATGGCTGGTATTGTCCACTTAAAGTTAAACCTGAAAAGGTTCTATAAGCGTTAACGCTTAAATGCCATGTACCCGCTTGCGGATTACTAAATGTACATGTTTCTGCGTTGCCGTTTTTATAAGGACGACAATCGTAGCTAGATGCGGTAGGTTGGCTGCCAAACTTAACAAATAAGTCAGCATCACCTGTACCACCTGAGGTGGTGACTGTAAATGTACTCATTCCTGCTGGCACATCTAAAGTGTAGTGCTTCCAATTACCTGTTGTAGCCGTTACATCGCTTACCGTGCCGCCACCGGCTTCTGGTGTAGTTGAACCGCCACCTGTTGAGCCACCTGTAATATTACCCACTAAACTAACGCCAGAGTATGCAGAATAGCCACGCAGCATTACATGGTATGTACCAGCGGTTGGGTTATCAATAGAACATTCTTCGCTATTACCGCCTTTATACGGACGACAATCGTAGCTTGATGTCGTTGGTTGGCTGCCAGCGCGCACGTATAAATCTGCATCGCCGCTACCGCCACTCATAGTAAATGTCACATTCGTTGCGCCACTTGGTACTGTCATTGTGTAATACGCTTGTGAACTTGCAGCACCGCTTAAGCCTGTTTTTGCTTCGCCATCTGTCAGTTCGCTATCGCCACCTGTAGGCGGTGTTGTACCGCCACTTGCTGCAGCTACTGCGGCTGCTGCATCAACAATACCCGTACCACAACTTGTACACGTTGCAGGGAAAGAGCGGGTGGTTGATTTTAAAATGCTTTCTATTTCATCTGGGGTCGCATTTGGTTTAGCTTGTTTTATCAGGGCAGCAACGCCGGCAACATGAGGCGCCGCCATTGATGTACCTTGAGAGAACGCATAGCTATCGCTTGATGGTGTAGATGAGCCAGAGTTATAGGTTGATAAAACCCCTTCAGAATCGTTTGCAAAGCTTTGTGCGCCGCCCGGAGCTGCAACATCAATATTGCTACCGTAGTTTGAATAATACGCTCGCCCGCCGTTACGTCCTACAGAGGCAACATTGACAACGCCGCTACAGTTACCTGGGTTATAGTTTGCTGAGTTATCGTTATCATTACCGGCAGCAATAACCACAACTGCACCATTACTGCGTGCCGTGTTAATAGCATTTTGTGTGGTAGAGCTACACGAGCCGCTGCCACCTAAACTCATGTTAATTACATCAGCAGGATTTGGGTTAGCAGGAATGCCCGATACACTTCCGCCAGATGCCCAAATAATGCCATCTGCGATATCTGATGTTAAACCACCACATTTACCAAGTACACGTACAGGCACCACTTTAGCGCCATAGGCCACACCGGCAACACCTTCACCGTTATTAGTAACAGCCGCAACCGTACCTGCTACATGCGTACCGTGCCAGCTTGAGCCTTGTGCACCGTTATTTCCACATTCGCCAGCAGCTACAGCATCACCCGGATCGCGTGCGTCACTGTCGCGACCGCCGCCATCGTTTGCTACCGATAGGTTAGAGATCATGTCGTAACCCGGTAAAATGTTAGCATTTAAATCAACATGTGGGCGGTAGCCAGTATCAAGTACCGCAACCACTACGCCACTTCCCGTTGCAGTATCCCAAGCCGTAGGTAAGTTTAGGCCGCCAGCTTGCTCATAGTAGTGCCATTGATCGCCGTAACGAGGGTCGTTAGGCGTTGCAAATGGTTTTAACATTTGATCCACTTCAATGTATTCAACATTGCCAGAATCAACCATTTCTTGCATAAATTCTTGTGCTTCTGCAGCGCTCAGTTTTTTGTCTGCGCGCATTACGTGGTGGTTATTAAGAGCCATAGCACGAATATACTTCGCTTTCACTTTGCCTTTTTTAGAAGCGAAATTTTTTACAAAGCGCTGAGCACGCTTTTTCATATTTGCAGGGCTCGCGTCAGCAGACGAAATGCTTAACATATCGTTCACGCTATTTTTGTATTTAATAATAAACTGTGTTTCAAATCCCGACTGGGTTTGTAGCTTGGCTGAGGTTTCTGCCATTGAGGTTGAAACATCTTGAGCAACACTTGCAGATGCTGCAAATACCGTACTAATAGTAAGCGCGATAGCGCAACGCTTAAATGATTTACTTGTTGTCATAATTATCCCTAGTTGTTATTAGTTAGTTCGTAATATTAAATTACGAAACAGAAACAAAGGTAAATGATCTGTTAATTTCTTTAAAAGAATAATTGCTTATGTACCTATTTCTTTTAGTTATAACCTAGGTGTATGGTGACTTTGTCGTTGTTTAGTATTTATCATACAAAATAAAAATAAGCATAAAGTACTGTTATTTTTTAAGTTGTTTAGAAAGCCGGAAAATACTCTCAGTTATATTTGTTGCTATAAATTTAATAATAAATTCTATTCAGAGTGTTTAAGTAAATTTTGCTATAATCGGGCAAATTTTTGAGTAGGGCGAAGTAATGAATCAAGTAGATGTAATTGTGATTGGCGCAGGTGCAGCCGGATTAATGAGTGCTGCACAAGCAGGTTATCGCGGGCGTAGCGTTACAGTGCTTGATATGGGTAAAAAACCAGGCCGAAAAATCTTAATCAGTGGCGGTGGGCGTTGTAATTTTACCAATGAAAATGCCAGCCCAGAAAACTACTTATGCAGTAACCCCCATTTTGTTAAATCGTGCTTAAGCCGTTACACGCAACACGATTTTATTGAGCTGGTGGACCGCCATGGCTTGGCATACCATCATAAAACCTTAGGTCAGCTGTTTTGCGATAACAGCGCGCAAGATATAGTCGATATACTACTTACTGAGTGCGAGTGGGCAGGTGTTACTATTAAATTGCGCAGCGAAGTGCTAAATGTGGCTAAAACCGACATTGGTTACCGTGTTACCACTGAGCAAGAAACACTTACTTGTGAATCGCTCGTTATCGCATCGGGCGGTTTAACAATGCCCAAACTAGGCGCCACTCCTATAGGTTATAAAATTGCAGAGCAGTTTGGCTTAAACGTACTACCTACTATGGCGGCGCTAGTGCCATTTACTTTGCATCAACACGATAAAGAGCGCTTTGAAGGGCTTTCGGGTATTAGCATACCGTGCGAAGTTTCAAGCGAAGACGGCACAGTATTTAAAGAGAATATTTTGTTTACCCACCGTGGTCTTTCGGGCCCTGCTATATTGCAAATAAGCTCATTTTGGCGAGCAGGGCAGGCAGTTACTATAAACCTACTCCCTGAGCTCGATTTAAAGCAGCAACTGGCCGATTGGCGAGAAACACAATCTCAAAAGTCATTAAAAAATAGTCTGGCAACTATTTTACCCAAACGCTTTATAGACATACTGCACGACAGTAAAGCCATTCCTGATTGTAATATTAATCAGCTTACCCATGCCCAAATAGATGAACTGGTAAATTATATTCACGCGTGGCAAATAAAGCCTAATGGCACAGAGGGCTATCGTACCGCTGAGGTAACGTTAGGCGGCGTTGATACCGATGAGTTAAGTTCTAAAACCTTTGAAGCTAAAAAAGCCAAAGGCTTATATTTTATAGGCGAAGTAACCGATGTAACAGGCTGGCTAGGCGGCTATAACTTCCAATATGCGTGGAGTTGTGGGTTTGCATGTGGGCAATACGCATAAGTTGTGTAGAGACAATAAAGTTTGCCCGTAAGCACAAAAGTTTGCCCGTAAGAGGGGTTTTAGACAATAAAGTTTGCCCGTAGTGAGGTTTGCTACTATGCTTTATCTATGTAAAGGTAATGGTAATACTCATGTCACGAGGAAGAAAGTTAGAATCTGTTCAGGATTTTCAGCGAGCCCTTAAGAACAAATATGGGATAGGAGAAGGATTTAATTATAAGCCCTGGCTGCGAATTCAGGATGTTAAATCTCACGGAACGAGGTCACTAGTTTTTGGGCGGAAATCTCAGCGTGAGCATCATATGATGTCCTCAATTGAAGCTGAACTCTTTTACCTAGCTGAGTTCTCTGACAGTGTCGTTGATATAAGAGAGCAGTTTCCTATCTTGCCACTTAACTATACACAAAAAGTGGCAAATATACTGGGTATTAAGCATCCAGCTCATCCCAAAACCAAAGAACCTATAATTATGACTACGGATCAATTACTAACTATTGATTCTACTCAAGGTATTTCATATCACGCCGTTTCAGTTAAGCCTGAAAGTGAGTCGGGGAAGCAGCGAGTACTTGAAAAGATTGATATTGAACGAGTTTGTTGGGAACTGCTTGGAGTTAAGTTTAGCTACTTTACTGGTAACGAATTAACCAAAACTCAAAGTCGTAATCTTGAATGGGCATCAGCTCCTTTTCGTGAAAATCCAACACGTTTTTCTGACGAACAAATAAGTCGTGCCTTAACTATTATAAATGTAGGGCAGGTTTTTTTTGAAGATCTTTGTAATGAACTTATTTCCATGAATATAGCTACACATGATGATTCACAGTTACTTATTCGTTATTTAATTGCAGATAAATACATTGATGTAGATTTATCATCTAATATTCCTGAAGTTGGAATTTTAGATGTCAAATCTATAGCTTCTATGCAAAAAGGGGGCATGAATGGAACTTCCTAGAAATAGTGTATGGGAGTTGAAAGGCTCAGATTTAGCTGATGATGGCTTATATCGAGTTTTAGACATTATGAGCGATGTTACTTCTGTCATCCTATTTCCTCTTAGTAATAATTCGCCTACCACTCGCCCTTTTGCTATTTCAATAGAAGCTTTTATTGAACATGTTAAAAGCCAAAATTTCACCAAGACAGTCTTTAGCCTTCCGAGTTTTCTTTTAGTCGCAGAAGAGAATATTAGCAAAGAGCATCTCTCTCGTAGAGATAAAAATTACGAGCTAATTGAAAGCATTATTTCTGACCGAGGTTTTCTTTTTGATTATGCGACTAAGAAGCGTGTTCCACATCTCGCAAAATATGCGGAAAAAATGGGCATTGATCGTAAAGCATTATCCCGCCTTTTAACTCAATTTTGGCGTTATGGACAGGATAAAATGGCTCTTCTCCCAGCCTATAGCAAGAGTGGTGGTTTAGGGAAAGATAGGAGACCAACAGATAAACCATTGGGGTCACCTAAACAGCCAAGAACCGTGGCTGTGGAAAGAGCAGTTAAATTTATAGTCACTGATATAGATAAAAATAAATTTACGAAAGCACTTAAAAAATACTATCTAAAGCAGACAGGCTTGACGCTGTCAAAAACTTATAAAAATATGCTGATAGATAGTTATGCTGATGAAGTACGCCTTGCTAATGCATATGGTAAACCGCCAGTAGTTCCTACTCTTAAACAGTTTAGCTACTGGTCAAAAAAAATATTTTCGAAAGATGAGTTTATTAAAAATAGAACCTCGGAAAATGATTACTTAAGGAATAAAAGAGGTTTACTGGGTAGCGTAATTCAAGATAGCTATTTACCTGGGGCCCATTTTGAGATAGATGCAACGGTTGCTGATGTTCATATTGTTTCTGAGCTTGGCTCTCAGTATATATTAGGCCGACCAACAATTTATATCGTCGTTGATAGGGCTAGTCGAATGATAGTTGGAATGCATGTTTCACTCTTTCATGCTTCATGGCGAGCTGCTAGGCAAGCATTGTCAAACTGTTTCCTACCTAAATCTCGTTACTGTGAAGAGTTTGGTGTAAATATAGATGATTCAGAGTGGCCTTGCTCGCATATTCCAAAAGATCTTGTCTGCGATAATGGTGAAATGATTGGCTTACAGCCTAAGAAAGCGTTAAACCCGATGACTAAGCTTTCTTTCACCCCTCCTTATAGGCCGGATTGTAAGGGAGTGGTTGAGAAGTGCTTTGATATTTTAAATAAAAAAGTTATTCATGAATTTTTAGGTACCACTCGAGGTGGTAACGTCATTAGGGGTAGTAGAGATCCAAGAAAGGATGCTATTTATACTTTAAAAGAAGTGACTTTTGAAATAATTAAAGCCGTTTTAGAGCATAATAAATCCATATTTTCTGACTTAGCTTTTTCTAGTCCGTTACTAGTTAAAAATGACTTATCTCCAACTCCTATCAATTACTGGAAGATCCATCTCGCTAAGCATAAACATGAACTTCAAGCCGCTCTACCTCATGACGTTATATCCCGCTTACTTCCCCCTACACAAGTTAGTATGACGCGCAATGGAATTCACTTTAATGGGTTGTATTATTCAAACAAAGAAATTGAAGAACGTAATTTAGCATCTATAGCTAGATCATCAGGCCAATGGAAATTGGAAGCACGAATTGATGAAAATACAACTAATCACATTTATGTAAAACTAGATAAAAATAAAAATTTTGAGCTCTGTTATCTATTGCCTCGTAGTCGCATGTTTAAAGATAAATCGATGTATGAGTCTGAATTTATACAAGACTGGTTAGATTTAAAAAAAGAATTGACCCCTATAAGTGTTACATCAATTGATGATCATCAAAACCGTCATCAGGTGATTAAAAACGCTAAAGAACGAAGCAACAATGCTGAAAAGATGGCGTTTTCCGAAAAAACGAAGAATGTCCGCCAAAGACGTGAGGATGAGTTGCAAGCAACAACGAACGTACTCCAGCCAAAAACAAAGACCCCAGAAACCACCTATACTACAATATCAGAAAATAGATCTGACAAGATCATTTCTTTACCTGTTGGAAGAAAAAGAAGAAAAAAGGAGAGTAATCATGACAATAACACAAGCTATATACCGTGATGCAATATTACCTGAGCACAAAGGTAACCCTTTAATTGAAGCTCTTCCTCCTAAATTTTCTTGGGAAGTTGTTATGGAAGTGTTTAGTAATTATCCAGATTATGCAGAAGAAATTTCTGAACACCCAAATCCTTTAGTGCGAGAGGAGTATTTAAATAGGATAGAAGAACTTAGGCAACCTTTGACTGACTATGAAGCTTGTTTCAGAGCAATAGAAAGAGCTATAAAAAAAGGATACTCAGCAAAAAATCCACTTAGCCCTACTACTGCACAATATTTACATTATTTAGTTGATGAAAGACCTGAAATTGAACCTATAACTGGCTTTTTTCAACCTAAAGGTGAGGGTTTAACGCTAATTGGTGAAAGTGGTGTAGGTAAAACATCAATGCTGGAGCAGGTTCTTAATTATTTTCCTAATGTTATTGAACATGATTCTTATAAAGGTTGCTCATTTACAGCACTAAAACAGGTCGTTTGGATAAAAGTCGATTGCCCAAGTAATTCTAGTGTAAGAGATTTATGTGAAGAAATTTTATCAGTATTAGACCTTTCATTAGATAGAGAAAAAACTAAGCCAGCAGGATCAATAGGTGCACTTGTTCGTCAATTAGAGCAGTGTATTAAATCTAGCTTTCTCGGGATGCTAATTATAGACGAGATGCAAAACTTGCAGTTTAAACGAACAGGTGGTGAGAACAATCTGCTTAGGTTCTTACATCGATTAGTGAACAAACTAGGTGTGCCGCTCTTCTTTATTGGAAATCCACCATTTGATCAAACTTTAATTAAAGAATTGAAAGCAGCTAGAAGAGCTGAAAGTGGATACCATCATACTATGTCTGTCCTTGGTAAGGATAGTGGTTCATGGCAGGCGTTTATAACTCAACTTTGGAATTACCAATGGACTAATGTTTATACGGAACTCTCGGAAGAGCTCAATGACTCATTACACAAGCTTTCTGTTGGGAATATAGACATGGCAAGCCGGACTTATCGAGAGGCACAGCGATTAGTGATTGGCAGCAGTGATGAGCGGCTAACAGTATCAACACTCGAGGCTGGCAATGCAATAGCATGTGGTTTATCCCGACAAACCAATGAGATTCATGAACTAAAAAGTGTAATTGCTTTACCAATAGGAAAACAGCGACGTAGTACTGAAAATATTGAGACAGAAAGAGTGATTGCTATAGATAAAACTGGTGATATTACTAAACCGCAACATCCAGAATTTGCGGGTCAACTGATTGAATTAATAGGTGCTGTCGATTTGAAAGACAGAGTAAAAGTTCCAGATACATTTCAACAAGCTGGCGGTTTTGAAAACCCTATTAGTTTTTTGAGACAGAAGAAAGTGTTGCTTGAAGATCCTTTATCTGAGTTATCTTGATGTGTTCGAATAATGAGCATTAAGAGTGTTTTAGTCTAAAATTAAACTATTGCTAAACTTGGAACTCAAAATGAATGCAGCTTCCTCTATCTTTTCCAGATGAAATAATATTTAGCCGTATTGTGCGTCACTTTACTTTGAGTGGCATGACTTGTGAGAATTATTTATCTAATGTATTTGGTAACCATAAAGTAACGATTCATCCTTATTTAACAGCGGGTCTTGAACAAGTCTGTAAATTTAGTCATGAATTATCACTTGAAGTTTTAAAAAAGCAAACATTAGCTCCTTTGTTTATGCACTTCTTGCCATCTTATGGCTCAATTATTTCGAATGCTTTGATATCTAGTAAGGCATGCGAAGCTATTCGCGCTTGTCAACTAACCTGTGTTCGTGAAAAAGAGCAAATTTCTATTAAGTTTTGCCCTGAATGCGCCAGAGTCAATGCTCAAGAATTTGGTTTATCTTATTGGCATAGAAGTCATCAAATCCCTGGCATTGAATCCTGTTATTTACATAGGGTTCAGTTAGAACATTTTTCTCTAGAAACTCGCTCAAGATTAAGCCATTGCTTACTACCACCTTTAGATGTTAAATCAAGACCAAGTAGCCAAGTCAGCTTTGATTTTGCTCAGTATTCATATGATGTATTAAATCTAACTAGTTATAGTAGTAAAAGCTTCAGTTTAAATACTTTTAAAGCCCAGCTTCAAAAGCTAGGTTACATAACTAATAAAGGAAGATATCGTCGGAGGTTAATTTTGATGAGTTTATATCAACTTTCTCAAGATTTAGTCCATGACACAAACTTTTTTTACCCCCGTTCATCAGAGGATTATCGTTATATTTCATATTTTCTATCAGGCAAAGCTTCTCAACATCCAATAAAGTTTCTCTTATTTGGTTTTTGGCTTACAAAGCAAGCAGTTGAAAAAGTGAGAAGTAATATTGTTTTGACAGAATCAAAACCTGCGATGTCGATGGAAAATCAATGCATCAGCTTGCTTAAGCAAGGTGAGTCAATGGCGAGTGTTAGTCGAGTCACAGGAAAAAGCCGATGTTATATAAAAACCCTTGCATTAAGATTTAATATTCCGATTAACCTTAAGCCCAAATATATAACAATTAAAATGAAACAGAGGATATTACTTCTAGCTAAAAAAGGTTTTCACCGAAAAGCTATAGCGTCTCTATTTCAAATATCTTCAGGAAGCGTTGAGCAAGTAATCTCTTCAGAGCCTAGTTTAGTAAAAAAAAGGAAACAATTTAAATATGAGTCTAAAAGGCGAAAATATAAAGCTATGATATTAAGATTCATAAAGCTACAGCCCTTAGCCATTAAGCAAGAAGTAAAGGTAAATTGTTACGCTGCTTTTCATTGGCTTAATGTAAATGAAAATGAGTGGTTGCATTTAACTTTGCCTGCTCCAACTAAGCCACAAGCTCTAGCAAGAGTTAATTGGAGTAAAAGAGATAGGGAATTACTCACTAAAGTTAAAGCTATACTGGTAAAGTCTGAAGTTACTTTATCTAGGACAAAACTAGACAAAGCGATTGGAGGTCATGGCTGGTTAACTAGGTACGCGAATAGATTACCAGAGACTATAAAATATATTGAAGAACAATTAAATGTATAGGGTCTGTATAGTCAGATAGAATTGAATATATTGTTTTTTAGTCAAATTTAATGAGCAGAAGGCTTACTATGATTTTTAAACCAGAAGGTTGGGTTGTTTTAAAATCCAAATCGGAAGAAAACGATAATTTATATCTTATATTCTGTTCTTGGAGGGAAGGGGATCGTTGGAGATTGAGTTCAGGCTCAAAGTCTTTACCGCACTTATCTGATTGTGGAAATTATTGGATTTGGCCTCAAATATCAGGCTCTATATATGAGCTCCCTGTTGGTGAAGAAAATGGCTACACCTTCTACACTGGTGCTGTATTAGACGATTTGTTAGCAAAAGGATACCGCGATGTCACACAGTTAAAACTCATAGCACTTAAAGATATTATGGAAGATAAATAAGACGCTCATCGCCTTCTAATCTGTCTATTTGTTTTAATTTTGAAGATAATGTTCTCTGCATAACGATAGATACTAGAGGGCTTTGATGAAGCAAGCGTGAAGAGTATCATGCTGTAAATGTCCTTAGCTATACACTAAAAGCTAATAAATGAATACACTAAAAGCTAATAAATGAATGCACTAAAAGCTAATAAATGAATGCACTAAAAGCTAATAAATGAATGCACTAAAAGCTAACAGGGTTACTTTGAATCAAGTATTAGAAGACACTTTCCTACCCATAAGGTAAAAATTTACTTATAGCCTTATCGTACAGGTTTGATTTTTAGTTTTTGAGCAAATCTGACAATCGCATATGTGCCAGTAGCGGACATTAGTAACGCCCAAATCGTGCGCCGCGAAGGTGGTCGCATGGATTTTTTGTTAATTGGCGCTACTTATTTATTCAGCAGCTTTTGTTTCTCGACTTTGAACTCTTTTCCGTTGAGAGTCCCATCATCAAGAAGCTCTTTTAACAACTTTAATTGTTCATATTTATTACTTGTATTATCTACATTTACCTCCTCACTATTCATTACATGGAATGGCTCATCTTTTTGTCGGACGCAAGTAAATACGAGTTCATATCGTGGAAAATTGCCCAAAATATGAGGCCCTTGTGATGTCATCTCCGATACCACTACAACTCTTGGCTTTCCTCTTTTATTGCTACAGAAAAACCTTGCAGAATAATTAGCTTTAGCTCGCAACTCACTGAGCGGAGCTGTACTATCACTTCCTTGTTCAAAAACCCGATACTGTTTTTGGTTAGGAAACGTATCGCTCTTTACGAATGTAAACTTACCTGAATAATGTGCTCCATCGAAATACGATGGAACTTTTGTTGCATCAACAATACCAGAAGAACTTGCACATCCAGCTAAATATGTTGATAACGCAATAACTAAAGTTTTCTTCATTACAACCTTAAATGATGAACTATGGGTAGCTAGTTAACATCTTTGTCAGAGGACACTTTCCCTAATTTAGTGCGAAAACATCCTGATTTTGTGGACTTATATTAATAGCAAATAGCAAATAGCAAATAGCATAAGTTATTGCCAGCTATAAATATTACTCTTCCTGCGGCTTATATAAACATGTAAAAAAGAGGAAAGTTTCCTCTTATTCTTACTAAGTTAATGACAACTTACCTGAGTGACGGCTTCACGCCCTGAGGCATTCAACAAGTCATTTATGTCTTTAATAATGGCGAATCACGCTCTTTAAGTGCCTTTAAATACTTAGCTTCATCGTAGCAACATTTCGTTTTCCAACACCGATAGATTATGCGTATCCATTTAAATGCAAGCGCTCTAACAGCAGATTGATGAGACTTACCTTTAGAACGTTGCCCTTGATAATATATACCTGCCCAATAAGAAGTATGTACTGTTTTCGCTGCCCACTCCACGAAGGTTTGCCTTACAAACTTAGAGCATTGCCATCGCCAATGTACCCATGACTTCTGTCCACTTCGTTGGTAACAGGCGCAATACCTGCATAATTTTGAATTTCTTCGGCACAATTAAAGCGGTTACGATTATCCCCAAGAGCCGCTAACATTCTAGGCCCCATGCATGGCCCGATACCTGGTAAGGATTTGAAAATGTCTGCATCTGGTAATGTTTTAAACAACTCATCGATACGCACGTCATAAACTTTAATACTCTCCACTACTAATTTGATTTGTTTTACCTGAGTTACAGCGAGCAACATATTAGCTTCTATAACATATTGATCCGTTGTAAGTGGAAGTGCATTTCTAATGTGCTCAATCCGTGATTCTGTATGCTTAACAGCGGGCCCACCTTTAGAGTTCAGAAAACGCCGTATTGTATTAGCTCTAGCTCTTTTAAGTTGCTGAAGGCTAGGCCATTTAGCAATGAGAGCTAAGAATAGCCCGCTGTCTCGGTGGGAGAACCATTCTAAAGGCTGAGGGTAGTACTGCTTAAGTGTATTAATAAGTCTATTAACAAAACGTCGTTTATCTTCAACCAGCAGTCTTCGTTGTTCAACTAATTGTTGTAATAGCCTGAGTTCACCGATACTTGGTTCAATTGGTTTTATTTTTTCTGGATAGCGTAGCATAAGGTCAAGTGCTAACTCTGCATCCTGAGGGTCATCTTTGGCACCACTAGGTGAAAATGCTTGGTGGTAACGTGCTAGTGACAACGCATGAACGGGGAAAACTGTAATAAAGGGGTATTTTTGTAGTGCATACACTATTGGGCCTTTTTTTAACTCCAGCGCAACAGCGATTCTCCCATTTACCTGATTGTGCAACGTATTGAGCCAAGTATCTAATGATTCTGGTGTATGTTGAATTACCTCAAAACGACGCTCGCCATTTTTAAATTGAATACAAACATCATGTTTTTTATCTGCCCAATCTAAGCCAACATGTGCAGCAAATTGATCTATCGACATAATCATCCACTCCTATTTATAAAGGATTGGTATGTATTCCACGCTCTTCGAAAGAAATATAGCCAGCAGTTTGTGTGCGTGCCCTGAGTATTCGTTAGCGAGCCGTGGAGCACTTACTGGCTCGAAAGAAAAGCGGTGATCATCAAATGATTTTCGCTTATTATTCGTAGCCAGTAAGCACATACCCTAAACCACTTTAAAGTGTAGTTCTTAGGTGTGAATGACTATATATCGCTCAAGTAAGAGCCTGAAAAGTAGCTCATATAGCTATCTAGGTTAACAACGCTATCAAAAAACAGAAGTATATTTCCGATAACTACCTTTGAATTCCTAGAAACGGAAGTTTGCTTCCGAAATATAGCAATATAGGCTTACAAGCCGGAAGTTTACTTCCGTTTTGTACTTTAAGATTATAAGCCGGAGTCTAGTGAAAGCTGGGAAGTCCAATTTATTCAATTTCAATGGCTGGTATTCACCAGTTGAACTCACAGCTGCCTGTCAGATGAAGCATAAACTTATTCGCCCAAACTGTAAGATCTGATATGTGCTACTACAAAAGTTAGAGGCGACAACTATCCTGACACAGGGGTTGGCAGAGTAAGTACTTTTAGGCTGCTTGATAATTTGTCTTGAGGTGATTTTTAGCTCTTAATAATTCTCTATTTAAGCGGCGCAGTATCTATAAAAATACAAGCTAAGTTGTTGTCTGAAAAAACTTAGTACTTAACTGAGATATTCAAGTTAAATTGCGTTGAACACTAGTTTTTGTTCTTTAAATTATTTACTGTTAAAATACAGGTAAGGTTAAGCATTCTCTTTATGTATTAAGACTAATTAACTTCATAAGTGCCAAAGAAATCATAAATATTCCTCAAGACGAGTCCCTACATAGTTTTCTGATAAGGGAACAACTTATCTACAGTGATAAGTTTGATCCAAAAGGTGTAATAACTGCTAATGGTATGTGGCGGAGTCAGCCATACGCTCACAGCAGTGTAGTTTCGCTTTTTGAAAAATATCAGGAAGAATTTCTATTTAATATACTCAATACCAATTTATATTTAGGGAGTAATCCTATTTACTCTCCCACTTTATTTATAAATAAGCTTCATAGTGTTTTTTTTGCTGGCGAACATGTTAAAAGTAAGTCAAAGATCGAAATCAAGTTCTGTGTTAGCTGTATTGAAGCTGCTATACGAAAGTATGGCTATGGATATTTTAAAAATGAATGGTCTAATAGTTCGTTCTGCAGAATACACAATAACTATCTAATGTATCTGCCTGCAACATCATATAAGCAGGCAATAGACAATTTGATCTTGGTAATATCAGGTCGAATTCCTTATATTTCGAAAATAGAAAAAAAAGATACTAAATTTCGTTTTTTTGATTCTGCCATTAAAAGAAAGAATGATGACTACTATGTCTTTCCAATAAAAGTGATGTTGTGTACTCTTGATGACATAGGTTTTTGGATGGTTAAAAACCTTTCTACAGAGCTGGGGTTTATAAATGTATTTGATTTCCCAGAACAGCTAATAGAAACAATAGAAGCTTTATTACACATATACCGTGGTAATAAAGAACTCAATGAATATATATATAAAAAAATGGAATTTTGGAAAGTAAAAATATCTGCCAAGGGAGAGTTAACTGAAATTGTAATGGTTCCGAAACATAAAGAATGCAGTTCATGTGAGCATCAAAATATTTGTGATCTACAGAATTTAGAATCGGATTATATAAGTGATAATCTTAATTTATATTTTCTTAGCCAGCATTCTCTAACATTGAGAAAACACATCTCTCATCAAACAGGGTTCCTAGGCGTGATGAGGTATCCTTGGCAACCACTTCTCCTTTCTGAGAATAATGTCCAGTAAACTATGGAAAGTCCAGTGTTTTTTTTCATAGAATGCTCTCTAATATATATGAAGATATACACATATAGCTAAGTATTTTTAACTATTAAAGTTTGCCTTACGATGAGTAATTACCTATTTTAACCGTAGAAAGGGTTTTACTTACCAGTTTAAATAAGCTCATTTCTTATGCTAGTAACAGTTCAGTGAATTATAACTTTTAAAGGACTCAATGTGTCTGAAGTTAAAATAGCTTGGGGGCTTGGCGTTGATGGTATTATGCGCCATATCTCTGAGGTTAAAAAAGGAAAGGCCTGTGACTGTGTATGCCCCTCAGTAAATTGCTCTAGTCCACTTATTGCAAATCAAGGATCCAAAAAAGCACATTATTTTTCACATAAAGCTCACACAGGGTGTAGTGGTGAATCTGCGTTGCACCTTGCGGCAAAGCAAGTCTTAGAAGATTCAGCGTCTGAAAACCTACATCTTATTTTACCTGAAATTCATGCTACTTATTCCTCTACAGATATGGCTGGAGAAACAGTTAAGAAAGCGCTTGTACAAGTGTCGAACTTTCAGATGGTAAAAGCTCAACAAGAAGTTAAACTGAATAATGATCTAATTGCTGATGTTGTAAGTCAATCAACTAAAGGCGAAAGTTTAGCTGTGGAAATTTTTGTTACTAACGCAAAAGATGAGGTCGGAGAGCGTAAGTATAGCGCTGTTGATGTCGACGCCATTGAAATTGATTTAAGCGTATTGCCTTGGAACGTAGATCGTAACGAATTGAAAATGTTTGTATTAAAAACAGCTAATCGAAGATGGCTTCATTGTAGAAAGAAAAGTCAACTAGAAAAAAAATTAAAACTACAAGTCGATAATGAAATTATTGAAATCAATCGGCGCTATCTTGCTAATTTGTACACTATAGCAAAATCACTGAGCACTAATCTTAATATCCCCAACTTCACGTGGCCCTCTCTTACCGTAAATAAGGAGCTTTCTAATTCTGAGCGATTTATCGTATCTAGAGAACCTAAGGTTACGCATTTTAATGACGATTGGTTACCGTTTAAATATGGTTATAAAGGGACGGCTGTTGTTGAGAAAAAAGTAAATATAGATGTCGTACTTTTTGTAGTAAATAACCTTCGTCAAGTAATGACTCATTCAAGTCCAACTTTACTTATTAGCTACTACGAACAGATGAACATTGATAACTTGCAGTTTAATCTTAGGTGGAAAAACATAGATACTTGGCGAGAAAAGCTTGAGAAAATTGCTAATGCTGAATTAATTAAAAAAGAACAAGAAATAGTTAATCGAACACAAAAACGATCTGCTTTTGTTCAATATTTTAAAAATGCGAACGAAACTGTAAAAATGCAAATTCTGTGTAAAAAGCTAGGTTTAAGGCAACCTGAGCAACTTTCAAAGTACGTCTATTGCTGGAACTCGTCTTGGGATGTATGGCGTACTGTTGTGTGGGTCTATAAAATTCATTGCAATAAAGGTTACATAATTGATGCAAACGATATCGCGAGTGATCCTTGGCTGGAATCTCTGTTGGGTTTCTCAATAGATTATGAAGCTTATGAATCTCGTAGAAAAATGGTTGGCTTTTGGCTAAAAAAACTATTCGAGTTAGGCTATTTAAAAAGAGTCGGGTGGACTAAATATGAAGTGGAAAGTAGGCAGTTGAAAAGCTTTTTACCCTGGTCATACATAAGGTAATTGTGGTGCGTAGTACATAGTTAAACATAGGGTTATCTATCACTTCTTTTAGTATTAGTAGCCAAATATTTTCAATCTGATTTAGTGGCAATTAGAGAAGTAATTATTCAATCTTACCTTAAGTAAATTTGCGACTAATATATTATTTTTGCAAATAATTTCTTGTGCTTTTAAAAGGGGAAATGTTATTAATGCAGTATAATAATAAATTAAAAGGATGTAATTTTGTCTGTAAATCTTACTTTTGCTGTGATCCATCAACTAGTTAAAGAGCCGCGAGAGCGGTTAATGCCATCTGTAATAGTTGAAGATGTTTTAGATTGCTCTTTAGATACGGTGGATACTTTAGTTAAAGATGTTATTAAGCTTTATGGTACTAGAGATAATAATGCAGTATTTGGTACGTTTGGTAGCGCAGACGAGGTAGGTGCCTTTCCGAGGCATTTTGAGACCTTTCTTAACGAAAATCATACTGCTGAAAGCTTCCTAAGCCTTACTAAAAATGCAATGAGATCCCTTGAAATAAAGTCTAGGGATGTAAACTTTGCTTCCGGTGGTTATCTATTGTTTTCATTGTATGAAACCGGAGGGCAGCAATTTTTAATAGTTGCAATGATAAAACAAAAGGAAGGTCTACAACTAGATGAAAATCTAGTCCCCATAGGAATTATAGAGCTTGACCTTAATAAGCTACACCAAGCTGCAAAGATTAACTTCTCTAAATATGCTCAATATCAAAATGCTGGGGAAGAAGAGCAGCAAGAGCTGAGTTACTTGAGTTTTGTTAGTCCGAAGTCTAATCAAAGTGCATCAGGCTATTTTATTAAGGCTTTGGGCTGTAGTAAGGGGATAGCTGCCTCTACGGCTACAAGCGGTTGTATTAGCGGTATTACTAGTTTTTTCCAATCTAAAAATGAATTAAGAGAGAGTAAATCAGAGGCAAAAAAAGATGTCATTACTTACCTTCGAGGGTGTATTAGTGAAGATAGGCAGGCAACAATCGGTGACGTCGTTGGCTCAGTTAGACCATGTTACCCGTCGAGCTATGATGAGGAGGACAAGGTAGTTCTTGATAATGAATTAACTGCTCTTTTGAATAGTGATGAATATCAAGTCCCCTCCGCTTTTGTAGTGCATGAGTCTACCGTTAATAAAAAAGCAAGAATTAAGGTGAAGTCTGATAACTGGCAAGCTCAATTAGAAAAAAGCGCGCTCGGAGAGACAAGTGACGCAGAAATTCATTTTGATAGGGAAAATCGAAAGCTAACATTTAATCGATTAAGTAATGAAGCTATAAATACTATCACAGATAGGTTAAGAGACTAATAGTGAGCACACAAATAACTGCTTTAGAGAAAGTAGTGTCTTTGTACCGTTTGATCGGCTGTCCGCGGGTTGAAAATGGAACATTTACTGCCGAGATAGAAGTTACCCCAGAGTTGAAGTGTGCAATGAGCAATTGCGATGAACTATCAATATCATATGGTGAGTTCGATGAACTATTAAAGAATAATAGTGTTGATATATCTTCCCCTTCTGAAATTTCGGAAGGAGATACCATTAAACTAAAATGGAAAATTGCTACAAATGGTTCTGTTTTATTTTTTAATTCTTATGCTGATCTTCTTGAAAATCATAAATCTGTATTCCGAGGAGAAAACTTAGATCAATTCTACATTGCTCAGGACAACGTTTTATCAACTGAAGACGGAGAAAACTCGCGCCTAGCAACCTTAACAAGTGTTGTTAACTTAATTTCATTACTTTCAAAAATAGCTCATTACCATGATGAGAAAACAAAAGAAGATGTCTTTAGATTGGTGTTTATACTCACGGAAAAAGATACTCATAAACCATATGTACTGAAAACTTTATTCCAAGAAATAGATCTATCTATTGGCGCAATTGACTTGTCAACTCTCAATGAATTAGTTGAAGCTCAAGACGAAAACTATGCACATTCATCTGAAAAGCTTGGAATATTTCGCTTTGCTCTCGCAAATGTCATTTCACAATGTCCTCCAAGTGATAATGAATTTAGCTATTTATTAAAGCATTGGAGTGAACTATTAACTGAGTACAAAGCTAGTTTTGATATATATATCAGTGGCTTCTCTTTTAATAAGGTTCGGACAGAATTAGCTAAGGCTGAAATAGAGCTCGCAAGTTCGTTGTCAAAAGTAATGAATGATATTACGGGAAAGCTTTTTGGCATTCCAATATCTTTAGTTGCTCTTATTTCGATGCTTAAGCTTGAATCTATACTTGAGAATTTAGTGCTTGTATTTGGTACCTTATTGTTCAGTCTCATAGTCAGCGGGCTTGTTAAAAATCAACTTTTATTGAGGAAAAGTATTAATATAGGCGCTGATTTAACCTTTAGCACTTATAAAGTGGAAAAGGCTAGTTACCCTAGTGATTTAAAAAGCTGCTTAAAAAACTCTGAGAAAACCTTCAAAGCCCAATCACGTTTCCTACTTTTAGGGTTATGGTCCGCAAGGGTAATAGTTTGGCTAGTAACTTTTATTGCTGTTTATATATTTACTGAAAAGTTTGGTGATAGCGGCCATCTATGGAAAGAATTTATAAGCTTTTTTAATTATTTATCCAATTTTTAATTTTTATTAAGTTTCTTACACATCTAATTTTTGAGAACTATTTTGGCTCTAGTAATTACTATCTTTCAAGCTCAGTACGGCGATGCTTTTCTTGTTGAAGAACAGGATAATAACATAAAATTTCTAGTCGATTGTGGTTTCAAATTAACTTATAAACATCATATAAGTAAGAATACAAAATCAGCTGATTTTATTATTTTGACTCACTCTGACGAAGATCATATTAATGGAGCTTTTCCATTATTAGAGGATTACCCAGAACGTTTTTCATTAAGTAAAGTTTATGTGAATTCACCCGAATCAGTTCCTGTACCTAGGATCTCTGGTGGAATATCAATATTACAGGCTAATTCTTTGGTTAACTTGCTAAATGAAAAAGCGGTGCCATTTGAGGGGCTAATGCAAGGACAAGTATTAGACGTTTCTGAATACTTATCTTTAGAGGTTATTTCTCCAAATATCGTTGACTTAGAAGATTATTTCGAAAAATATAAAGCGGTTCTAAGTAGTTCTTTACCAGATAAAAAAGAGACTAATATATCATTAAATGTTGCCACAAAAACTATTACAGAGTGGGCTGAGTTACCGGACTCGTTTCTGAAAAAGTCCGACGATATTGCTAATACCAGTTCCATTGCTTTCATTCTTAAATATAAAAATAAGAGAGTGCTTTTCTTAGCAGATTCACACCCTGAAGTAATTTCAGACTATTTTCAACGACAAGGCTTTAGCGCCGAAAAAAAGGCTGTATTTGATTATATTAAGTTATCTCACCACGGTAGTGCAAAAAGCATTTCAAAACAGCTACTAAGTATGATTAGTTGCAATAACTTTATTATTAGCACGAATGGTGGGAAGGCAAGAAGTAAACATCCTAGTGTCGAAACAATTGCTAAGCTAGCAACCTTAGTTGATAGAAATAATAACGATGAAATTAACTTCTATTTTAATCATTCAATTTCAGCTATTGAAACAAGAAATGGCCCATTGTTAAGTCTAGACGAACGTCTTTTATATAAAATAAAATACATAGAACAAAATGAGATTAGATTGACATGAATCACCTAACGTTATTGCCCTACACGACAGTTCAAATCTTTAAAGAATCTACCTATTTGGGAAGTGCTGTACTCGTTAAAGTTAGGAATGCATTTTATGTCTTAAGTTCCGCCCATGTTACTTTTGGGGAGGGGTGTGAGCAATATAGTGATGAACTTTGTTCTACATTAACTTATGAATCCGAATCTGAAGAAATAGAAAATTTAACTTTTATTAAAGTGCTAGGTAATCTCGAAATATTTAAGACTTATGACATTATTGCTATTGAGGTTGACGTTGCTCTAAATATAATGGATTTCCCTGAGATATTTTTTACTAGTGATACAGACAAGCCTGCACTGGAGTTTATTTTTAAAGGTAGGGTGAAGTCTGAAAGTGGAAAAACTTATTCAATAAGTCCATGTACCAAGAATAGCATTGGAGATGCTGATATACATCTAGAGATACCGGCAAAATTTTACACTGATTTTAAAGGCGAAACTGGGGCTGAGGTATTGCAAGGGCTTTCTGGTAGTGGCGTATTTATTCACGATAATAATTCAGACAAGGCTTTTCTTACTTCAATAGTAAAGTCTGTTAGTGAAGATAATTTTGTGGGTGTTAATTGTACCTGTATATCTTTATTTAAGGAACACTTAATTCCTGAAATTGAGCTGCAAGATTATGAGGATTATGCAATTGAAAAAAATACCAATCCTCAGATTAGACAAAACAGTACATCAAATAATATTGAACTAGAAGAACTAACTCGTTCAATTTCACAAAGTTTGCTCTCTCAATTAATGCCATCTTCTTTATCTGGTAATACAGATATAGCTTTATCACATACGTCACCTCTAAATTTGATTGAAAGTGTTCCTCTTCCTGTAGCAATGGCGTCGAGACCAAAACTAATTGATAGCACTGTTTATTCGCTTAAAAATAATAACACTGCGTGGTTGTTCGGAGCGGCAGGTGTTGGAAAAACGGTTGCGGCTAAGTTTGCGGCAAAAAAATTAGGAGGTAGTTGGGTTAGTGTTAATTTAAGAGGGTTGAACTCAAAGGAAGTGTGTCAAATTCTAGTTAGTTCGTTAGCTAACCTTCAACACCAAGAAGTAACAGGAATCCTTATTGATGACTTTGAATGTGATCACACGCCAATGGTTAATGAGAGGCTGCTAAATCTTCATTATTATTGTATTAAAAGTAATGTTTTTATAATTTTTACATCATCAAAAGAAATAGATGAAGACTATTTGTCTTCAGCTAACCTACTTCAAGAAGTTGAACAGAAAGTAGATGACTTCTCTGAGGAAGATATTAAAGAAATTCTATTTGCTTTGAATGTAACTGAGGATTACTGGGCGCGATATATTTATGTGTCAACAGGTGGGGGGCATCCACAATTAGTTACCGCAATGATCCAAAGTATGAAAACGAGTAATTGGAGTATTGAAGAATTTCGGACTTTAAGTTTCTTGCTACAAAAAAATAACAGTGTAGAAAAAGTTAAAAAGAAAACAAGAGAGCGATTACTTCATGAGCTTTCGACAAGTGCAAGAGAGCTTATCGAGCGAATATCGCTAATCTCAGGAAAGTTTGATAGGAATTTGGTTCTTGATTTAGCTTTAGTCTCTCCAAAAGTGACGGATGCAGGAATTACCTTTGATCAACTTATAGGTGCTTGGGTAGATCAGCATGAAGGAAACCGCTTTTCTTTATCTCCCTTGTTATCTAATTTTGCAGCTGCAACATTGACTAAGCAGCAACAGAAAAAATTTCAATTTGAAATAGCAGACTCAATTCTCCGTACAAGAGCAATAGATCCTATTTCCATGAATAGTGCTTTTTTTGCAGCATTTGCAGGTGAAAATGCTAGAGCACTTACAATGTTGAACTATTTAATCATTACAACTGAGCTTAGTGACCTTCAAATTATCGCACCACACTTAATGATGTTTACTTTTTTTAATTCAGACAGATTGATATTTGAGCAGGACTTAAACGTAAATATTATGCTACGAGGCTCTCAACTTTTACTTTTAGCATGCCTTGAAGATCAAAAAGAGAGTTACTTAGCTGCATTCAATAGATTTGAAATAGAAGCTGATAAGGTTGATGTTCAACAGTCTGGTAGTGCGGTATTGGTCCGTATATTGGTATATTCAAAACTGTTAATGTCTCGGCCGAAGTTTGGGAGGTTACCAAACTGGGAATTAATAGTAATCAAGCTAAATTCTTTATTTAAAAACAAAGCTGATTTACTTCCTTCTTCAATACCTCATAAAGAGATACCGACAGAAGTTGATGGAAGTCCATCTATAAGTATTTTTATTATTAATCAAACTAGCCAGATAAAAAAAATAGAAGATTTAGTCCCATTATTTAAATTTATTGATACATGTGACGTTGAAATCAGAGACGATTTATTTAGAACAATAACAAAAATCGACTCTGATATTGATGCACTCGTTAGAGGTGCATGGTTAAGTGAGTATGATAACGGTACTATCGATTGCAAAAAGCATTCAGCTATATTTGCTAAGCTTGAGTGTTTTGCTAATAGCTGGGGATATGATGATTTAGCGGCTACTTGTGTGAAATTCTCAGCTGTTATTTGGGATGAAACAGGCAATAATCCTGATAAAGCTCTTGATTTGATTGAAGCTGGAATCAGGAAATATGGAAGCGCAAATTATTGCTTACTTAGAGCAAAAGCACTGGTCCTATATCGAAAAAAGGATTACGGAGTAAGTCTGGAACTTTCCAAGAAATTACTAGATGACAAAAAATCTAAACTTCAAAAAGGCGATGAGGTTTTTTTCTTGAGAAGAGCTGCTATTTGTGCAGAGTATGAAGGCGATTATACTTTAGCTTATCAATACTTTCAGCAGGGAATTGATTTTTTAGATAAAGATAAGCAGTCAGAAAACTTACCGATGAGAATAGGACTTCAAGCCGATTCTGCGCTAGTATTTTGGCATGCTGGAAAGCGAAAGGAAAGTCTCCAGAAACTAGCAGCATTATTTGAAGTACTGGAAAGCCTTGATCCAAAAAGTTCATTAAATGCTGCTCATTGTCACGCAGTGTCTCGCCATATTTTATTATGGCTGCTACAAGAGGCTAAAGAGCAAAAGCAGTTTCTAAATGATGGTGGAGATGTTGTTATATTCCCCGGAATTGTGAGTAATCCTGAGCCTAGCAAAGATATAAATAAACACGGGTTAGCACCAATAGAATTAGCTTGGTATATGTTAGCTTCTATAGAGAAGTATTGTTTAATAGATGCAGGTATATCTTTAAAACTAGATGAGCACTTACCTAATGGAACAGTAGTTGAAGGTGATTGGATTTTGAGCTCCTCTAAATTAGATAAGTCAATTATAGAGCCTAACGGAAAATCATTAATAAATGCACTTAAACACTTCGTGTCTCACTTAAGTCTTGCTATTGATGAAAGAAATAGAGAAAAATCCGTAGGTATTAATTTCAAATATCAAACATTGCCAGAAGCAACAAATGATGACTTTAAAAAGCATGACGGTATTTTAGAAAACTACATACTTGCATTTGTTACAAGCTGTGCGTTACAAAATAAATGGGATGAAGTTGATAGGTTTGTAAATTGTCTCCCTATTGAGCCAGAAATATATATCCGAGATGAATTAATAAGCATACTTAAAGGTTGCAATATAGAAACAACAGATCCCCTTATAAATAACACTAAATTAATAATGTCTTTTAAGCATTACCAGTATAAAACTCCGATTGATTTTATCCGTGGGATTTTTTATTGCACACTAATATCTATACAAGTAGGTCTAGAGTTAAAACAATCCGATTTGATATCGAAATTGGCGTTTGAATCATTAAAGAATAAATGGTTAGCTTTTGTGAGGTTTGGTGAAGGTTCGCTAGAAAAGTTAGAGTTTCATTTTTCAAATATAAACAAGGCTTTGTCAATAAAGGACTATGAATGGACTAGTAATGTATTGTATTTATTGAAAGCAATATTACCTGCTCTATCCTTAGCTGATGAGGTTAAATATCAGGCCAGGTTGGACTTATTGATAAAGAAGCAAGGTGATACAAGTAATTAATCCTTTCTTTGATTAGTGTCGTTTGTTTAATGTCATTGATGACTTTAATCGTGAAGGGCTGACTATTGACGCTGATCTATCACTGCCTGCTGAACGTGTGATCCGCTCGTTAAATCAAATTATAGAGTGGCGCGGTAAACCAAAAGCCATCAAATGTGATAATGGCCCAGAATATATTAGAAAGCAATTAGCGCAATGGGCGTTGAATAATGATATCGAATTACGGTTTATTCAACCCGGTAACCCGCAGCAAAATGCCTATATAGAGCGCTTTAATCGAACGGTTCGTTACGACTGGTTAAGTCATTATATTTAGAGTGATATTAGTGAGTTACAACACAGGGCAACTGATTCGTTTTGGGCTTATAATAATGAACGCCCTAATATGGGGTCAGGTGGTATAACACCAATACAAAAGCTGAAAAAGTTAAACAACGGAAATTCTACGGCTAGCCTCCATCAAAATGAGGGGTTACCGAGTATTGGTGGCTAAAAAAGTCTATATAAAATTTATATAACTTATTGGTAATATAGAATATAAACCTTGATTTTTGATACTGCGGACAACTGGAAGTCGAATGACTCTAATAATTACAAATATAGAGAAGAAAGAAGACGAAATTGAGCTTCTTGGTAATACTATTAAATGGAAAAACCACAAGGAATTACTACTCCAGTTAGTTAAAATTTGTGATGAGTGCCTGTTGGTTTCTCCATTTCTAGCCAAGGACTTTAATAAACTATTAGATGGCATATCACTTAAAGGGAAATCAATTGAGCTGATTTCTACCTGCGCACCAAGAGGGGATGATCAGTTCTCGAAGCCTTTTTCGTTAAGAGACTTTGGAAACTTAGTGAAATCTCAAACTGGAGATTGGCCTGTTATCGGCTTAGATCAAAAGCTTCACTCTAAAGTTTATATTTTTCGCAACAGCGGTACTCCATTTGCTGGTATTGTCACTTCAGCAAATTTTACGGAAAGTGGGTTGGCTTTAAACAATGAGACTGGGGTTCTTATTCAGGAAGAAAAGGCACTTATGGAATTCGAAGAATCTAGTCGAGGAGAGCTGGACTATGTAAATTTAGCTGATTGGCAACTTGATAAATTATGCCAAAATGCTGAAATATCGAGTAGTATAACTCCACCATCAGGAAATCGAGAAATAGGACTATCTGAGTTACTTAACAACTATGCAACTCCTAGTGCTGGCAATAGAACCACTAAACTTCGACCAGAAGCAAATTACTTTATCAAAGTGTCCGGTGTTAGAGATCGTCCTATTTTACCTGAACAAAGAATCGTCATTGATAAGTCGCAAAGCAGATTAACCTTTGCAAAAGAACCCAAAGGATTAAAGCTTGGAGATTGCCTGTTAGAAGTCGCTGTAGGCGGTGCATGTTTTTTAAGTTATTACGCATGCGCTAGTGCAATTTGGGAATTCACAGCCGAAGAGCAGAATATAAATAAGGATTATCAAAGATGGCCTTATTATGTATTCGCTAACAATCTCTCATTAAATTATGGAACTGCATGGTTTGAAAGCCCCATTTATTATGATCAATTAGTAGCTGATTTTAAAACAGAACATCCAAATATTGGCGTAACGAAAGCCGGAAAAGATCATTTTAAAGGGGCAATTCAAATGGGGCATTCATACATCAGAATCACCAAAGAGTTTGGTGATTATGTGAAGTCAAAAATTGATAACTACGGGCAATAACAAGCAGGTTGGCCCCTAGATACTCTTAAACTAAAGGAAGTATTAAAACTAAAATGATAAGAAAGGAGCACCTAGCAGATTTAGAGCCTAGCCATGTAGCAGTGATTATTGGCGAAAATGGTTCTGGCAAGAGTACGTTGTTAAGCCAATTGTCGAGGAAATACCTCGAACAAGGGCGTAAAGTCATAGCAATTGCCAATTCTATTCACGATAAGTTCAATAGCCGAAGTCGTAACTTTAGCTTACTGGCGTATCGAAGTGGAAGAAAGATATCGCAGCGTACTATTAAAAAAGCATTATTAAACTTAGGCAATGAAGACTTAGTTAAAACCAATAGAATTGGGCAAATACTTGAATATGTAGGTTACCAAAATGAGATTGGATTCAAGGTTAATTTCTTAAGAGTAGTAAAGCAGTATGAAATTGAAGAGGTTGAATTTTTACCTCCTAATGAGTTGCAGGATATTGTAACTTTAATCAATAAGCTTTATGAAAATTCTAGTAACGAAATTCACTGGATTCGATTAGATGAATTTCGCTACGACAAGATGAATAGCTCTACAATAACAAGGCTTTTGAAGCATGAAAAACTGCTTAAAAAGCTTAATTTTATCTCCACAGTCGAGGTTTTCTTAAGAAAAAATTGGGAGCCAATCAACCTATCAGAAGCAAGCTCTGGTGAGTTGTCATTCATCACTTCATTGGTATTTATTTCAACAATGATAAGTGAAGACTCGGTAATCTTGATTGATGAACCAGAGAATAGTCTGCACCCTAGGTGGCAAAGAGAGTATATAGCAAAGCTAATGGATATATTCTATCTCCATCAACCGACAGTTGTTTGCGCAACTCATTCTCCAATTGTGGTTTCAGGTGCTGAAGTAAGTGAAGAAAGTCTTTCCATCTTCAAATCGCAAAACAATCAATTGGAAAAGTTGCCTCAAAATTCGAATAACCTTGAACAATTACTTTGGGAAATGTTTGGCATTGCTACTCCAGAAAATAGATACCTTTCAAATCTAATCACTAATACTCTTAATGAGCTAGCGGAAAACCAAATTGATTTGGCACAAGCGCAAAGGTTGTTCAAACTGCTAGAGAATGAAGTTTATGATCCAAAACAAAAAGATGTGTTGGCTTCTGTCAGAAAACTTGCTGATAAAATAGAGCAAAGGAAGGTTTAGTATGCGACCTTATGTATTAACTATAGATGATCACCAAAGCATCATAACCGCAATTCAGGAAGGTGGTAATATTTGGTCTTCAGGTCACTTAAATGAATTTAAGAGGAACCTAAAAGACTTTTACAGGAATGAACAAAAGCAGCAGTGCTGCTATTGTAAGAGAGTCACCGTTGGTGAGTTTAGGATGGTTTTAGATATCGAACATATACTCCCAAAAGGAACCCCTGCTTATAGAAGATATATGTTCGAGCCAAAAAATCTTAGCATTGCTTGTAAAAGATGTAATATGGAAATAAAAAAACAAGATACTTCTTTTATCAGTAATACCGCAAATTTTGCTCCTGACTTTTCTGACTCAAATAACTACCTTTTCATCCACCCTCATACTGATAATTATTGGGATCATATCCATTATTCTATGGTAGTTGAAAATGACTATATGTTAATTCAATATACTGTGGAGAGTCCCAATGGTAAGGGGCAATACACTTATGATTACTTTAAACTTAATGATCTAGAAGTTGACGCAATTAACAATGCACAGGGTATCGAAAGCCAGCCTATATCTGAAGAGATAGATGAAGACATAGCATTGGAAATTCAACAGTCTTTAATGGCTCTCTAACAAGCTTATAGCCTTATACAGAGAGTTGTTATAAGTTTCTTAGTTTGTTAAACGCTTCTCGTTGCTTAATGGTGTTGTATAGAAGCGTTGTTCAATACTGTGGACTTCCCATATGAGACTATTCCTTTTAAAAAGATAATGTATTTTTTAATACAAATAAACTGTTTTAATATTTCACAACATAAGCATTCAACGATACTAATATTGGCTTGTTAGTCGGAGCTATTTCCCATCATTTCAATAATTTCTTCTACTAATACGTCTGTTTCTCGTTAGTTTTCTAAATCTATTAAGGCTTATCTTTTGACCAGACGATGTCTAAATTAGTTTTGTCACGCGCTAACTTTCTAGTTCTGAATTATCATGCCCTTTGATGTCTAATATTGAGAGTAATATTTTTATTATTAGAATAATAATTAATTGCTTAGCTTCTTGAAGGTAAAAAATATATAGATTAGTAATAATTAATGTACCAATATCAGAAAATATTCATTAAATGAAACTAGCATCACAACCCAGATTGAAAAATCAAGTCTCGATTTGAGTATCACTGACTATCACTTTTTATCATAAAACTATCAGTTTTTCTTTTTTCATAATTTCATATGATTTAGACAGACAACCAATGAGGAGAAAATAATGTCTAATCAAAATAGTAATCACAAAGCGAATCAAGCAAATAATAATAAAGGCACTTCAGGAAACAACCCTGCTAATGCTAAAGTACATGGTAATAGAGGTAAGCAGATGAACCCAAACCAGAAAAAATAGCTAAGAATGAGGAAGCAGGTGATTATTCATCTGCTTCATTTTAAGGATAATTATGGAAGCAACAACAAGCTCAAAAAAGAATAAGAGAAAGTTCAAACAAACCAAGCAGCTAATAAGACTGGCACTAAATGATGGTTGGACTCAAAATGAAATTAAAGATGCCTGTAGGGTTCAACAATCAATTGTTAGTGGATGGAATAGTGGCTCTAAACAAGGCACTGAACAGCAACTAAAACCCTTACTTGAAATTTATGGTCATAAATTAAGAAGAAACTCTTTTCGTGTTTATTGGAATATCGTTTCTGAGACAAATTCAAAAAATTTCTATAAAGTTGAAGGAAAGGTGATATTAAGCCAAGCATTTTTTGATGCTAGACGAGTTAAGTCTCAGTTACTAAAAAAGATTCCTCAGCTTAAGATTGTTATCCATCATCAGGGTAACAACAAGTTCAGAGTTGTGTATCAAAGTCGCCTAATGTTTCAAAATACAAATGCCGAATTAGAATCAACAGTTGAAGACGCTATTTGGGGGTCGGTTGTTTCTGAGCAATTTAGCCTATCAGAGCTGCTAGCTGCTATTGATACATTTTCAGAAACTACTCTAGCTAAGTACCCTAGCGATGCGAATACATTGCCATTTATAGTAAGACAAGCTTTGCTAAATCATGGGTTTGGTATTGACGGAGTTGTTGAATATCCTGCTATTTGGTAAATTAGTGAGACCCCCATAGGAAACTGGCACCTTAACGCCAAAATATGTGGATAAACCACATCAGTTTGAAGCACCTGTATTGGTAAGCCCTGTGACTAGCCAGTTTGCTACCGCAGCGCTATTCAAACATTTTTAGGAGCGCATTGTTATTGCTTTCATTAAGCTAGGTCAAAGGTATTGCTGATTAGCCGAAACATACCATGTGATTACGGGATAGGGTGGGGAGGAAAGCCAGCCGTCACTTTTGTGGCCGCTGGCTTTTCGATATTCTAATATTGAAAGTTACTCATTCTTACGTCAGCGATTAGCGTTGTTAACTTGTTTCTTGCTTGCAGAAGCTAAAGTCTCACCTTCTCTTACGGGCAAACTTTATTGTCATTTTTTCTGTTACGGGCAAACTTTATTGTCGCTGCACATAAGTATTTCAGCGTATTGTGATAGGCGAGATAAAAATATTACACTCTTAATTAAAGGTAACTTTGAAGAGTGTGATATCAGTGCGTATATTTTTGCTGTTAAGTATTGCCGCTACCAGTTTTAATGCATTAGCATCTGAAAACTACAGCGATCATGAAGTGTTTTGCTTGCAACAGCCCCAAACACACTGCTTAACTTATATTGAAACGCGCCTTAATAAAGCCCAAGGTAACCCTCCACAGTGGTTTAAACTAAAAACCTACCAATTTGATTACTACTACGACTACCAACAGTTCGAAAACTTACTTAACGCTATTACTCCGTTTTTAGAGCAAGATAAGCTGCCCGATGTATTTAAGCTACAAATGTATTTTTATTACGCTAAAGCACTTAATTATATTGGCAAAAAAGCAGAGGCTAAAGCGTATGCCGCAAAAGCGTTTACCCAGTTAGACGGTATTTATAATGCGTTTGGCGATCCGCTAAGGTTGGTGGAGTTGGCTAACTTGCACTATGTATTTGGGAGTAAAAAAGCCGCCATGCGTTTGCTAATAGATGCCGAGCAGCGCTTTGCAAAAAACAATGATCCTATTTTTCATTTAGAGCTGCATATTAACAAAGCGCATATTTACTTAAATTGGCAGCAATACAAGCAAGCTATACGTAGTAATTTAATGGCCTACAACGCCATAAAAAGCACAAATCATGTCGCTAAAATAGTGCTTGCGAGTGGTAATTTGGCTTACAGTTATCATCAAAATAAAAATTATAAAGAGGCTATTAGCTATTATAAAAAAGCGTTTGATTACACAGAACAACAAAGTATTTACCACGCTATTTATAGCTTGCGCTTAGCGCAGGTATATTTACAAATAGGTAAAAAAGCACAAGCGAAAGAATGGCTTAGTAAAATTGATAGAAACGCCACTATGTTTGGTAAAGGGCATGCTGCATTGTATAGCAAGCTGCAACAAGCCCTTATTAAAAATTAGCTTACAACAGCTGCTTTATAAGGGGCGTTCACGCCGGCATATTGTGGGCCAAATATGCTTAAACCTTTAGGGCCTGTAAACTCCTTTGGCGCTGGTAAAATTACAACGGCTACATGCATGCCTACCTCGTAATTAGGATTAGTAATGGGTGTGCCTGTTTGGCTGTTAATACAGCATATTAAATCAGGAATAGTTACGTGCACTTCCTCATTTAAAAACGCGGCCATATTTTCGTTTTTAACCGTTATTTTGTAGTTGTTATTTACAAATTCGCCTAACCCTTTAAGTGTTACCTCACCTAGGGTAAATCCCTCTACGGTGTTGAATTCAAATGCGCTTACCTCGCCTTCAAAGGCAACAAAACCACCACCATGCTGTGCGATTACTTGCTCGGTATTAGCGTGCTGTTCGTTGGCTTTTCGCATTGCTTTACCGAGTTTGAGTGCTTTACTAATAGTGCCGTGAATGACTGCATCCTTCATTTGCTCAATTGGTAAAATATGGTCAATAGCAGCTATGTCGTTACGGCTAATTTTAGCCAGCGCTCGCACGACGGTTTCGGCGCGTAAGTCATCCATTACATTTTCGCAAATAAAGCACTCACCAAATTCATTCGCGGTAATAATGGGCGCTGCGGGTAAGTTATTTAAATAATAGGTTGAATGGGTGATCTCCGGTACTGCGCGCCCCGCGGGGTCGGCATCAATAATATAGCCGTCAAACATTGCTGCTAAGTAAAACGATACTGCGGTATTAGAGCCGCCAAGCTCACAACAAATAGTGCCATAAATAGCATCATTACCTGTGTACTGTAGTGCGCGCTCATAAGCGGACAAAATAGCATGTTTATTGGTACGGGGCAGGTTTGCATAAGCGCGCTCTTCTTGTTCACTTAAAGGTGATATTGCCCCTAAAATATAAGGTGTACATACCAGCTCCCCTGGCGGTACTTCATCAGCACTAATTAGCTTAAAGGTTTTACCCTGTGCGAGTGCTTCATCAATATAGGCAATGCCTTCACTTAACTCACCGCCGCCGCCAGTGCCTAAAATGGCGCAGCCATATAAAATATCAATAAGTTGTTCACGATTAAGAATTTGCATGTGTGTATCGCTATTAGTTAACTAAAAAAAACAGCAGGCGCTCAAAGGCATACCTGCTCTATAAGGTGAAATACATTAAAAGTCGTAGCTTAGCTCTATGCCGTAACTGCGTGGCTTATTAGGTTGGCGGGCAAGCTCGGTTACACCATCGCCAAATAAGAAAATATCTTCAATGGCGCGCTCATCCGTTAAGTTGTCTACGTAAACTTGAACGCTCCATTGGTTTGACTTAAGTCCTACACCTGCATTTAGATAGGTATAACGCGACGACTCAACATCAGGAATATCAATATTGAATGTTTTAGGGCCTTCAATTAATAGCTCAGCACGCGAGAACAGAGACCACTCTGCGTTTAGTACTAGGTTATGATTTGCCGACAGTCCGTAGTTATATTCAGGCACCCAAAATTGTGGCCTGCCAGAAAGCTCAGGACGTATTGCAAAGCGTTTAATTTCTGAATCGATAATGCCAGCGCTAAAATTAATACTTAGATTGCTGGTGGCAGCGTATGCAGCTTCAAGTTCTAAGCCTTTGGTTTGCACTTCATCAATAGAGAGATTTTCTAGGGTGAAGGTATCTACATTAAATTGGGTAAATTGCGCATCATCTTGCTCAATAATAAACGCGCCACCATTAAGGGTAACTTTGTTATTAAACAAAGCGGTTTTAAAGCCTATTTCGTAACTGTCAGAAATTTCTTTATCGAAGGTGCGGCTAATACCGTCGGCCGGCTCGTTAAAGCCCCCACTTCTGAAGCCACGGGAGTAGCCGGTGTAAAGCAGTAGGTCGTCATTCATCTGGTACGCCAAGGTAACTTTAGGTTGTAATTGGCTAAACGATTTTTTAGCGTAAGTGGCGTCTTTATTAGTTGGGTCGAACGACTCGCGGGTGTCGTGATCGTAGCGCATTGCACCGGTGAGCTCTAACTGCTCGTCTATATCGTAGTTAAATTGCCCAGCAAGCGCCCATGCATCGCTGCTGTTGTTATCGATAATTGAAAGGTAGGGCTCGTCGCTGGCAAAATCTGCACGCGTTAAAATTTCGGCATCGGTAAAATCATCATAAAATGATACCGCAGTATCGCGGTCGCGCTGTTGATAAAACGCCGACACTGACCATCTAAATGCCTGATCCGTCTGGGATATAAATCGTGATTCTACCGTTAACGATTCAATATCGTATAACCCTTCAGTACCAAACGGGGCTCTAAAAAAGCCATCTTCGTCAATAAAAGTGGCATCGGCAGAGTAGTCGCCATCGTAAAAGTGCTCGTTTTCTGAATTGCTATACGCGGTTACAAACTCAAACTTACCTAAATCATAATATTGGGTAAGCTTAGCACTTAGCTCATACACATCACGCTCATCTTGGTTAATAATATTTTGTGAGGTATTAATTGAAAAGTCTTCAATGGTGTCATCGCTCACCCCTTGGTAGTAAGCAAACCCAGCTTCGCTTGAGGTGTATTTGCCTTTTAGATTTATTGAGGTGTCTTCGCTTAGCTCAAACTCTAACTGAGAAAAAACCGATTGCTCTTTTAACGGGTCGGCGTAATCGCCTGTATAGGTATTTTTAATTAGCCCATCGGTATCTTTAATGTAACCACCGGCTCTAAAGTAAGCGGTGTTTTCATCATTAAGCGAGCCCGATACAACCGCATTCAAATTATAGGTGTTGCCATTACCTATTGAGCCTTTAATTTTACCTTCAAAGTCTTCAATGGGTTTTTTCGTTGTCACAATAACCGCACCACCAATGGCGCCTCGGCCATACAGTGCGCCTTGAGCACCACGCATAACTTCAATACGCTCAATATCAACTAGGTCTTGGTTTATAAACTCTAAATCGGGGGCGGTAACACCATCAACTACAAACGCTAATGGTGGATCGCCAACCTGTGGTGTAATTAAGCCACGAATAGTAATACGGGCTAGGCCGGGTCTAAAATTATCGAGCTGCGATAAGTTGGGCGTTAAATTAGCAACATCACGAAAGTTAGTAATACGTGATTTTTCGATTGTCTCGGCGCTAAATGCGGTAACAGAGTCGGGCACATTTTGTATCGACTCAACACGCCCGCGCGATATTACCGAAATTTTTTCTATGGTGTCAGTTACTGTTTGTTGTTGTTCTTGCGCATGCACATAGTTTATGCACGACAGAGTAACTGCCGATGCTAATAGTGTTTTACGAAAGCGTATTTTGTTGTATCTGCTCATGTTCTATGTCCTAATGTGACTATCATGGTGATGTTACTTAGTGATAAACATTGTCGCTTTTTCAGACAAAATAATATTTTGTAAAGCCTTAATACAGCACACACAAATTGCTGAAAATAACGCTTAAGCGCGTAATTTTATGTATTTGTTGACCTTAAATTTACAAAATTAATTATTATTAAATGTGAAACCGGTTATGAAAAAAACGATAAAAATAGACAGGTACAATCAAAAAATACTGGCAATTTTGCACCTTACTGCAGACCTAACAAATGTCGAATTAGCTGAGCAAGTTAACTTATCGCCCAGTGCGTGTTTTCAGCGAGTAAAAGCGCTAAAAGAGGCGGGATACTTTAGAACCTTTCATGCGGATATTAATTTAGAGCAAATTTGTGAGCATGTATTTGCCTACATGGAATTTACGCTAGAGGATAACAGCCTAGCAGCACGGCGTAAGTTTTTAGCTGACATACACAACATTCCCGAAATAATGGATTGCATGCAGCTAAGTGGTGATATTGATTATATTTCTTTTTGTTGCTTTGCCGATATTCAAGCACTTAATGCAATGTGCGACAGGCTAACCGGCAGTTCACAATATGCAATTAAAAAGCTGACTACACGCATAGTGCTTGAGCGCGCTAAGTTCTTTTTAGGCTACCCGCTGGAAAAACTTAAATGGCGAGACGAAATGAAAGTAGACGATGAAGAGTAGCCCCCTAATTTAGATTAATAAAAAGGCGCTTTATGCGCCTTTTTATTGTTTAAAGTTATTGCTGAATAACCGGTTTGGGCGCGATGGCTTTTGCAAACAGGGTATAAATAACGGCCGTTAATAAAATGGCGTCAATCACGGTAATACCACTCATTGATACGTTAAATAAAGCGCCATTACACACCGCATATGCCGCGCCTGCAAACCATGCGCTAAACGCGGGAAGTGAAAAGTTAGCGTTATTTGCCAAAGCAGCTGCGCTATAAGCTTGGGGTTTAATAAACAGTGCATCAACAATAATTACGCCCGCTACCGGTATAAAAATATCAGACAAAAACGCTAAAAAGCTTATAAACATATCTAAAATATTAATAAAAGCAGCGCCAATTCCCACCAAACCTAATAACACAATAACCCACTTTTTATGCCAATGCGGGAAGGTAGCCTCCACGCTAAGTGCGGTACTGTACAGGTTTAACGAATTTAAAATCCAGCTGCCTGCTATCACAATAAAAAAAGCTGAAAACCCTAAATTAAGCGCAAGCATTAAGCTTAATATTTCAGTTTCTTGCATGGCAGCTGCGGCAAATACAGCCACAAAAATAACCAAAAGCTCAATAACCATATACGCAATAAACGAGGTGTACACGCCGCCACGTTTTTGCTTAGAAAAACGGGTTATATCGGGCAATATTATTGCGCCAATAATAACGCCGCCAACAATGGCAGCTACACCATCTTCAAGAGAAAGCGTTGCTGATTTTTCTAAATTAATAAAATCAACCAGTGGCATACTATCGAGTGCGCCAAATAGCATCATGGCGGTGACTGCAGCCAAAATAGGGATCATGATAGAGGCCAGTACGTTAATCGCTTTAAACCCATACAATGTGGTTATGAGCATGGCGCAACCTGCGACTATATCGATCGGCCATTCGGGCACAATAATATTAAACTCAGCGCTAAGTAAGCGCACCACCGCATTAGAAAACAAATCAATATTTACGCCAAACCAGCCAATTAATGATAAAGCAAAGGCAATATTGACGATGCCCGCGCCAGCATTTCCAAACGCTATTTTTACCAATAGATAAGAGCTTAAGCGGCTTTTCACACCTATGGTGCCCATGGCGCCGCCAATAATGGTTAAAATAAGTGAGCCAATAACTAATGCCCAAAGCGTGTTGCTCACACTTGAGCTTTGATGTATTTCCAGGCCGGTGATAAAGGTGGGTAGCGAAAAGCTGAGCATTGCGGCTATGGCTGCAATACGTGGCCAAGCAACAAGTTCGCTGGTATTAATACTGTGAGGGTCGTTCCCGTTTGGCATTGCCTGTTTCTCTTTTTATTATCTTTTATATTACTATACGCCGCTGGCGTGCAAAATTTTTTACTATTAGGTGTTTATTCAAAATATGAGGTTTTAAAAGCAGGGCATGTACAAAATTATATTTTGTGGTGATTATTATGTATTTGAAAAGCGCTACAAACTAGGCAAAAAAAACCGCCAACATGGCGGTTAAAAGGTCTACACAACAAAATATAACTACTTTTTCATTATTTTAATAACGCCAACACATCAAAGCAGGCACCCATAGTATGGTAATCAGTTTTACCAATAGGGCTTTTTTCGGTATCTATTTTTTTGTTATCTACGCTTAAAATTCTAAACCACGCACCATATTGATGATCAACCAAGTGCTGCCATGAATACTGCCAAATTTTGTCATACCATTGCTGGTATTTTTCATCACCTGTGGTTTCATAAAGGTAGGCTGCACAACACAGTGTTTCGGCTTGTACCCAAAAGTACTTGTCGTCATCGCATATGCTTTTATCTGGCGCAAACCCATAACAAATACCGCCGTGTTGTTTATCCCACGCAACATCTATTGACTCATCAAATAAAGCTTTGGCGCGTTCTACAAGCCAGGTTTGTGGCTTATGCTTATTTAAAAACATTAATAGTTTTGACCACTCAGTTTGGTGACCTGGTTGAAAACCCCACGGGCGAAATAAATTTTTAGGGTCGTTTTTGTTGTACTCTAAATCAACCTGCCAATTTATATCGTAGTGCTCCCAAATAAGCCCGCCCATTAAGTTAGCCTGACGGTTAACCATGTTGTCGGCAAGTGTGAGCGCACGATTTAAAAATAGCTCATCTTGAGTGGCTTCATAAGCGGCAATAAGTGCTTCGCAGGTATGCATGTTGGCATTTTGGCCGCGATATGCATCGCACTGAGTAAAGTCACTGTTGTGCTGATCTTTATATAAACCGGCTGTTGCATCCCAAAAATGTGTTTCCATTGTTTGAAATGTATCGTTTAGGTATTCGCGCGCCTGCGTAACACCTACGCGGTACGCCCAGCTGTAGGCTAAAATCACGAACGCAAAGCCATAACAGTGGTTGGTATCATCAAGTACAGTGGCGTTACCTTGATCAACACTCAATAGCCAATTGTAGCCGCCTGTTTGCTCAACAAAGTGGTGCTTACGAATAAACTCAATACCCGATTTAACACGGTTTAGGTACTTTTCGTCATTAAAGGTTTGGTACGCACGTGCATAGTTAAATACAAAGCGGGTAGAGCTTACTAAGTGGCGGGTTTGCTTATCAAACACCTCACCATTATCCGAAAAGTTTTGGTAAAAACCGCCGTGCTCATCGTCAATGTTTGGCTCATAAAACGCCAGTGTATCGGCAATATGTTGTGTTAAAAATTCGCGGCTTTTAAAGTTATCAGGTGTGTGGCTCATAGTGCGCTCCTAAAATCGTTAAGCGATTTTTCGTTAGGTAAGGAGGTAAACGCTCCTTTATAAGATGCGGCATGGGCACCACATAACGAAGCAAATTCAAAAATAGTTGTGAGTGTTTCGGGGTTATTGCAAAGCTTACTAAAAGAGCTAGGTGTCAGGTTTTGTAAGCCTAGTTGATACAGTAACCCACCTACAAATGCATCACCTGCGGCGGTGGCATCAACCATAGTTACTTTTTGTGGGATAAGCGTTTGCTTGGTATTTTTGGTATACCAGTGCATTGGGTTGCCTGCATCGGTAACCACAAATAACTCACAGCCATTATTAAGCGTGTGAGCAATAAATTCTTCACCCGTTTGCTCAGCGGCTAAATACTCAAGTTCTTCTTTTGAGGCCTTAATAATAGAGCAGTGTTTTAGTAAGGGTAAAATATGCTCACGTGGATTGGCATTACTTGGCCATAAGTTGAGGCGTAAGTTAATGTCAAAACTGACAATTGAGTTATTTTGCTTGGCAAATTCAACCCCATACGCGGTGGTTTTACGTATGCGCTCGTCGGTTAAGGTGTTTGAGCAAATATGGAATATGTCACATTGCTCAAACCATTCACTGCTAAAGTCATCATTACTAAAGTGTAAGTCGGCGGTGTTATCGCGGTAAAACTCAAACGTGCGGTCGCCGTCGCTATCAAGTGATACAAACGCAAGGGCGGTTTTGGCTTGGCTTGTAAAGCGCATAAAGTCGGTTTTTACACCTTGCTCTTTTAGGGCGTTGTGTAGAAAACTGCCAAAACTGTCGGTGCTTAGCATGCCGGAAAAGTAGGCGTTACCACCTAGCTTTGCAATGGCTACGCTTACGTTTGCAGGTGCGCCACCTGCAAACTTAGTAAATGCTTCGTGCTCGCTATTGTTTTGACTTAATTTATCTGAGAGTAAATCAACGAGTACTTCACCAAAACATATTGTGTGTTTCATGATGCTGCCTTAGGTTATCAATCAAGTAGCCAATGCAGTGCAATTGCTGCTGTCCATGAGAAATCTTTACCACCACAGCCAGCGCCTGTTTCTGGGTTAAAATATTCGTAGTAACCCGACTTAAGCACTAAGTCGCGGGTGTCATCCTGAATTTTTTCAGCTGTTGTTACAAACCCTGCTTCTTTAAGGCCGGTGGCTATCATCCAGTTAATGTGTAACCAAATAGGGCCGCGCCAGTAACGTTGTGGCTCGTATTTATCTTCTTTAGGGTGGGTAGATGCCACACTAAATTTGCTCGACTCGATAAAATCTTCTGTTGCGGTTTTAATAATGTGAGTTTGCTCGTCAGATGTTAAACCAGCATAAACGGTTAGTAATGCCGCTGACGTTTTAACTTTAGCGAGACTGTTGGTTAACACGTTTTTACAGTAAAAATATTCGCTTTGCTCACACCATAACGTGTTAACTGCTGTTTGAGTTAGTTCTAGACGCTGTGCTAAATAATCGGTACGTGCATCGTTTAAATCAAGCTGTTCACCCATTTTGAGTAAATCTTTTGTCGCACGGTGCAAAATAGCAATAATACCTAGGTCGTTCATTTTGTACGGACAGGTTTCGTAAATTACTTTGCTATCAAAATTGTTACGTTTAAAAAAATCTACTAGGTATAAGAAACGGTCGTACTCGCTTTTATGCGGGCGCTGCGACGAATCGACATGGCTGGTGTCGCGGCGGGTATACTCCCAATCAACACCAGGTACAGCTTCAAGCGCATCATCCCAAGATGGGCTGTTATCCATACCCGATTCCCAAGGATGGTAAGTGACCACTAAGCCTGTGTTTTCAGGATCGCGGTCGTTGTACCACCATAAATGGTAATCAACAACCTTTGAAAATAACGCCTTAACTTTTTGCTCTGCAAGGGTTTTATCTTGTGCACTGGCAAGCATTTCTTTCATTACTGTGGCCACAACGGGTGGCTGCGAAATAGACGTACTTTTAATTTTTTTATCTGAGCCCCACACATCTGGACCAGGGAAATAGGTAGTTGAATCTTTATGAAATAAGATATGCGGCACCATGCCATCATCCCACTGGCCTGAAAATAACACATCAATTTCTTGCCACGCACGGCGCTCGTCAGACTTCATCCAACCTAGTGCTGTTATTGCTGAATCCCAGTTCCATTGAAACGGGTAAAGGCCATGCGTTGGTACTGTATAGCCACCTAAATCGTTTGCTATTAGTGTTTTAGTAGCAAGGTCTGTAAGCGATGCCGCTGTGGCTGCATCAAGTTTACCGTTGATCGTAGTAGTCATATTGGGTGCTCTTTGTGTGTTATTTTCGATTTGAATAATGTTAAAGCACTCATTGTGGGTTGTAAATGTTTTTTTTCTGTGCTTAAATCCTGTTCGAAGTAACAAAAAACTAACATGTATACTTGATTATTTCGCACTTACTTAGCCACACTCTAAGTAATTACACACAGACAACTAGCACAATTGGAGAATACCCGTGAATAAAACTACGATCGCCTCTATTGTATCTTTATGCCTCACACAAGGCGCGTTTGCCGCAGAAGAGTCTGCGCCAAATACAGCAAAAAAAGCCAACAACGTTGAGCGTATTATCGTCTCTGGTACCAGTAAAGGACGTGTAATTTCAGATACTCCACAATCTGTAACCTCTATTAGCGAAGATGAATTAATAAAGCTTTCCTCAAGCAGCCAAGCAGATGTACTACGTTATATCCCAGGTATTAAAGTAGAAGGGGGCGGTGGTGAGGTTGCAACAAACCTACAAGTAAGAGGCTTACCTTCATCGGGTCAGTTTCAGTTTACGCCACTGTCGTACGACGGTTCACCTAGTTTGAGTGTTTTTGGCTTAAACTCGTCGGCTTTTGATGTTTACTACCGAAACGACTTAGGTATTGAGCGCGTAGAGTTTGTGCGTGGTGGTGTATCTAACTTATTTGGCCAAGGTTCTGTAGCGGGTATTATTAACTACATTTCTAAAACAGGCAGTGATGATCCGCAAAGTACCGTGCAAATGGAGCTATCTGATCAAGGGCGTACTCGTTTAGACTTTGCTACAAGCGGACCGCTTAACGAAGAGGGCCTTTACTATGCGCTGTCGGGGTTTTACCGTTACGACGAGGGCCCGTTAGATACAGGGCTTGAGACTAAAGGTACTCAGCTTCGCGGTAATATTCGTAAAGAATTTGATGACGGCTCTGGCTCATTTACGGTTTATGGCCAATACATTGACGATCAAGCGCAGTTTTACCTGCCTATTCCGCTTGATGGCGACAGCCGCGAGCGTTTAATTGGTAACGATGGCAGCGAGGTGGAGTCATTACAAACTGCTAATGTGTCTAACCTTACTTATGACACTGCTAATGGTCGTTATGAATCGCCAATCAGTGATGGTGTGGTAACTAAAGGTGGCTCAATCTCGGTCGTGTTTGAAAAAGAGCTCGCTAACGATTTTGCTATTAACATGCGCAGCAAATACGCAAAGTATCAGCACGAATTTAACCTTTTTTTAGATGGCGACGGTATTTTTAATGTTCCTGAGAGCCAAGAAGACTTTTTAGCTAACCGAGGTTTAGGCGATGTAAGCGATGCAGCGTTTACTTACACCGCATCTGGGCAGGCACTGGCAAGTGACGACTTGCTATTTGCTAACCGTATTTTAGACCGCGATCGTCCAGCAGAAGATTTTTCTGCCGAATTTAATGTTATTAAAAGTATGTTTGTTGGCGATTTTAGCCATGATATTACGTTAGGTTCGTTTTTCTCACACAGTGAAGCCGATGACGATAACATTATTACGACCTACTTGGGGGAATTTAACAATAACCCAGAACTGGTTGATTTAACGTACACCAATGCTGAGGGTGATGTTGTTCAGTACACACAAAATGGTATAAGTGGTCCAGGTATTTCTTACACTAACCAAACAATTAGCGCTACCCGTCGTGCGCTTTATATTGCGGACCAAATGGAAAGCGATGACTGGATTATCGATTTTGGTGTACGATATGAAGAAATTGACGGCAAAATTAGCCGTGAAGGCAGCCAAGTTGTACAAATATCTGATGATCCATCACTTGCGCCTAATTTACAGGTAAACACCATAGGCAGTGGTGTGATGACCTACGGTGAAGTAGATACCTCTGAATTTGCCGTATCGGGTGCGGCGTTATACCGCTTGACCGATAACTTAAACGTATACGCGAATGCATCTCGCGGGTTTTTCTTCCCAGAAATTAGAGGGATTCAGTTTAACGATTTAGGTGAGCCTGCCAGCTACGAAGCCGAAATTGTTGAACAAGGCGAACTGGGTATTAAGTTTTTTGATAACGACTTTAGCGGGAGCATCGCGTTATTTAGAACCGACTTAAAAGACAGACGCAGCGTAGACTTTGTAAACGATGGTAACGGGGGCGTATTAGAGCTGCCAGTTATGCAATCGACCAAAGCAATGGGCGTGGAGCTTACCGGTCGTTACGATATTACCGATGAGTGGGCGGTTGATGCCAACATGACTTACACCGACCACGAATTTACTGAGTTTGACTCAGACCCTTCTATTATTGGTAACGAGTTACGTCGTAAACCAAAAATATTATTTAACTCATCCATTAGTTACACCGCAGACAACTGGGATGCTGCTTTGTATCATAACTTTACCGGTAAAAACTATGCTAACGATGCAAACTCGGTAGAGCTTGATTCATTTCATTTATTTAGATTTGATGCAGGTTATAACTGGCAAATTGCACCAGAGCAAACAGTACGCCTAAGCGTAGGGATATTTAATTTGTTTGACTCTGATGGTGTAACCGAAGGCTCGCCGCGTTTAGGCAACAGCCAAACGTCAGACAATCCTTACTTTGTAGGTCGCCCAATTCTCCCACGACGCGTTACATTTAGAGTCAAATACGACTTTTAAATAAATGCTTTACGCCTATTAACCTGTTATGGGGTTAATAGGCTTTTTGCGTTGTGATGCATTTTTCAGCTAAGTTAGCGATAGGTTTGTTTTTAGGGACTGTTTTAGAAGTAAGCATATAGCTGTTTAGTTTTTTATTTTTGAGAAGGCGCTGTGTTTTCTTCATGTGAATACGCGAAATAATTATGAATATATTAGATTTTTCAATAGTTGCTCTTTATCTCGGTGCCTTATTGGTAATGGGGTTTATGCTACGCGAACAAACCAATAAAAGTGATTACTTTTTAGGAGGTAAAAGCTTAGGGTGGAAACCTTTAGCTTTGTCGGTAATGGCCACACAGCTTTCGGCTATTAGCTTTATTTCGGCTCCTGCATTTGTTGGTTTGCGTGAAGGCGGTGGTATGCAATGGCTCTCGTATGAGTTAGGTGTGCCGCTGGCGATGATTTTAATTTTAGCGACTATTTTACCTAAGCTTTATAAAAGCGGCATTGTCAGTATTTATGATTACTTAGAAATGCGCTTTGGTCGTTCTACCCGTGTGTTTATTAGTGTGGTTTTTCAGTTTAGCCGTGCATTTGCCACCGGTATTATGATTTATGCGGTATCGCTTATTCTTCAAGGCACCATGGGCATAGAAGCATGGCAAGCCATTGTGCTTACCGGCGTGATCACGGTGTTATATTCACTGCAAGGCGGCATGAAAGCGGTGGTATATGGTGATGCAATTCAAATGATCATCATTGTATTGGGTACCATTGCCTGTATTGGCTTCGGACTTTATCACTTAGGTGGGGTTGATACCTTTATTGCTAATGTGGATTCGAGTCGATTAGAAGCCATAAAATTTGATTCGTTTGGTTTTAGTGGTGATGGTTTTGGTTTTTTACCTATGATTTTTGGTGGTGTGGTGCTTTACGCCTCCTACTATGGGTGTGACCAAACACAAGCGCAACGTGCACTTAGTGCGAAAGATCCTAAAAACTTACGCTACATGATTTTAGCCAACGGCGTAGTACGGTTTCCTATTACTATTTTATATTGTGTGTCGGGTTTAATTGTAGGCACACTGGCTATGAGCAACCCTGAATTTTTAGCAAAAATTCCAGCCGATAACCCAGATTGGATGATGCCAATCTTTATTTTAGATTACTTACCACATGGCCTAATTGGTTTATTAGTAGTGGCTATTTTATCGGCGGCTATGTCATCACTTAGCTCTGCTATTAACTCGCTTTCGGCGGTCAGTATTGAAGATTACAGCCGTATTTCAAATAAAGAGCTAGACCAACCAACCTATTTAAAACTAGCTAAATACTTAGGACTTATTTGGGGAGCAATTACGTTAATTTTATCGCTTTATGCCGGTGATATAGCGCCTACTATTATTGAAGCCATTAACAAAGTAGGCTCATTATTTTATGGCCCAATACTGGCGGTATTTTTAATTGCCGTAGTTAGTAAGCGCAGTGCTGCGCTGCATGCAAATATAGGCCTAATTAGTGGTGTGTTAATTAACTTGTTGGTGTCGGTATTTGCGCCAGACATATTTTGGTTTTGGTGGAACTTTATTGGTTTTGTAAGCACTGCAATTATTATTTATATAACCAGCCGCGTTATTCCTCGTGAAGTAAACGAGGTTGCTAAAGCGCAAAACGCTGAGACAACCTCAAACTCAATTTTAACCGGTAAAGATATCGTTATGCTGCTTAGCATGTTTGTTGTGATGGTATTAATTTGCCTTGCTATTCCATCAATTTTTTCGTGAGCGTTTACCCATGGATTCTAAAAAGTCATTTTTAATCGATTTATTTACCACGGCGGTAAATGCCTGTAAACCCAGTGCGTGTATGGGCAAGTACTTGGAAAATATAGATGCCAGTAATGGTTTATGTGTGGTAGGTGCTGGTAAGGCCGCCGCAGAAATGGCCGCAGAGGTTAACCGTTTTTATGGGGATAAATGCTTTGGTGCGGTAGTGACGCGTTATGGCTACGAAAGTGCCGGCGATACTGGGCGCATAAAAGTACTGAGCGCTAATCACCCAACGCCAGATGATAACAGCTTAGCAGCAGGTAAAGAGTTATTGGCGCTTGTAAAAAATAACCCGGCCGATATTCCTATTTTGTTTATTATATCAGGTGGTGGCTCGTCGCTTATGTGCTTACCGGTAGATGATGTTCCATTTGCGCAAAAGCAGGCACTTAATCAGTTTTTACTTAAAAGTGGTGCAAGTGTTGATGAAATTAATGTTGTGCGCAAACAACTCTCGCTTGTTAAAGGCGGTAAGTTAGCGCAAGCGGCTAAATCGGATTATGTCACGCTGATTATTTCTGATGTAGTGGGCGATAAGCCAAGCGATATTGCCTCAGGCCCCACTATTAGCGATGGCAGCACTAAAGCTGATGCACTGGCTATTTTACAAAAGTACAATTGGCCAGTCATAAGCGAGATTGAAGCTTATTTACTAAAGCCTGAGCAAGCGGGTGCAGCCGATACAGTGGGAGAGCACTTTATTGTAGCTAATGCGCAGCACGCCATTGATAGCGCAATAAATGTAGCACAGCATAATGGCTGGGATACGCAAGTACTTGGATACGATATTCAAGGTGAGGCAAAAGAGGTTGCCCGCGCACATGCTAAAATTGCTCTTGAGCAAAAAGTACAAGGCAAGCGGGTTATGTTGTTCTCAGGTGGCGAGCTTACAGTAACTGTTGCCGATGTATACGGTGATGGCGGCCCTAATCAAGAGTATTTAATGGCACTGGCTGAAGCACTAAACGGCGAAGCGGGTATTTACGCAATAGCGTGTGATACTGACGGAGTTGATGGCAGTAAAGATGTTGCTGGCGCGTATATAGATAGCAGTACGATTGCTCGCGCACAAGCCGCTGGTGAGAACTTACAAGCGCAGTTACAAGGTCATAATAGTCATCAGTTTTTTAAAGCTATAGATGATTTAATTATTACTGGGCCCACGAACACAAATGTGAATGATTTTAGAGTGATAGTGGTTGAGTAGGCGCTGCGCCGTACTTGTTCTTTATAGTGGTTTAACGTAATCTTGTGCTCCAATTTTATTAGGGTTAATAGCTATGTTTTCGCTAAATAACAGTAACTTATTACGCTCAGGTTTTGAGCTTGGCAAAGGCGATAAGCTTTTTCAAGACATTGAGCGCGATATTATTAAGGTGGTGTTTTGGGAGCAATGTGTAACACAAAGCCATATTGTGAGCGCCACCCGAATTCCGCAGCAAACTGTCTCGCGTTTACTTAAGTCGTTAACCCAGCACGGCGTAATAGTGCAAACCGATACGCTAATTCCTAATAAAAAAGGTAAACCGGGGTTTGGCATTGCGCTAAACCCCGATTACGGATTTACCTTTGGTTTAGCTATTTTGCTTGATGCCATTTCACTTGCAGTTATGGATTTTACAGGCAAAGTAGTTTACACCCACATGCAGCTAATGTCGGATATGAGCATTAATAACGTGCTTAAATGCGCGCAAAAGCTGGTGGATGATATAAGCGCAGAGCGCGATATTCCAAGCGATAAAATATTGGGTATGGGCGTGGGTATTTCAGGCTTTTTTAGTTCTATGGACGGAAAAATGAATACCCACCATATGCTAGAAGAGTGGTCACAGGTTGATATTATCGATATTGTATCGCAGCACTTTCAGTTACCTACTTGGGTGGTTAACGACGCCACAGGCGCCGCCGCGGGCGAGGGCGTTGCAGGTATTGGCCGTGAGTATAAAAACTTTGTATATATGTTTGTATCGGCCGCATTTGGTGGCGGTATAGTTAATAACGGCGACGTATTGCATGGTACATACGGTAACGCTGGTGAGCTTGGCGACATGTTACCGCCTAAGCTGTATGCCCATCCAAATTTAGAGTTATTAAAACGTATTTTGAAAAAAAATGGCGTTGCTGTTAATTCAATTTACGACTTGCACGATAACTTTGACCCAGAATGGCCAGGCGTTGAAGAATGGCTATTTAAAGTTCAAGACTCGTTTGATTTAGTCGCAACCTGTTGCTCAGCGTTATTAGATGCAGAAGCGATTATTATTGGTGGCCATATACCTAAAGAGCTAGCTGAAAAAGTAATAGCGCGTACTGAAGTTTATGCGCAATTTAGACGAGGTGCTAAACGCCCAATGCCTAAGCTGGTGGTGTCTAATATTGATAATTTTCCGGTGTCGATAGGCGCAGCCACATTGCCATTTAGAGAGTTGTGTTTGTAGCTTAAGAGAAACCTAAAAACAAAAAAGCCGATATTGCATAAGCAATATCGGCTTTTTTGTTTGGGTTACTTACTCTTCAACGAACGGTTCACCTTCTGTCATCCACTTAGCGGCTGGCTTGCCTTTTAAGTAATGATCAAAGTACTGCATCATACGTATTGAAAAATCGACCTGATTAGGAAACTTTTTCAAATGATGTGGTTCGCCTTCATATTGTAAAAAGGTCGCGTCTTTACCCGCTCTGCGCAGTGCTAAGTAGTATTGCACGCCTTCGTGCCAAGGCACTGCATCGTCTTTATCGCCAAACATAATTAAAATAGGGGTATTTACTTTATCTGCAAAAAACACTGGTGAGTTTTCTATATACAGCTCGGGTGCTTCAAATAAGTTTTTACCTATACGGCTTTGTCCTGTTTCGTATTGAAATTGACGTGCAAGGCCCGACTTTAAACGTATGCCACTGTACGCACTGGTCATGTTTGATACCGGTGCGCCGGATACAACCGCTTTAAACATATCTGTTTGGGTGATCATAAATGCACTTTGATATCCTGCCCATGAGTGCCCTTGTAGGCCTATTTTATCTGGGTCGGCTATGCCTAAATCTATAAGCTTTTGTGTGGCGTTTATCATGGTTTGCGTTGACGATTTACCTGGGTGGCCTATTTCAAAGCGAATATCAGGCAAAAATACTGCGTAACCATTTGAGGTGAACATAGGGAAGTTAGGACGATGATTTAGCTCCATTTTAGGAAAATCATACATGCGCTGGCTCATATAGCGGTAAAAGTACACAACAACCGGTACTTTATCGCCTTTTTTGTAGCCTGCAGGTTTAATTAATACCCCTTGTAAGTCTTCGCCGTCAAAGCCTTTATAACTAATTAGCTCTGGCTTTTCGCCCCAGGAAAAATCAGCAATTTGTGGGTTTAAATGAGTTACCTTTTTAGGCGCTGAAAAGCTAAAATCAGTTTGGTAGTAATCAGGGAATTGTTGGTAAGTTTGCTCGGTAAATAGGTATTTATCGGCATTTTTTGCTTTTTTTACTACATCAAAGCGCTTATTACCGTTAAGTACTTTAGTGACTGTGTTTGAGCCTAAGTCGAGCTTAGCAACTTCACGCTGTTTTGATTGTAAGTTCACAGCCGATAGTAGCAACGTGTCATCTTTATTATAGCCAACTAGGTTTTTATCTAGCTGAATTACGCGATATTGGGTGTCAGTATCTTTACCGTTTGTAAGTTGGGTTGCTTGCTGGGTATTTACATCAAACGCCCAAATATCGTATTTGCTATACACTAATACTTGGCTGCTGTTATTTAACCAACCGGCAAACCCATAACCAGGCTGCGCTGACGGGTAGTCGTGCTTGTCATCTGCAAAGGTGGCATTAATGGCTTTGCTAAGCGCGGTTACTTTATTATTTTTTAAATCTTTAAGCTGAACTTGGCTATTAGCAAAATAAGCAGCGTACTGACCATTTGGCGCAAGGCTTGGTGTAAACGGTGAGTTTTTAACAATGACTGTTTGCTCACCAGTATTTACATTGATGCTGTAGTAGTCGGCAAAAAAGCCGCCGTACATTATTTTTTCAAGATGCGCTTGGTTTGAATAGCCTAATACACTTTGACTACGGTTAGTGTTAAGCGCTAAATCGCTCACTTTTTCATTACTAAGCTGTACTGTTTTTTGACTATCTAAATGTAAAACTGCGCTGTAATGACGGTTTTTATTTACCTTGTTCCATTGTTGTTCTTCGCGTGGTTTTATTTGAGCGTCGTTATTGTGCCAAACTTTCAGCCCTTTATGCTCACGAATCGTGTCAAAGTTATACAGTGACGCTGTATCAGTGTATTCTTTTGCTTTTACTTTTGCAGCAAGTTTTGGGTGGTTTTCAAAGTATAAACGCTCGCCATCTTCGGAGAATGTAATTTTTGCTGTTTTGCCTATTACCCAGTCTTTATTAGGGGGGTCGATAGTGCTAAGGGTATTATTTTGCCAAAGTTTTAGTTCATATTGCCTACGGCGTGTATCGTCATTTACATAATTACCTAAGCTAAATGCTGCAATATCTTTGCTTGGATGCCACACAATTGTTTGCGCAACAACACCAGGCTCATCGATTAGTACACTTTGTGCAAAGTTGTTGTTTAGTTCAAGTAGGACAATTTGATTATTATTGCCATCGCTGTAACTTTGGCTTGCGAGTAACAGGCTGGCTTTAGGGCTTATGGCGTAACTAAATACATTATTTATGCTATGTGTTGTATTGTTTTTTAAATCGACAATAACCAGCTCAAAGCTTTTATCTTTTTTGTCTGGCGTGATCTCGCTTTTTTCTTCTGTTTTATTGTCGGTGGTTTCGTCTTTTTCAGCTTTTTGATCAACTCGGTAAGCAAGCCACTGGCCATTATCAGCTAATACATAATCTTTTACGTCGGCAAATTGTTGTTTTTCGCCGGTTTGAGTGTTGATTAATATAAGGTTGTTTTTTAGCTCAGATTTCTTTTTAGTGGTCTCTTGCTTTAAAAGCGTTGGCACTTGTGTGAAGGCCACCCAGTTAGCCGCTTTGTTAATAACGGGCTTGGTGCCGCGCTCTACAGTGCTAATGAGGGTGTTAGTTGTTAAGTCATAAACTTGCCCGTTTGCATTGCCACGGTAAGGCTTAGCGCTAAAGCTGAGGATTTTACCATCATCTGAAAGTTGTGTGTTTTTTGCGTACTTAAAATCGAATACGTCTTTAAATTCTAACGGCTTTTGAGCCCAAGCAGCTGGGCTTGCCAAACTTGCAAGCAGAGCTGAGCTTAAAAAGGTGAGCGTTGTTTTCATTATTGATTCTCGTTTTTCACAGTACTTTTAATGTAATAAGTATTGTAGCGAGTTTGCTTTATATTTCGAGCGGATCAGATAAGCGGTATAAGAAAAGGGACGAAAGGGTAAGCGTTAGCGCGAATAACTAGCGCTAACGGTAAAATAATAAAGTAAGGTTATAACCAAATTTTTTGTAGCTCTGGCCATTGTTTTTCAAATTGCGAACTTGGCTTTACTTTAAAGTCGCTGCGTACAAACTGGTTCATTTTACCTTCAACATAGGCTAGTAAAAAGTTAGCCAGGGTAAGTTCGTCACTTTGGAAGGTTTTTCCTTCACGAAGCTTTCGCTCGCGCAGTACTTGTTTAAATTGCGTTTCTAGTTTTTCAAATAAACCTTGTACACGTTCGCGTAAACGCTCTTGCTCGCCTTGTAGGGCGTCGCCGGTAAGTATACGTGTAATTCCTGGGTTTTTTTCTGCAAAGGTGAGTAGTAATAATAAAATATTATAAACGCGTGTTTGGCTTTCTTTTTCGTTTTCTAAAATAAGGTTGATGCGCGATAAAAGTGTGTCTTCGATAAATTCTATTAGGCCTTCAAACATACGTGCTTTACTTGGGAAGTGGCGGTAAAGCGCCGCTTCAGACACGCCCACTTCAGCAGCAAGCTTTGCAGTTGTAATCCGTTGTCCTGGGCTGGTTTCTAACATTTGCGCGAGGGCTTGCAGTATCTGCTCTTTGCGATTACTTCTTTTTGTCGCAGGCATGAACCTTCCTTTTTTATTTGTTATTTTTAGCTGGGGCTAGTCATTTTCTGTTCAAATGAGTGGCTTATGTTAATGTTTTATTCAGTTTGTTTCCAGCATTTTTATAGATGTTTAGCGAGCTGTTCGATCACTTGATGCGCAATTTCTGTTTTACTTGTTGCTGGTAATTCTACGCTTTGATTATGCCAATAAAGTGTTAAAGCATTATGATCGGAGTTAAAGCCTAAGCCACTTTTTGATACATCATTTGCACAAATCATATCTAAGTTCTTATTTTTAAGTTTACCCTTTGCGTAGCTCTCTACATTTTGTGTTTCTGCTGCAAAACCTACTGTATAAGGGCGGCCTTGCTCTAAGCTTGCAACGGCGGCTATTACATCGGGGTTTTTAACAAGTGTAAGGGTAAGCTCATCGCCTTGTTTTTTCATTTTTTGAGTAGCGACATTCGCTGCTCTGTAATCAGCTACGGCGGCGCAACCAATAAAAGCGTCAGAATGTACGGCATAGGCTAATGACTCATTTAAAAGCTGTTCAGCACTTTCTATGTTTATTAAATTAGCACCAGCAGGGGCTTTAATAGTCACTGGGCCTGAAATTAAATTAACTTTAGCACCAAGCTCTAACGCAGCTTGTGCAAGGGCATAGCCCATTTTTCCTGAGCTGTGATTAGAGATAAAGCGTACAGGGTCAAGTGGCTCACGTGTTGGCCCAGAGGTAATGGTAATTGTTTTACCCGCTAATAATTGCGGCTGCTCTGTGGCCGTGCACAAAGCTACAAGCTCATGCGGCTCTAGCATGCGCCCAGCACCTACATCGCCACACGCTTGCTCGCCTTTGCCAGGGCCCCAAATTAATACATTACGAGATTTAAGCGTTGCCAAATTAGCTTGTGTAGCAGGGTGAGCATACATTTGCTGGTTCATTGCAGGCGCTATTGCTACTTTTGCGGGGGTTGCCAGTAATAACGTTGTTAGTAAGTCATCGGCAATGCCTGCAGCCATTTTGGCAATAGTATTACTCGTTGCAGGTGCGACTAAAATTAAGTCAGCCCATTTTGCAAATTCTATATGGCCCATTGCAGCTTCAGCTGAGGGGTCAAGTAATGAGTCAGACACTATCTCGCCGCTCACTGCTTGCATGGTTAATGGAGTTATAAAGTGTTTAGCTGATTCGTTCATAACGACTTTTACTTCGCAACCTGCGTCTTTTAAACGCCTAACGAGCTCGGCACATTTATAGGCTGCAATACCGCCAGTGATGCCAAGTACTATTTTTTTGTTTGATAAGTTAGTCATGAGTGTTTTCAGCTTGAGTATGTATGTAGGCTAAAATAACAAATCTTTGTGCTTTGAGCTAAGTTTTTAAGATTAAATAATCAGGCTAATTTTGAAATTTGCATTACAGTTATATGACTGTTTTTTAATCATCAAGGATGAATAATGCAATTAACTTCGTTACCTAATTCACTTCGCCCCCGTGAAAAACTCATTGCTAAAGGACCCAAAGCCTTGAGCGATGCGGAGTTATTAGCGATTTTTTTGCGTACGGGTTTACCTGGCATGAATGTTATTGAGCTTGCGCAGCACCTGCTTAACGAAAATAAAACATTGCATAATTTATTTAACGCCAGCCAAGATGAGTTTTGTGCGCAAAAAGGCTTAGGGGTGGCAAAATATGTGCAATTGCAAGCTGTGCTTGAGCTAAGTCAGCGTTACATGCAGGAGCGCTGCCAGCGCGATGCGGTGTTTAATTCGCCAAATGCGGTATATGAATATTTAACACTGCAAATGCGTGGGTTACAGCAAGAAGTGTTCATGGTGCTCTACCTTGATAGTCAAAACCGTTTGGTAAAAGACGAAATATTGTTTTATGGCACGATAAACTCAGCCAGCGTTTACCCCAGAGAAGTGCTTAAAGCGGCCTTAAAAAACAATGCTGCGGCTATTATTTTGGCGCACAACCATCCTAGTGGTATTGCCGAGCCAAGCCAAGCAGACAAACTTATCACTCAAAAATTACAGCAAGCGTTGCAATTGGTAGACATAAATGTGCTTGATCATATTATCGTGGGAGGAGAAACGTGTGTTTCATTTGCACAGCGAGGCTTGATTTAACTTTGCTTGGTGAATAAGTGTGTTAAAAATGAGCTGTTTGAGGTGTTTTGGCAAATTAGTTTAATTTAAATGCAGTTTTTACTTTCCCTAAGGGCATTCGATCTTTATAATTAGCCGCTATCAAATTTACATATGAGCTGGTTGGATAGATCAGTATTTGATCTTTGCCTGTAAAAGCTGTATAAAGAGCGCCCTTCGATTTATCTAGGGCACAAATACATGGCCTTAGGTTAAATTAAGCTCGAGCGAAGTTATTGGAGATATATAGACATGTCTAAAGTATGTCAAGTTACAGGTAAGCGTCCAACGGTTGGTAACCACCGTTCACACGCGAGAAACGCGACTAGACGTCGTTTCCTACCTAACCTACAAACACACCGTTTTTGGGTTGAAAGTGAAAAACGTTTTGTAACACTACGCACTACTACTAAAGGTATGCGTATTATCGATAAAAAAGGCATCGACGCGGTACTTACAGATATCCGTGCTCGCGGCGAAAAAGTTTAAGGAACTGAATCATGCGCGATAAAATCCGTTTAGTTTCAACTGCTGGTACTGGTTTTTTCTACACTACCGACAAAAACAAGCGTAACATGCCTGAAAAAATGGAAATCAAAAAATACGATCCTAAAGCTCGTAAACATGTGATTTTCAAAGAAGCTAAAATCAAGTAATTTAGTTTTCTTTCAGAATTGTAAAAACCCAGCTTAGGCTGGGTTTTTTGTTTTTAAAGTTACATATTCGTAATGTATACGCCAACTTACTCTAAAACCTAGGCATAAAAAAACCTTGCAGGTAAAACCCACAAGGTCATTATTTTAAAGCTTACAGCTTGGCAAACACGTCTTGTAGTGGTGGTACTACTTGCTTTTTACGGCTTAATACACCGTCTAGCCACACTTTACCTTCGCTTAGTTTTTCACCATAAGCTTGCTCTACAAGTGTTGCATCATCTGATGCGATCAGCATTTGTGAGCCTTCTTTCATGATGTCGGTAAGTAGTAAAAATACTGAGTGGCGGTTACCTTCAATTTTTAGCTTAGCAATATCGGCTTCTAAGTCTGCTTTAATTTCGTCAAACACTGCAAGGTCGATTACTTCTAGCTGGCCTATGCCGACTAGATTGCCGTTCATGTTGAAGTCTTTAAAATCACGCATTACTAAGTCACGTACTGGTGTGTCTTCAACTGCAGACTTAACACGGAACATGTCCATGCCTAGTTCTTTAAAGTCTTCAATGCCAGCGATCTCTGCAAGTGCTTCTACACATTTAATATCAGCCGTTGTACAAGTAGGCGATTTAAAAATAACGGTGTCGCTTAAAATTGCACATAGCATGATGCCAGCGATGTCTTTAGGGATTTCTACGTTGTAGAAGTCATACATCATTTTAATAATAGTGTTAGAACAGCCAACTGGGCGAATCCAGCACTCAAGTGGTGTAGATGACGTTAAGTCACCTAACTTATGATGATCGACTACGCCAACAACGCGTGCTTGGTCGATATCGTCAGGTGCTTGTGTTTTTTCGGTGTGATCAACAATATATACATCTTCGCCAGCGTAGCTTAATTTAAGCTCAGGTGCTTCGAAGCCAAATTTATCTAGGATAAATTGTGTTTCTGGTGATACTTCACCAAGGCGTGTTGGAATTGCTGGCTCATCGATTTGGTTTTTTAAATAAGCCAGTGCAATTGCACCACAAATAGAATCTGAATCTGGGATTTTATGGCCCACTACATACATAGACATTGACGGAACTCCTTTAAATTTGCAGATATTCTACCAAAGTCTGTGGCCTTTAACATATAGACAGTGCAATTAAGTTTTAGTTACACTTTAAAATCTTGAATTTACTGGGTGTATAAATATGCGACTAGGCCGCAAAGGTTGGAACAACGTTATTATTTTTTCGATGTTGATTATGATCTTTTTTTTAAATGGCTGGCATAAGCAGTTTTTAGGGGGCGAGGACGGGCCTAAATTACAGCCTGTACTGCCATTACAAAGTTTTGTGTTAACTCTGAGCTTTGTTGATCAGAAAATTGAACGTATTGGTACTAGTTGGCGTACAACCGCATTAAAAGAAAATACGCCAGTGAGCTGGGATGCATCACCGCAGCAGTTAGCTGAGCTAATCAATAGGTGGCAAACGGCTGCCTTATTGGAAGTAAATGAGTCGATGGTATTTAACCCCAATTCACCACTTTATGTTGCCACCTTTGAGTTGGCTGGCGAGCGCTTACCTTGGGTTTATTTACTTTATAAAGGCAGCGGGCAATATTATTTGCTCGAGAAAAATAGCCAGCGTGTTATGGGGCTTGATTTAGAAACTGCAAAGCAGTTATTTCCAAGTGTTGATTTTTCAAAAAGTGAGTTGCATTAATGCCTGAATTACCAGAGGTAGAAGTTAGTAGACTGGGGATCACCCCACATATTGAAAACCAAGTTGTAAGCAAAGTTAATATTTATAATGCCAGTATGCGCTGGCCTGTGCCAGATGATGTTTATAAGTTAGAAGGGCTCAAGGTAGAGCGAATCGAGCGCCGAGCAAAGTATTTGTTACTGCACTGCGAATTAGGGAGTGCTATTTTACATTTGGGAATGTCGGGTAATTTGCGTGTTGTGGATAAACGCGAGCCACTTAAAAAGCATGATCATGTTGAGTTTATTCTTAGTAATGACAAGGCGCTGCGATTAAACGACCCTCGCCGATTTGGTTGCTGTTTATGGCAAGCACCGGGTGATGTTCATAAGTTGCTTTCAAAGCTTGGACCTGAGCCGCTTACGGATGATTTTTTTGCAAAGCGTGTATACGAGCAATCGCGTAATAAAAAAGTCCCCGTGAAGCAATTTATTATGGATAACGCGGTGGTTGTGGGCGTAGGTAATATTTATGCCAATGAGTCGTTATTTAAAGCGGGGATACACCCAAAACGCGAAGCAGGCAAAGTATCGCTAAAGCGTTATCAAACCCTCGTTCCTATTATTAAAGACACCCTAGCAGCGGCAATAACACAAGGTGGTACAACCTTAAAAGACTTTGCCCAAAGTGATGGCAAACCAGGTTATTTTGCGCAGCAGTTGTTAGTGTATGGGCGAAAAGCAGAGGCGTGCGTAACGTGTAAAACGCCACTTGAAGAAATTAGGCTAGGGCAGCGCAGTACGGTGTTTTGTAAGCACTGCCAAAAATAGCCATGTTATAGCTCAAAGGGGGCCACACCGACGGCTTTCATTTTATAGCCCACTTGGGCTATTTCGCCCGACCAGGTTTCAGTGCTGATAATGCCTGTGACAACAATCGCATCATACAAGCTCTCTATGGGCACACCGCCTTTTACTGTTACATGAACGATTTGATTTGGCGGCGGGGGCGGTACGTGAATACACGCGCCAAAGTATGGCACAAGTAAAAACTCAGTAATGACTTCGCTGTCGCCCTCTAGTGGAACAACAAACCCCGGCAAGCTCACTGATTGCCCATTTAATGCTTCAACCACGGGAGCATCTAATTCTGGTTGCACCCAGTTTTGCTCGCTGCCCTCGTGATTGGCCTGTGCTTGAGTATCTATTTGTACATGCCCTTGTGGGATTAAGTCTTCCCAAAAAATTTCTTTTGGTGGATTTGCACTGCTGTTAAAGCTAATAAGGAAGTAGCCCACTAGCATGCTGTAATAAAGCGCAGATTTAAAAAGTATCATGAAATTCCTAAAATTAAGTTTTTATACTCATACCATCGCTAAGCGAATAAAAGTAAGCGCGGGTGGCGGGTATTAAGCCAATTATAAACCCAGCGGCCATAATAACGCCTATTAAAGTGAGTTCATAGTAAGAGAGCATGGCTATATTAACGCTTATACCTGCATGGCTTTGCAAATAGCTACTACTAACAAGCATAACGCCATAATATAAACCACAGCCAACTAGGCAGCCTAATAACGTTGTAAATAACGACTCCATGCTTATGAGTGTAAAAAGCTGCCATGGCCTTGCGCCCACTGAGCGTAAAATAGCAAGCTCTCTTCGGCGTTGGTTTAAATTGGCCAGTAGTGTGGTTAACATGCCCAATAAACTGACCAATATAACAACGCCTGAAAACAGTAAGAGTACTTTTTCGACAATGGCGAGCATTTGCCACAGCTCTTTTAAGGTGACTGTGGGCATAATGGCCAGCAGAGGCTCTTTTTTGTATTGGTTTATATTGCGCCTAATTTGCAATGTATATAAAGGTGAATCGAAGCCCATTAAAAATGCAGTAATTTGATTTGGTTCACCGATTAGGTTGTTATGCTCATCGTGCTCATCGTGCTCATCGTGCTCATCGTGCTCATCGTGCTCATCGTGCTCATCGTGCTCATCGCTTTCACCATGTTCAACATTCGATGAATGTACGCCGCCATGGATTAAATCAATTGCAGCTAGAGGTATGTGCAAGGTTTTATCTACTGGCGTGCCGGTGGCGTTTAAAATACCAATTACAGTAAACGGGTTGTCTTTATGATGGTGAAAACTTGTATTACCCATGCCGTGTGAGATTACTATGCTATCACCTAGTGTATACCCTAAACGGCTCGCTACATCGCTGCCAAGTACCACCTGGTTTACACGCTCAAACGCGTGGCCTTGTTGAAAACTTAATGTTTGCTTTTTACCAAAGCGATAGTGGGTAAAGTAATCGCGGGTTGTACCAATTACAGCTTGGCCTTTATGACTGTCGCCTAAACTAATAGGAATGCTCCATTTAACACCACGTTGAGCTGTGATGTACTGATAACTTTGCCAACTCACCCCATTATTGGCATGGCCTATTCTGAATACGGATGAAAGCAATAGCTGTATGTCGCCGGTACGGGCACCGACAATCAGGTCTGTACCGGAGATGGTATTACTAAAACTGGTTTTTGCATCCACGCGAATTCGCTCAATACTGAGTAATAGCATCACGCTAATAGCAATGGTAAACAATGTCAGTAGTACACTCGCTCGGCGGTTAAGCAAACTTTTATATGCTAATTTAGTCAGGATCATAACTGCTCCTGTAAGCTAGCTAGGCTGATTGCACGATTAAATAGCGGCTTCAATGCTTCGTCATGGCTTACAAAAACGAGCGTGCTGTTGGCACGCTTAGCCTGTTCGAATAACAGCTTTATAAAGCTTTCTCTATTTGCGGTATCAAGTGCCGAGGTAGGCTCATCAGCAATTATGAGCTCTGGGCTGCCAATAAATGCGCGAGCAGCGGCAACCCGTTGTTGCTGGCCAATGCTGAGCGAAGCAACATCTTTACTATGATATGACTCACTTAAACCTAATGCTGTTAATAAACGTATCGCTTCTTTTTGTAAGCTTGGCTTAGACTCTGTTGTTTGCTGTAAGGCTTTTTGTTTTCTGCTTTTTGAAAATTCACAGCCAAGCGTGACATTCTCAATGGGGGTCAAATACGGTAATAAATTAAAGTTTTGAAAAATATAGCCTATATTCTCCGCTCTAAATGCATCTCTTTGCGTATTGCTAAGTGTATTCAAATCGCAATTTAAAATACGTATACTGCCACTGCTTGGTGTGTTTATACCTGCTAATAGTGTAAGTAAGGTTGACTTACCAGAGCCACTAGGACCATGTAAAAAAATATGCTCGCCTTTATCAATCCTAAGGGTTGGGATATTTAGCGTAGGCTTGGCATCATTTTTATGCCATTTAAAGGTTATATTATTAAGTTCCATCATACAGTGTGGTTTTACCAACCCCAATACTTAAGGTCTTTACGCATTTTAAAGCTTCTAATTAAATTTATTGGCTTTGGTTTAAGTTTGTCGCTTTTATGTAAAAACTCATTAGCTGCATTAAGCACGCGTAAACTAGATTTACCGTCGCTATAAGGGTGGATATCTAGGCAATAATTTTCAATATGCTGCATTAAATTTTTAGGTCTCGTTAATGCGTGCTCTATTGCTGATTCTATTTTATCAGCCTCTGTCACATTGATTAAATGAGGCTGAGGCTTTTGATTTCGAAATGTAACAACGGGCTTTCTTAGTAATAAAAACATTAATAGCACCGATGATGTATCACACAGCATTATATCTGCCGCTTTCAGAAGAGGGATCACATTGTCGGTTTCTATAAAGGTTAAGTTTTTATTATTTAATGCTTTATATTTATCTACCCATTCTTGGGGCATTTTAGGATGAAATTGCATTAAAATACGCCACTTCCCTTGCAGGCTAAAATGCTTGATTTTCTCATATAGTTTGGGAGCTAGTGACAGATTTCGTGAAAAAGTAGAGCAAATTAATAGTGTAGGGCGTGGATCATTATTTACATAAGGGTTGTTTAGCGTATTACTAAAAAGTGGGTCTAATGTTGGCCAGCCTGTTTCTGTTACTTTAAAAAAACCATATTGTCGAGCCAACTCTTTAAATTGGGTGGTGGTATTGGGACCCTGTGTACAGTATAAGTCGAAACATCCACGAATATTAAAGTGATCTTCTTTCCCTCTTCTATTTAGTTTCCCTGAATTAAAACCATGAAAAACAGCTACTTTTTTACCAGGAATAAAACTTGGAACAATATTACCAGGAATAAAAACTAAATCTGGATTCCATTTCTGGATGGCGGGAATTGAGTTTAAACGCTTTTCATCATCATCTAAAAAGTCAGGGTTTACCTCATTACCCGCTAAAAACCAACGTACCTCACCACCATGCGCTAAAATTTGTGCTTGTAATGGCCTTAAAATAGCGTACGAATAATTTTGCGAAATATACATTAGGTATTTTTTATTTGCGGTCGCGGTTAGGTAGTTCAAGCGGTACTCCTCTAGTTAGCACGCTAAGTTTACCGCATTATTACAGCCATATAAATATTGCTTAGTTATTTAACCTGAGCTTTGGATAATAAACCAGCAGCTATTTTCAGCGCTAACGCCGTTGAATTTACTTGCAATAGGGCAGCTATCAACGCGTAAATTCGCCTTTTTATCATTGAAAACCTCTGGCTAGAGAAAATAAATTAGATATCACCATAATTCAACACGCCCTAGTAAATCTCTTAACCAAGGGTCAGGTTATTTAGTTTTCAGTGCTGATTGAGCTTTAGGGTAGGCTGATTTATTATATAGTGCTTATAACCCCATACCATACTTTGCTCTTTGAGCACCCCTAACCCCGGAGATAGCATGACTAGCTATAAAGTTTTAGACATTAACGATGATTTACCCATTCGCACTAAAGGTGACGTACACAGCGGTAAAGTTCGTTCGGTTTATTGGCTAACAGATGAAGACAGCGCACGCCTCATTAAAGAAAAAAACTATAAAGTTCCGCAAGGAACTGAGCTTGCAATTATGGTTATTTCAGACCGTATTTCTGCTTTTGATTGTATTTGGCAAGGCGAGAATGGCTTAAACGGCGTGCCGGGAAAAGGTATTGCGCTTAACTCTGTTGCATCTCATTGGTTTACGTTATTTGATAAAGCTGGCCTTGCGGGTAACCACATTGTTGACATTCCGCATCCTTACGTATGGATTGTGCGCAAAGCAAGTACCGTTAAAGTAGAAGCAATTGCGCGCCAATACATCACTGGCAGCATGTGGCGTGATTACAGCAAAGGAGTCCGCAACTTTTGTGGCATAGATTTACCTGAGGGATTAACGGCAAACCAAAAGCTTGAAAACGTACTAATTACGCCTTCTACAAAAGGGATTATCGAGGGCGTGGTTGATATTCCACCCGTTGATGATGTAAACATTACGCGCGCTAACATCACTGATAACCTAAATGTATTTAATTTTAAATCAGCTGAAGATGTAACTAAGTACGAAAAGCTATTAGTTGAGGGTTTTAAGCTAATTAGTGAAGAGCTGGCAAAGCTTGATCAAATATTTGTAGATACAAAGTTTGAGTTTGGTTATGTAGAGGATTTAGACGGTAACCAACAGCTTATTTATATTGATGAAGTGGGTACTCCTGATTCTTCACGCATATGGGATGGCGCGGCGTACCGCGATGGTAAAATAATCGAAAACTCTAAAGAAGGATTCCGCCAGTTATTAATTTCTAATGTGCCAGAAAGTGATGTGCTATTAAATAAAGACCGTATGAGTGAGCGCGAGCAGCTTGCTAAAGACTTTATTTTACCAGAATCGGTGATGCTTGAGGTGTCTAACACTTATGTAGGCATAGCGAGTAAAATTATTGGCGAAGAGATTGTTATTCCAGAAGATCCTCGCCAAGAAGTGGTTAATATTTTAGATACTGATTACGGCCTTATTGTAAAATAGTACAACTAAAGTATTAAAATAAGCAAAGCCCAGTCTTTATTTTTGGTTACTGGGCTATATTCCTTGCAATTAGTGCTGGTCTCTAATTAACTTAACCTAAGATTAACTTTTAGGTGTTGTTATGTTTAGGCAAGTGCAGCAAGTTTTTAATAAAAGAGGTTATTTACTCGCCGCTACTTTATTTTTTAGCCAAGGCGTACTGGGTGCAAATATTGACTTAGTAATTCAAGATCAACATGGTCAGCCATTACCAAACGCGGTCGTTGAGCTTTATAAAGCGGCAAAGCATGAGCGCACTTCGTTACCCGTTGCAGTAATGGACCAAGTAGATAAAGCGTTTTTTCCCGATTTACTGGTAGTGCAAAAAGGCCAGCAGGTTAATTTTCCTAATAGTGATAATATTCGCCATCATGTTTACTCTTTTTCTCAGGCCAAGCCATTTCAGCTAAAACTCTATTCAGGTCAACCTAAAGAGCCCGTTACTTTTGATCAACAAGGTGTTGTTGTACTAGGCTGTAATATACATGACTCTATGGTTGGCTATATTTATGTAGCCAATAGTGAGCACGTTTATAAAACCAACAATACGGGTAAGTTAACCTTAGACATAGCCTCTTTACCGACTACGCTGAGTGTGTGGCATGCGCTACAAACTGCACCGTTGGAAAATAAAAAAATGATAACAATAAATAATAATGAGCTAATAATTCAAATAGATACATCCACCCCAGCCCCAAGAAATACGTTTGGTAATAAGTTTAAGGGCGGTAATGACTAACAGTTTAAAAAACCGCATTATTGTTTTGTGTGTAGGCTTAGTGTTACTGACCACTATGCTGAGTATTGCTAGTTTTTGGTGGTCCACAAGTAAATTTCAAGAAGAAAAAGTAAATCAAAATATTAGCGTGGCGCAAAATGTATATAAGCAATATCTGAGCGCAAAAGAAAGCTTGTTGCTGACAGCCGCTAAAGTACTCACAGCCGACTTTGGCTTTAAGCAAGCGGTTGCCACTCGCGATGCGGGCACCATAAGTAGTGTGTTGTTTAACCACAGTCAGCGTATTGATGCAGAGCTTATGCTACTGATTGATTTATCGGGTAAATTAATTTCAGCCAATACTCATGCCGATTTATACCCTCAAAACTTAAAGCCGTTACTGGATGAGTTACTAACTTCGCCAGAGCAATCGAGCTTTGTTGTTCTTAATAAACAGCTATACCAAGTTATTTTACTACCTGTAAGGGCACCTAGAACCGTTGCTTACAGCTTAGTGGGTTTTAAAATTGACGACGAAGTCGCTCTTGAACTTAAAAACCTAACAGGAATGCATGTCAGTTTTATTGCTGAGGAAAATAACTTAGTAAGGAGCTCTTTACTTGAGCGCCCAGAGGTTTTTGCCCCTAAAAACTACTTTAATACCACCACCACAACGCGTTTGTTTGGTGATTACCCTATATATAAAAACCGAGACATCACGCTGCCCTCCCTGCAAGGAAACTTAGTAACTATATTACTTAGCGCTGATTTAACACAAAGCTATAACGATTTTGAAAACTTATTGTTTACGTTAATTATTATGGCCATTCTAACGATGCTAGTGGGGGTTGTTACCAGTAGTTTACTGGCAAATAACTTAATCACTCCCCTGTCGCAGCTTGCACTAATAGCCAAACAATTTGCTCAAGGTAATTACGCGTTTGAATTTAATGCTTCTAAACAAAGTACTGAAATAGCAACCCTTGCTAACGCCTTTGATAATATGGGTAACGATATTAACGAACGTGAACAAAAAATTAGTTTTCAGGCACGCCATGATTCGCTAACAGGCTTTTATAACCGCTCGGCTATGCTTGAAGTGCTCGACGATGAGCTTACTTCCTCTACACAATACACCCTTGTGGCTATAGATATAAAAGGCTTACGGCATATAAACGATAAACTTGGCCCACGGATAGGCGATGAATGTTTAAAAGCCGTTGCCAATCGAATTAGTGGTTTTTCGGACGAACTTGGCGGCTTTCATGCGCGCATTGGGGGGGATGAATTTTTAACTGTGTTCCCAAGCGCCGCCGCTAGAGAGAAAAAAAGCGGTATAGTAGGTTTAATGGCACAGCTTTTAGCTTGCTATACCATTAAAACACTAAAAATTAACTTACGCTTTAGTGCAGGGGTTGTAGAGTACCCAACACAAGGGATTACCAGCGACGACTTAATGCGCCGTGTACTTATTGCTGTAGACAATGCAACAGATAGCCAAGACAGTATTCACTATTATCAAAATGGCGAAGACGAAGCGCATTTAGACCGTTTAAAAATACTCGATGAACTAAAACAAGCCATTAACGATGATGATGGGCAGTTGTTTATGACCTATCAGCCCAAGTTGCATTTACACACAAAAAAAATAAATAAAGTTGAATCCCTCATCCGATGGCAGCGTAAAGATGGCAGTTGGGTAAACCCAGAGCTGTTTATTGATTTAGCTGAGCAATCGGGGCTTATTGTAGAGCTTACATCTTGGGTTGTTAAAACGGTGGTTTCTCAAGTGGCTGATTGGCAGGCTAAAGGAATTGAAATGCAAGCTGCCATTAATGTCTCGGCGCAAGATATTGCCTCACCGAGCTTTCACTCTGCGCTCGTGCGTACATTAAAAAAATACAAAGTTGATCCAACCCTTATTACTGTTGAATTGACTGAGCGCGACATGATTGAAAACGAAGAAAAAGGCATAAAAGCGTTACAAAACTTAAAAGCCATTGGTGTCAAAATTTCATTGGATGATTATGGCATAGGGCAAACATCATTGGGCAGATTAAAAACTCTACCTATTGATGAGCTAAAGTTAGATAAGTGCTTTATTTTAAAGTTAGATGAGTCGCGTAAGGATCAATACATAGTGCAGTCGACTATTACCTTAGGGCATCAATTAGGCTTTAGTGTTGTTGCAGAGGGCGTTGAAAACAGAGATTCGTTAGATTTACTTAAACTTATGCATTGTGATCACGCTCAGGGGTATTACCTAAGTAAGCCTTTAAAAGCAGAATTGTTAGAACAGTGGCTAAAGGAATATTATGAAAAAAGTTAAGTGTTTATTGCTAGGGCTATTAATGACTTCGAGTTTTTATGGGTTAGCAAGCGACGGTAAATTGTTAGCAACCCCAGGGGTTTCGCAAATAGAAGGTAGCGGGGGCGGCGGTATTGTGCCATGGGCACAGCTTGCAGGCTATGCCAGTGAAGACGAGTTCTCTGTAAATGGCTTTTGTAGTCATGCCGATGTAACCGATTACACATTAGATGTGTGTGGAGCACAAGTTAACTTATTTAATCGTGTAGAGTTTAGCTATGCACAACAGCGCTTTGACGTCCCTGCACTTGATACCGAAATAGAGCAATCTATTACGGGGGCTAAAATTCGCTTATACGGCGATATAGTTTATAGCAAATGGCCGCAATTGAGCTTAGGGGTTCAGCATAAATCCCTTGATGATGGCGCTGTTGCGACTCTTGTAGGGGCAAAGGATACTAGCGGCACCGATTACTACCTTGCAGCAAGTAAACTCCATTTAGGCGCTGTAGGGGGGCTTAATTGGTTTTGGAACCTCACAACGCGCTACAGTGAAGCTAATCAACTCGGGTTACTTGGCTATGGTGGGGCAAATGATAATGCAAAAATTTTATTTGAAGGCAGCACTGCAGTATTTTTAAGCCGAAGTGTTGCTGTTGGTATTGAATATAGGCAAAAGTCCAATAACCTTAATTTAGGTGAGCAAGACTGGAAGGATTTGTTTATTGCGTGGATGCCAAACAAGCATGTGAGTGTTACCGCCGCATACTTAGATTTAGGTAGCATTGCAGGTGCGAGCGATCAAACAGGGTGGTACTTATCAGTAACAGGGTATTGGTAATGAAAAACGTGGTTATTTTATGGTTATGTTTAAGTGCGCTGGCTGGGTGTGTAGGCTCAACACGTTTATCTCTTTATCAACAACTTGACGGGCGGGCGGGGCTTACGCGTATTGTAGACAGCTTTATTTACCAAATAGGTAATGATGATCAAGTATTGCATTACTTTGAGCACAGCGACATAGACCACTTTAGGGAGGGCTTTATTATGCACATGTGTGCACTCGTTGATGGCCCATGCAAGTACAAAGGTGATTCTATGGTAGATATTCATACTGGCATGCACATAACTGAGAAAGACTTTAACCATGTGGTGGACCTGCTCGTAAATGCGATGGAAGATCAAAATATTAGCCATAGTGTACAAAACGAGATTTTATCTAGGATGGCACCGCTGCGTAGTAAAATAATAAAAATTTAGGTAACATCTGTAAATTATTTACCCGTAGCAGTGAACCTTACTTTTGTAATAGTGTCCACTTAGTATTATTTCCCTATAAACAATAATTGGCGCGCACAGCTTGTATGTCTTACCTCTTTATATCCCGCAAAAATGTACACGCAAAGTACTATAAAAAAATACTTAAAAAGCTGAGTATGGATTGCCAACTGCATGTTATGGGGGCGCCAAAGCTTTCAGCTATAAACTATTTAGCCAAAGCGTTTAAAGTTGATTTTACCGATGTTATTACTGCACAACTAAAACGTAAGCGCGCCCGTAACAACCTTTGGAACAATGCTTTAGTATCTGCGGTTTACAAGGCGGGGCTGCGCTTTTTTGAACGTTTACGTTATGCAAAATATTTAGCTTTATTAACTGAAGTTAACCCTGATGTAATCGTTATATGGAATGGTAATAAGCTGCCTAACACTACCGTTGCTATGGCTGCCAGGGCACTGGGCATTAAGCAGTTTTATTATGAAAATGGTTTGCTTCCGGGAACCACTAGTTTAGACCCCCAAGGTATCAACTTTAATGCGTCGCTAAGCCGAGATCCTGATTTTTATTTAAATTTTAATGTAAATAATGCCTTAAACTTTGATGCTCCAGCATTGGTCCCACGAGAAAATCATAAAAAACGCTGTGAATTTGCAGCTGAAAATATACCTGAACGTTATATTTTTGTGCCGTTTCAAGTGCCCCACGATACGCAATTAGCGAGTTTTTCACCATGGGTTGATTCTATGGAAATGCTATACGATGAGGTTATAAGCGCAGTGAAGGCGTTGAACGATCCTAGTTTAAAGGTCGTTTTTAAAGAACACCCCTCATGGCATAAGCATTACACTCATTTATACAATAAGGATCCCATTGGGTTATTTGCAAACGGGAATAAAACCTGTGAACTTATTGAATGCGCAGAGGCGGTAATAACAATCAATTCTACGGTAGGTTTAGAAGCGCTGTTATTAAATAAGCGTGTTATTACTGTAGGACAGGCCTGTTATAATATAGAAGGCTTAGTTAAGCATGCTGAAACTCGTGAGGGCTTAGCTGCTCAAGTAGCAGAGGTAGCTCAAGGATGGCAGTTTGATCCGCAGCTGCGCGATAAGTTTTTTTGCTATTTAAAACATGTTTATAGTGTGCCGGGCGTTTGGAAGCACGCAGAGGAAGAACATATCAAAGCAATCGAGTTACGTTTTAAAGGGGCAGATAAATTTGCTCAATTCAACAATATTGCAGCTAATTAGTTCTTTCAGTTGCGTATTAATTATTAACATGTGTGATTTACCCATAAGGGCAATTTTTACAGCCATTTTTACAGCACGTTCCTCGTTTTAAAAAATACCACTTACTAAACACCATGTAGCCACTTTGCATGGTGTAATCTAGCCCTTCTATTAAGTGGTCATTACCTCTAAATTTTTTAGCAAACTCAATTTGTGCTTTTATTGGCTGCGTATAAATATGCGCTAAATAAGCGTTTATTTCATTAAGTGTACATTGCGGGCATAAACAGCTTGTTGCTGACTCTTCAAGCGGTAAAATAGCAGGTAATTGGTTACACCAACATGCGTTTATATCGTTTACATTACAATCAAGCGTAGTGTGACATTGTGAGCAGTTTAATCTCGTCATTTTAACTCTTATCAGCAGTGGAGCAGCAAGAATAACAAATATTATGAATATACAAAAAGCATTGGCCGAATTTATTACTTTTGGTGAGCAAAGAGATGACGCTATTAGCGTGATTATCTCTACTCCTGCAAAGGAAAGCGCCCCCATTTATACACTCACAAAACCGGTATTGATTCACGTGCTAACTCGCTGTGTAAATAACGAAATAGAGCTGGATGATTTAGAGTTATGGGCAAATGTTGTTGATTCTAGAGATGATATAGATAGCGGCGAATACGAAGGGGTTATTTTTGCGCTCAGTAATAGCGAGCAAATGGGAGAGCTTGATCGCCAAAAACTTGAAAAATTATTGGCATTATTAAAAGAGTAGATATTTAGGCTGATTCACATTTTTAGATGTGGGCTTATTGCGGTTATATATAGCGAATACATAAAAAAGCCGCATTTAAATAAAATGCGGCTTGGTATTTTATTTTTTAACAACTGACAAAGTGTTTACTTGTGGTATCCCAAGCATGTTTCTACTTCGTTTTTAGAGCCTAATATGACTGCCACACGCTGGTGGATTGCATCAGGTTGAATATCCATAATTCGCTCAGTACCCGTTGAGGCTATACCACCTGCTTGCTCAACTAGCATAGCCATGGGGTTGGCTTCGTAAAGTAAGCGTAGCTTGTTGGGTTTATTTGCATCTTTAGTGTCGGTTGGGTACGTAAACAAGCCGCCTCGGCTAAGTACGCGATGCACATCGCCAACCATGGCAGCAATCCAGCGCATGTTAAAGTTTTTAGCGCGTGGACCCGTATCGCCAGCGAGTAAATCATTAATATAGCGTTGCATTGCTGGTTGCCAATGACGTTGGTTAGACGCATTAATAGCAAATTCGTTGGTATCAGCTGGAATAGTGGCAAAATCTTGTGTTAGTAAAAAGCTGCCTTGGGTTTTATCTAGCGTAAACATGCGTGTGCCTTTACCTGTAGTAAGTGCAAGCATAGTTGATGGGCCGTAAAGTACGTAACCTGCAGCCACTTGTTTATGGCCAGGCTGCATAAATATACTTTGATCGGCGGCATCTGAGCCTTCAGGCGCTTCCATAATCGAAAATATAGTACCAACCAGTGAGTTTATGTCGGTGTTTGATGAGCCGTCAAGGGGGTCAAACGCCACAATGTATTTAGCGTCTTGGTTACCTGCAACTGTGTAGTCTTCTTCTTCTGAGGCGATGGCTTTAACTGCCCCAGACTCCAGTAAAATATCTTTTAAAAGCTGATTAGAGAGTACATCGAGCTTTTTTTGTGTTTCACCTTGAATGTTTTCATCAAGCGTTGACCCTAATACGCCAGAAAGCGCACCTTGGCCAACACGAAACGATATTTCTTTACATGCTGCTAAAATGGTTCTAATTAACGATAAAAGTTCTCTAGGGCAACCGTCTTCTAGTAATACGGGTGGGAGTCTACGCATTCTATTTTCCTGATAACGTGTACTAGCTAATCTAAATGTGAGAGAGATTAACTTAGTGCGCTGAATTTCGTCTTAAATACCTGTATTGTTTAAATAGCACTGTAATAATGGTGCTACCTAATCGTACTTAAAACGCCAATAACAAAGATAAGATTATGAAAAAAATACCACTAATAAGTTACATACTCTTTACTGTGCTGTGCTCTATCATAACCCAAGCGCACGCAGCAATTAAGTCTATAGATGAATTTACTGCCCAAATGAATCACTTTCCAGGGTACTTTTCGTTTTATTACGATACACAAAATGGCAAAGTGTTCTTAAAAGTAGATAAATTAGAACAGCAATTTTTACTTCAGCAGAGCTTACCTTATGGAGTTGGCTCAAACGATATTGGTCTAGATAGAGGCCAACTTGGTAATACGCACCTTGTGCAGTTTGAGCGTTTTGGCAATAAAGTAATGCTGCGCGCTGTAAATACTTACTATCGTGCTAATACCAATAATAAAGCCGAGCAACAAAGTATTAAAGAGGCCTTTGCATCAAGTATCTTAGCGGGCTTTAAAGTTGTTGCACAAGATAAAACCAGCGCATTGATTGACTATACACCTTATTTATTGAGTGATGTGCACGGGGTTAGTCGAAAATTAGCTGCACGTAAACAGGGTAATTTTAGCCTTGATGAATCACGCAGTGCTGTGTACATGAGTCGCTCAAAGGCGTTTGTAAAAAACACCGAGCTTGAAGCTGTATTAACGTTTAAAGGCACAAAGCCGGGTGAATTTGTTCGCCAAGTGAGTGCCGATGCATATGCACTTACGGTGCATATGCATCACTCCCTTATTAAATTACCCGATGATAATTACACGCCGCGCAAATTTGACCCGCAATCAGGGTATTGGAGTATTGAGCATAAAGACTATGCCGCTGCGCTTGATGAGTCCATGTTTGTGCGTTACATACCGCGTCACCGTTTAGCTAAAAAAGATCCAACTTTACCGATAAGTGAGCCCGTAGAGCCTATTATTTACTACCTAGACCCAGGCGTTCCTGAGCCAGTTAAAAGTGCCTTATTAGAAGGCGGTAAATGGTGGAATGATGCATTTAGTGCTGCTGGTTACAAAAACGCATTTGTAATAAAAGTACTGCCGAGTAATGCAGACCCTATGGATATCCGTTATAACGTAATTCAGTGGGTGCACCGTGCTACACGTGGTTGGTCATACGGAAGCTCTGTAATAGACCCTCGCACAGGTGAAATATTAAAAGGCCATGTTACGCTTGGTTCACTGCGTGTGCGCCAAGATATATTAATAGCCGAAGCACTTGCTGCTCCCTATTTAAAAGGGGACGAGGTAGCTAAAAACCTACAAGCAATGGCGCTTGATAGGATCCGTCAGTTAAGTGCCCACGAAATTGGTCATACACTGGGCATTGCGCATAATTTTGCGGCTTCGGTGGGTGATAGAGCCTCGGTTATGGATTACCCACACCCACTTCTTAGCTTTAACGAGCAAGGTGAACTTGACGTAACTCGAGGCTATGCAAGTGGTATGGGTGTATGGGATACCCAAGTTATTAAATATGGTTACAGCGACTTTACTAATCAGGACGAAAGCGCTGAACTTGCTGCAATAATAAAAGAGAACAAAGCCAAGGGGCTTGAGTTTATATCTGACAGTGACGCACGCGCTAAGGGCGGTGCACACCCTACAGCACACTTATGGGATAACGGTACTAACCCAGCGCAAGAGCTACTTAGAGTGCTTAATGTACGTAAAAAAGCGCTTTCGCAATTTGGCATTAACAACATTAAAACGGGCGATGCTCTTTCGCAGTTAGAAGAAAAACTTGTGCCGCTCTATTTATTTCATCGCTATCAAGTAGAGGCTGCAGTTAAACTTATAGCGGGGGTTAATTACGAGTACGAAACACGCGACAATTCACCTGTTAAGGGCGCACAAGTGGTTGCAAAAGCGCAGCAGCAAGAAGCGGTAAATGCTATTTTATCCACATTAAAACCCGCTAATTTAATTTTGCCCGAGTCAGTGTTAGCGCTTATTCCGCCAAAGGCCTATGGGGAGTCTAAATCGCGCGAAAGCATAACTGGACGCACAGGTTTAACACTTGATGCAATGGCTTTACCAGAAGTCGCTGCACAGCATAGCTTATCTTTATTATTAAACCCACAGCGTTTAAATCGTTTAGCTCAACAACAAGTGCGTAATTACAATTTCTATAGCTTAGATGAGTTGCTTGAGCAGCTTTACAGTCACGTGTTTAATGTGTCTTCACCTAATACGATGAAAGGTAAAGTCACTCAACGTGTACAGTTTTTAACTGCAAAAAATATAGCCGATTTAGTGGCAAGCGATAAAGTAAGCCCAGAGGTGCAAGCGCAGTTACGTTACTACTTAGTTAAGTTGAGTGATGAGTACAATCAAAATTCAATGCTGAGTAACACCAGTGTCGGCGAAAGCGCGTTTAAGCAGTATTTAGCAGAGCAAATTAAACAGTTTATAAAAGCTGGTAAGTGGCCTGAAAACTTTACTAATTTACCAATGCCACCAGGCTCACCAATATAATTTTACGTTTTAACTAATAGTGGCTACTTAACCTAGGGTTAGGTTGCTAAATAAGTAGCCACGTTGCTGTGCCTAAAAAGGCAAAAATACCAACAATATCAGTCACAGTTGTTAGTACAACACTGCCGGCAAGTGCAGGGTCTATATTCATTTTTTTCAATAAAATAGGAATACATGCGCCAGCAACACCCGCTACTACAAGATTCATAAACATAGCAAATGCGAGCACGCCGCCAAGCATAAAATCCCACTGCCAAAGTGCAATTACACCAGCAATAAGTAATGACCAAATAATCCCGTTTAATGCGCCTATGGCCAATTCTTTAGCCATTAAAAAACGTTGGTTAGTTTGATTAATGTGCCCCACAGCTATACCGCGAATAACCAGTGTTAAGGACTGACTACCTGCTACACCACCCATTGAGGGCACTATGCCATTGAGTACAGCTAAAATAGGGAGAATGTCTAAGGTACTTTCAAAAAAGCTGGCCACAAAGGCAGCAGCCAGGGCGGTAAGTAAGTTAACGCCAAGCCATACTGAGCGTTTTTTTGAACTTTTTAAAACAGGTGCAAAGGTATCTTCTTCATCATCAAGACCCGCTAAGCTTAATAAGCTATGCTCAGCATCTTCACGAATAACATCAACAATATCATCAATAGTGACACGTCCAAGCAAGTGTGCGTTATCATCGACTACCGGTGCAGATATCCAGTTGTGGCGTTCAAATAATTGAGCGACCTCACTTTCATCCATCGAGATAGGGATAGACTCACAGTCTTCATCCATTAAATCTTGAACAATTTTTTCAGGCGGATTAGTTAAAAGCGTACTAAGTGATAACGCACCTAAAAAGCAGTTGTGCTTATCAACAACGTATAAATCATCAGTGCCTTCTGGTAGCTCACCTCGCAGCCTAATATAACGCAGTACAACATCAAGTGTAACGTCTGGGCGAATGGTCACCGTATCGGTGTTCATTAGCGCGCCTGCAGAGCGTTCTTGGTATGATAAAGCCTGTGTCGCACGTTCACGGTCTTGCGTGTCCATCGCGCTAACTACATCTTTATACACGGTGTCAGGTAGGCTACGTAGTACTTCACCTAAATCATCGTGGCCCATATCCTCAGTGGCGGCGGCAATATGCTCAGGTTCCATTTGGGCAATGATGCCTAAACGTACATCTTCAGAGAGCTCTTCTAGCACGTCCCCTTGTACATCTGGGTCAACCAGCTGCCAAAGCATGCGTCTAATTTTATGCGGAGAGGATTCAAGTAAAAGGGCAGTATCACACGGGGCCGTTTTTGCTAGCATGCGTCTTACTTGAACAAATTGCCCACTATTAAGTGATTTAGTCACCTGTTTTAGTTGTTGCAGTGGGTAGTCTTGTTCAAACGCTTCTGGCATTGGCATCCTAATTTTTTATATACGAGGGGAGGCGATTAACCGCATTGTGATTAATCTAATTAAACACTATTCATTTACCAAGCTACACAAATCAGGGTATAAAGCAAAAATGTATGAGTAAGCTTGGTAATTAAACGTTTATTCTTGTTCGTTAAATCGCTGTGCGATTAATTGTCCGACCGCATGCAAAGCCTTTTCTGAGTCTGGGCCTTCACATACAACTTTAACTTCTTTGCCTTTACTACTTTCGAGTAGCATTAAGGCTAATACGCTATCACCAGCGGCTTCTTTATCATCTTGATGTAAGGTAATTTTAGCATCAAATTGCACAGCTAATTGCGCAAGGACCGTTGCCGCTCTGGCGTGTAAGCCTAATTTATTTTTTATTAAAAACGTGTCTTCACAACGCATAAATTACTATACCTAAACTGAACAGGTTATTATTTTAAGGTTACTTTTCTTGCTCACGGTGCCTAATTTTTACATTTGGATGTGTCATTGCAAAGCTCTCACCTATAGTTTGGGCTAAATAAACTGAGCGGTGTTGTCCACCCGTACAACCTATTGCAATAGTCAGGTAGCTGCGGTTATTGCGCTCTAAGTGTGGTAACCAAGTTTGTACAAATGTTTGAATTTGCCAAGTAAATTTTTGCACTATGCTGTGGTTTGCCAAAAAGTCTTTTACAGGTTGATCAAGACCTGTAAGCGGTTTAAGTTCAGGCTCCCAATGCGGATTTGGCAAAAAGCGAGCATCAAATACATAATCAGCTTCTTTAGGTATGCCGTGTTTAAAACCAAACGATTCAAACGTTACAATTAGTTGTTTATCTTTTTTTCCGAGTATTTTTTCGCGAATTGACTCAGCCAATTGGTGAACACTTAAATCAGTCGTATCAAGCATAAAGTCTGCGCGGGTTACAAGTACATCAAGCAGCTCTTTTTCTTTTTTTATTGCTAAGTCGAGCGGCAATGAATCGATGGATAAAGGGTGTAATCTGCGTGTTTCTGAAAAACGTTTTATGAGTGTTTGATCATCACTGTCTAAATAAAACAGAGTGGGTTTAGCAAAGTCCGGTAGGTACTCGAGAATATCGTTAAACTCGTCTTGTTCTTTGGGGATATTACGAACATCGATACTAACAGCTATTTTGTCATAGTTATCTGAAACACTACGTACTAAAGAGGGCAGCAGGTTGACCGGGATATTATCTACGCAATAATAGCCTAAATCTTCAACCACACGTAAAGCAACCGATTTACCTGAACCGGAACGGCCGCTTATGATTATTAACTCCATTTATAGCCCTTAGTATTTACTACGATTGATCAACAATTACTTGATACAGTTCTGCATCGGTTTTAGCGTTTCGCAGCTGTTTGCAAAATTCTCTATTGCTCAGTTTATCAGCTATGGTTGCTAGAGTCTTTAGGTGCTGCTGGTTATCGCCATCTGGTACGATGAGTGCAACAAAAATATCAACAGGACAGTTATCAATAGCATCAAAGTTTACAGGCTTGTCACTAACGAGTACTAACGCAAGCGGTTCTTCTACGCCACCCATTCTGCCATGCGGAATTGCGATACCGCGGCCAATACCCGTACTACCTAGTTTTTCTCTGCTAGCTAGCGCATTAAGAATATCCTGTTGCGGTAAGTAAGGGAGCTTTTCATGAGCCAGCTCACTGATAAATTCTAAAATTCTTTTTTTACTACTAAAAAGGACCGCAGCTTTGCTGCAGTCCTGGCATACTAATGTACTTAATTTCATAATATTAGTGTCTAGCAAGCTTCTCTTTATGTTTTATGACTTGACGATCGAGCTTGTCAATCAACGAGTCTATAGCAGCATACATATCTTGGTGCTCTGTTGAGGCAAATAAATCTGCGCCGCTTACATGAATAGTCGCTTCTGCTTTTTGGTTGAGTTTTTCTACATCGAGAATGACATGCACATTGCTAATATGATCTGAGTGCCTTTCTAGCTTTGCAAATTTATTATTTACATAGTCTCTAAGTGAATCAGTTACTTCTACGTGACGACCAGTTAGGTTTAGTTGCATAAGCATTTCCTCTTTGTTTTTTACGTCTTATATCAAACTCTTTCTCTGATTTGACGGTGGAATAGCTAGCGATTCACGGTATTTTGCTATTGTGCGTCTAGCTACTTTAATTCCTTGCTCTGCCAATATATCCGCAATTTTACTATCACTCAATGGTTTGGCTGAGTTTTCCGCGGCAATTAGCTTTTTAATTAAGGCACGTATTGCGGTTGACGAACATTCGCCGCCGTTTTCAGTGCTTACGTGGCTTGAGAAAAAATATTTAAGCTCAAAAATACCACGTGGCGTATGCATATATTTTTGCGTAGTAACACGCGAAATTGTTGATTCGTGCATTTCTACCATTTCAGCAACATCGTTTAAAACCATTGGTTTCATGGCTTCGGGGCCATGTTCAAAAAACGCTTGTTGCTGTTTTACAATACAGTTTGTTACTTTTAGCAGCGTGTCGTTTCTGCTTTCAAGACTTTTTATAAACCATTTAGCTTCTTGCAGATGAGAGCGAATAAACTGGCTATCTCCACTAGATTTTACGGTACGTGACATGGCCGCATACTGACTATTTACGCGTATTTTTGGCATGCTATCTGGGTTTAGCTCTACCACCCAACGGCCCTTAATTTTTTTAACTGATACATCCGGTATGACATACTCAGACTCTTCCCTTACTATTGTATCTGCAGGTTTTGGGTTGAGGGTATGTATAAGAGTCATGACCTCTTTAAGCTCGTCTTCTTTAAGCTTAGTCTTTTTCATTAATGTACGATAGTCGCGTGCCGCTAATAGATCAATGTGATCGGTTAAGATCATTTTAGTTTGTTCTATAAAAGGGGTGTCTTTATCAAACTGATTAAGCTGAATACACAAGCACTCCTGTAAGCTTCGCGCGGCTATACCTACAGGGTCGAATAATTGAATACGTTTTAAAACGGCTTCTATTTCATCCAGTTCAACCTCAACGTCGTCATCGTTTTCTTGGTTAAAGCTTTCTAAAATTTCTTCACAACTTAGCGTTAAAATACCCGAGTCATCTACAGCTTCTACAATGGCTATAGCAATAGCTTCATCAGTGGGGCTAAAAGGAGTAAGCTGAAGTTGCCACATTAAGTACTCATGTAGCGTTTCAGTAGAGGCGCCCTGATAAATAGACTCATCTTCTGGCATTGGGCCTGAAGATGCCGCAGGGGCTGCACTCATGTACTCATCCCAAGTTACATCCATCGCCATATCATCGCTAACGGTGTCTTTATTTAAAGCTTCACCACTGTCTTGCTCGTATTCACTGGTTGTATCATCAGCCGATGCGCTTACGGTTACATCATCCGTATCTGCTTTTTGTTCATTTTTTCCAGCCGACTCTTCCGTGTAATCTTGCTCTTCTACTTCTAATAGCGGGTTGCTATCCAGTGCTTCTTGTATTTCTTGCTGGAGATCCAATGTACTGAGCTGCAGCAAGCGAATCGCTTGTTGCAATTGTGGAGTCATTGTAAGTTGCTGGCCCATGCGCAGCTGTAATGATTGCCTCATGTATCTCTAACAATCCTTTTATGTTGTTATAATTAATATTAGCAGATGCTTGTAGGTGTGGCTTAAATGTTACAGCCTAAATTGCTCGCCTAAATAAACATCGCGTACAGTTTTGTCATTTAATACGTGTTCTGGGGTGCCAGATGCAATTAGCTCCCCATGAGAAACAATGTAGGCTTTTTCACAAACATCAAGGGTTTCTCTTACATTGTGATCGGTAATTAATACGCCAATGCCACGATTTTTAAGATGTTCTATTATTTTCTTTATATCTAACACTGAAATCGGATCAACACCAGCAAAAGGCTCATCCAACAAAATAAATTTAGGGTTCGCTGCGAGTGCTCTGGCTATCTCTACACGGCGGCGTTCACCACCAGAAAGCGCCATACCTTGGCTATCACGTATATGTTGAATGCTAAATTCATCAAGTAAGTTGTTAAGCGTTTCTTCTCGCGCGGCTTTATTTAGCTCTTTGCGCGTTTCTAAAATAGCCATTAAATTTTGATAAACTGTTAGCTTTCTAAATATAGATGACTCTTGCGGCAAATAGCCAATGCCTAAGCGAGCACGACTGTGCATAGGTAATAACGTGATGTCGTTATCATCAATAGATATTTTACCTTTGTCGCTAGGTACTAACCCTACAATCATGTAAAAGGTGGTGGTTTTACCTGCGCCATTAGGGCCTAATAAGCCCACTATGCTGCCGGCTTCTACCTCAAGGCCTACATTTTTTACAACTTGGCGGCCTTTATAGCTTTTTGCTAATAGTTCTGCTTTTAAGGTGCTCATGGTTGACCTTCGTTACCTGTTTTTTCTTTAATATTTGCTTCAACAGGCACTAAAATTGTGTGGACACGATCCGTTGAGTTTTCGTCTTTTTCTGCGCTAATAAGCTGCTGCTGCATATCGTAGGTAATACTTTTAGCATTAATTTTTTGACCGGCTTGCGCGACTTCGGCATCCCCAACAAGTGTTAAAAAGCGCTTTGCTACGTCGTAACGTACTTCGTTTGCACTGGCACTCATTACGGTACCATCGTCTTGTTTTTCTTCGAAGTAGGCAGGGCTGCCAGTGGCAATAAGCAGTTGTTTGTTATCCCCTAGGTCTTCACGTTTATGTACTTCGAGTCGGTCGGCTGTAATTTTGCGGTTCCCATGCACAATTTCGACGTTTTTTTCAAAAATACCTACGTTTTCTTTAAGTTGACCTTCTTGACGGTCTGCACTAATAGAAATTTGGTTTGCTGGCGGTTGAGCAGCAGGCTCAGCAGCAGAAGCGCTAAATGCCAGCATCAGCGATGGGATAATAAGTATTTTAGTGAGTTTATTGGTCATAATATATTGTTCGCGTATGGTTAATTAGTTTTATTACTGCGGTTTTTAAATCGGCTTCAAGGCCTTTACCGACAATCTTTAAATTTGGCCCAGTGACAACCACTGGCTGCTCAGAGCGCATTGTTAGCGCTTTAATGTCGACTTCGATGTTGTCGGCATTGATGTTATCTATCATGGCGTTATCAACTAAATTTTTGGCAACCACGTTGCCTTCTAAAATAAGTTGTTTATCTTCGTAAAGCGTTGCTTCGTCAGCGTTTATTCGCCATGTTTGTGTTTCGTTATATAAAGTAAAAATAGGCTTTTCAAAAAATGTAAAACCAAGTTGTTGGTACAGCTCCATTTTAGCCGCGGTAACTTTATGGCTTATTTTACCTTGCTCGTCATAGGTTGTTTGCTTAAGCTCTATAGCGGTGTAATCAGGCTTTGCAATGACTTCTGGTTCTTGCTCTGGTGCTACATTGCTTTGCGTAAAATAAGGGTACCAAAGCCAAACCATACAGCCGATGAATAACACACTGAGTATAACGCGTGCTGCATTCATGAACTGGTACCTTGTGTAGTAAGTGCTATACCGTTTTCGAGCATGAGTAAATCTGTGAGCTCTCTCACTGCACCAAAGCCACCAGGCATTTGTGTAGTGTAATGCGATAAGCGTTTAATTAGCGGGTGCGCATCGTTTACTGCGACGGCAAAACCAACGCGCTCCATGACGGGCATGTCAGGTCCATCATCGCCAATATAGGCTATTTGTTCATCAGTTAACTTTAAAGTGTTTTTGAGTTCTTGATAAGCAATAAGTTTGTCTTCTTGGCCTTGATAAATATGCTGTACGGTTAAGCTGCTCATGCGAGCTTGCACTATTTTTGAATGACGCCCCGTAATAACCGCAACTTCAAAACCGCTATTGATCAGTGCCTTAATGCCAAAACCATCTTTTGTATTAAATGCTTTTAACTCTTCGCCTTGGTTACCGAGGTAAATTCGGCCATCAGAAAATACACCATCAATATCGCATATGAGTAGTTTTACTTTTTTGGCGCGTGCTCTGGCATCATCGCTTAGCGGTTGATAGAGATCTTTAAATTGCATTTATAATACTCCTGCTTTTAAGAGGTCTTGCATATTTAAGGCGCCCACAGGCTGGTTTTGCTCATTAACTATGATTAAACCATTAATCCGCTTATTTTCCATTATATTTAGTGCTTCTGCTGCAAGCATATCGGCCGTGGCGGTGGTGCATGACTTAGTCATAACTTGGTTAATAGCGGTGTTATGTATATCAACTTTTTGCTCTAAAATACGACGTAAGTCGCCGTCGGTAAAAAGGCCAGCAAGCTGTTGATTGTTATCTACAATAGCAGTCATGCCTAGCCCTTTGGCAGACATTTCTATTAACGCGTCTTTAATTGTTTGCGTTACACCTATAATAGGGGTGTTTGTGCCGCTGTGCATTACATCTTTTAAAGTGAGCAACAATCGCTTACCTAAGCTGCCGCCAGGGTGAGAGAGTGCAAAGTCATCGGCGGTAAAACCGCGTGCTTCTAAAAGCGCAACCGCCATTGCATCACCCATTGCTAAAGTGGCTGTGGTGCTTGCTGTTGGCGCTAAACCTAACAAACATGCTTCTTGTTCTACCTTTATGCATACGTGCACATCGGCAAGTGTTGCCATAGTAGAAAGCGGGTTGCCCGTCATCGATATTATTTTTGCACCGAGGCGTTTTAGCACCGGAATAATATTTAGTACTTCACTGGTTTCGCCCGAGTTTGATATAAGCATAACCACATCATTTTTGGTTATCATGCCTAAATCACCATGACTTGCTTCGCCTGGGTGAACAAAAAAAGCAGGGCTGCCTGTACTGGCAAGGGTAGCAGCAATTTTATTACCAATATGGCCTGATTTACCCATACCAATAACAATAATGCGGCCTTGGCAATCAAACATGGCCTGACACGCATTATTAAAGTTTTCATCAACGTATTGTTTAATATCCGCAAGCGCTTGGCGTTCTATGTTTAATACGCGTAAACCTTGCTCTATAAAGTTTAGTTGTGCCATTGTTACCCTACTTGACTAAAAATATAACCTTGGTACGCCAAAAATGCGATGAGTAATAGACCACCTTCTACTCTATTGATACGCTGAGAACCTCTAAAGTTCAATGACATAATAATAAGCGCAAGCGTTGCACCCAACATAATAAGTATGTCGCGGTTTGCAAGTGATGGGTCGACCACTGATGGGTTAATAATACCTGCAAGCGGCAATACCGCTAGAATATTAAATATATTTGAGCCAACAATATTACCTAGCGCTAAATCGTCTTCGTTTTTAAGAACGCCTGCAACAGAAGCCGCAAGTTCAGGCAAGCTTGTGCCAATGGCAATAATAGTTAAACCAATAACTAAATCGCTTAAACCAAAGTATTTTGCTATATCGACAGCTGAACCAACTAAAAAATGGGAGCTTACAGGCAATAAAACCATACCGACAATAAGCCAAAATATTGCTTTTTTAGTGGGAACATCATTAGGGACTTCATCGCATGCTTCTGAAACAAATGGATCATCTTGGTTTTTAGCTCGTAGGGATACAATAATTAAACCACCAATAAACACAATAAAAGCGACTAATAAGGCGATACCTTCGGTGAGTGAAAAGTAGTTATCTGAAAACACATACCACGTAGCCAATGATGCCAACATTACGAGCGGCATTTCGCGTTTTAACGTACTTGAGGAAACACTCAGCGGGCGCAGCAGTGCAGTTATCCCTAACACAAGTAATATATTTGTTATATTTGAGCCCACCGCGTTACCTACCGCTGTGTCGGTTTTATTGGCCAGAGCAGCCGATGCAGACACCATCATTTCAGGGGCCGAAGAACCCATAGCAACAACCGTTAAGCCAACTATTAAAGTGGGCACTCCAAAGTTTTTAGCAAGCGCAGCCGCACCGTATACAAATCGGTCGGCGCTCCATACAAGTGCAGTAAAACCAAGAATTAAAATAACAAACGAGGTAACCATTATGTTAAGCCAGATGTTCAAAATACAGATGGCGCGAATAGTAACAAAAGCCAACATGAAAGTATAAGCAAAAGAGTGGGGTCTACTATAGCAGTGTGCGAATTTTATGCGCTTAAGCAAAGGTTAAGGCAATTTACTTCAGCCTTACAGCGCTTTTTGTAGGCGTATTACAAAATCTTACGAATTGTTTTTTCCATCTTGGTTAAAAAACCCTTAAAATAGGAGCACGAGTGAACATTGTTACGGAGAGCGACTTGTCGCAATCAATAGTAGAAGTCAAGGATGTTAGCTTTTCGCGAGGCGATAGAACCATATATAAAAATATGAGTTTTAGTGTTCCTAAAGGTAAGATAACAGCGATTATGGGGCCAAGCGGAATTGGCAAAACCACAATGCTACGCTTAATTGGTGGGCAGCTTAAGCCTGACGCCGGCGATATTTTATTCGAAGGTGGCAGTATTCCTAAAATGTCGCGCAAAGAGTTATATGCGGCACGAACCAAAATGAGCATGCTGTTTCAAAGCGGTGCGTTATTTACTGATATGTCGGTATTTGACAACATTGCATTTCCTCTGCGAGAGCATACCAAGTTAAGTGAAGCGTTAATAAAACTAGTCGTATTAATGAAACTGCAAGCAGTGGGTTTACGCGGCGCTAAAGACTTAATGCCTTCTGAGCTTTCTGGTGGTATGGCCAGACGAGCAGCACTTGCACGTGCTATTGCGCTGGACCCAGAGCTCATTATGTATGATGAGCCTTTTGCCGGCCAAGACCCAATATCTATGGGCGTATTGGTAAAGCTTATTAAGTCATTAAATGAAGTGCTAGGTTTATCATCCCTTATTGTAACCCACGATGTGACGGAGGTAATGAGTATTGCCGATCACGTTATTATTATTGCCGACCAAGGCGTAATAGGGGCAGGGACACCGGATGAAATGAGAAACCATGAATCTCCATTAGTACAGCAGTTTTTAAAAGGGTTATCGGATGGGCCTGTGCCATTTCATTACCCAGCACAAACGTATGCTGATGAGCTGTTAGGAGAAAACACTTAATGTTGGATTTATTTCAAAAGTTAGGTCATAAAACGCTAGGGCGTTTTGCAGCATTAGGGCGCTCTGCCACCATGCTTTTTAATGCACTGTGGAATATACCTAACTTTAAAAAAGGCACACCGCTGTTAGTACGACAACTTTATATGGTTGGTTCGCAATCATTATTAATTATTATGGTGTCGGGTTTGTTTATTGGTATGGTGCTTGCGCTGCAAGGGTATACCGTACTAGTAGGCTATGGTGCCGAAGACAGCTTAGGCCCATTAGTTGCGCTTAGTTTGTTACGTGAATTAGGTCCTGTGGTAACCGCGCTATTATTTGCGGGGCGCGCCGGCAGTGCACTAACCGCAGAAATTGGTTTAATGAAAGCCACCGAACAACTCTCTTCACTAGAAATGATGGCCATTGACCCTCTTAAGCGCATTATTGCTCCGCGTTTTTGGGCTGGTTTTATTAGTATGCCATTGCTTGCACTTATTTTTTCTGCGGTTGCCATTATCGGTGCTCATTTAGTTGGGGTTGATTGGTTAGGCGTAGATACCGGCAGCTTTTGGTCGATAATGCAATCGCAAGTATCGTTTCAAGAAGATGTATTAAACGGCATGATCAAAAGTTTTGTATTTGCCATGGTAGTGACCTGGATTGCGCTTTATAAGGGCTACGATTGTATTCCAACCTCAGAAGGGATCAGTAAAGCAACAACAGAAACAGTTGTTCACTCATCACTGGCAGTATTAGGGTTTGACTTTATTTTGACAGCGGTAATGTTTACCAGCTAATAGGGTATAGATAATGAATTCACGGAAATTAGAGATTTTAGTTGGCTTTTTTGTCGCATTAGGCATTTTAGCGTTTGCAATGTTAGCACTTAAAGTGGCTAATTCGGGTATTAGCGGGTCGGGCGAAACCTACACGCTAAATGCAAAGTTTGAAAATATTGGCTCACTTAAAGCACGCGCGCCGGTAAAAGTAGGCGGCGTAGTAATTGGGCGTGTTGAATCTATTTATGTCCATCCGCAGGAGTTTTTGCCTGTGGTCAATATGACTATTGATGCACAGTATTTATGTCGTTTTTCAGACACGAGCTCAATCTCAATTTTAACATCGGGAATTTTAGGGGAGCAGTACTTAGGTATTCACCCTGTTATTTCTCCTAACGCAGCAGAACAACGCTGTTTAGGTGAAACAGTGACCGAAAACGCGCAAGATCAAGCAATCGACGAGTTATTTGGCGTAGAAAGCAAAGCGCTAGGTGATGGTGATTCAATCACAGATACGAAGTCTGCACTTGTTTTAGAAGAGTTAATTGGGCAGTTTTTATTCAACCAAGGTAGTGAGTAATTATTATGTTGAAACAGTTTTTAGCCGTTATTGCACTTGGTGCAACCCTTGCTGTGCAAAGTGTTAGCGCAGCCGAAGTAAAATTGACAGATCCTAATAAAATGGTACGCCAAGTATCAGAGCATACTTTTGAGCGGATTAAAAAAGATCAACCGCTTATCGTTAAAGATAAAGAATACCTTCGTGTTATTGTAGAAGAAGAGTTAATGCCTTACATAGACTACAAATATGCAGCATTACGCGTATTAGGTAGTGAAGTGTCTAAAGTACGTGCGATTAAAGATGAAGCGCAAAAAGCCAAAGCGATAAAAGACATCCAAGAATTTATTGGTGCGTTTAGAAGTTATTTAGTCGCAACTTACGCTGGGGTATTTACTCAATATACAGACCAACATGTTGAGTTTGGTGCAGCACAACCATTTAAAGGAAAAGATGTGGTTGTAGTAAAAACTAAAATCATTGAAGATGGTAAACCTGACATAAAAATTGATTTTAAAGTGCGTGAAGATCGCAGTGGCGAGTGGCGTGCATACGATATGATTGCAGAAGGAATTAGCTTACTTGATGCAAAACAAAGTGAGCTACAAGGTATTTTGCGCCAGCAGGGTATTGCGCATGTAAGCAAATTACTAGAGCAAAAGAGTCAGCTACCTGTGCAATTTAGAGGCAACAACAGCAATGACTAAATTGGCAATTAGCCAAGTTGATGAGCAGCATTATAGGGTAAGTGGTGAACTTACCCGCAGCTCAATTGGCAATGAACCGCTTCTGAACGTCCAGTCATTAAGTAAGCATAAAACCATCTATTTTGACCTTTGTGAGGTCATGAGGGTTGACACAGCGGGCTTAGCTTGGTTAATTCACTCTTTTGCTGAATTTAAGCAACAGGGCACACGCCTTGAATTGCAAAACCCACCTGAGCAATTGCAAAATTTAATGCAATTAGGTCAGGTAACAACTTTATTTGAGTGAGAGTTATGGAAACTAGCCAAGTCGAAACGTTATTACGCGATGAACTTCAATTATCTGAAGTAAAAGTAAAAGCCAATGGTAGCCATTATGAAGTAATTGCGGTAGGTGAGTGCTTTGACGGTTTAAGCCGCGTTAAAAAGCAACAGCTAGTTTATGGCCCATTAATGAATACTATTTCAGACGGTACAATTCACGCTGTATCAATTCGTGCATTTACGCCAACTGAGTGGAAGCGTGAACAAAAATTTATTTTACCTCAATAGTTAAGGCCTCTTAATGGATCAGTTTGTAATTCAAGGTGGCACTTCACTTGCTGGTGAAGTAACTATTTCTGGCGCTAAAAATGCCGCATTACCAATTTTGTTCGCTGCATTGCTTGGCGACGGTAAGAGTACATTTACGAATGTACCTCGCCTTCGCGATATTGTAACCACCGAAGCGCTTTTAAGCACCTTAGGCGCGACCGTAAATTGGCAAGGCGATACACTCTACATTGACGGTGCAACCGTTAACAAAACGCTTGCTCCTTATGATTTAGTTAAGCAGATGCGCGCTTCTGTTTTAGCCCTAGGGCCTTTAGTGGCACGTTTTGGTGAGGCGCAGGTATCGCTACCTGGTGGGTGTGCAATAGGCGCCCGCCCAGTTGATATACATATTCAAGGTTTAGAGCGCATGGGCGCGCAAATAAACGTTGAAAACGGTTATATCAATGCAAAAGTAGAAGGTCGTCTTAAAGGCGCTGAAATTTTTATGGAAATGGTGAGTGTTGGCGCAACCGAAAACTTACTAATGGCCGCAGCACTTGCCGATGGTAAAACGGTACTTGAAAACGCAGCACGCGAGCCTGAAATTATTGACCTTGCCAATTGCCTAATTGCAATGGGTGCAAAAATTACTGGTGCAGGTACAAGCCGTATAGAAATTGATGGCGTAGAGCGTTTAGGCGGCTGTGAGCACAGTATTTTACCTGACCGCATTGAAACAGGCACTTTTTTAGTTGCAGCAGCAATGGCTGCAGGCGAAGTACTTTGTAAAAAAACAGATTATCATTCACTTGAGCCTGTTATTGAAAAATTACGTGCCGCGAATGCATTAGTTGAAGTAAACGATGACAGCATTTATTTAGATATGCGTAATCGTGAGCTTAAAGCCGTTAATATTAAAACCATGCCTCACCCTGGTTTTCCAACCGACATGCAAGCGCAGTTTACCGCGTTAAATGTAGTGGCTAATGGCAGTGCAACAATTACCGAAACCATTTTTGAAAACCGTTTTATGCATGTACCTGAATTACAACGCATGGGCGCTAATATTCGTTTAGAAGGGCACACGGCTATTTGTGGTGAAACGCAAAGTTTAAGTGGTGCTCAGGTAATGGCAACTGATTTACGTGCCTCTGCAAGCTTAATTTTAACCGGTATAGTGGCGCAAGGTGAAACGGTAGTCGATCGTATTTACCACGTAGACCGAGGCTATCAACGCATTGAAGATAAACTCAGTGGCTTAGGCGCTAATATTAAGCGCAGAAGTAGCTAATACCCATTCGCAATAATATTTATTTGCTTTGAGGTGAGGGCAAACTTGCTCGTTAAATTAAGCACACTGGGTTAAAGACAGTTTACTTTAGACATAAAAAAGGTCGGATACGCGTATTGCTATCCGACCTTTTTATTGTCACTTTGGTTAGAGTTTAGTCTCGAGTTCTGCAACTCTAACCATTATTTTTTTTATTTTACCGTTTCGATACAGCTCAAATTCTATTTCTTTACCGGGCTGTGTATTGCCTATTTTTTCGAGTACTTTTTGCGGGTTGGCAACGCTTAATCCTGCAATTTTAATAACAATATCTTGCTCTTCAATGCCAGCTTGCCATGCAGGGCCTAATGGGTCTAAATTGGTGATTCGCATGCCTGCAACCGGTGTTAGACTGTCGTTTACTTCTTTGCCTGTGCTATCAACAGCCGTGCCTTCAAACCCTAAATAACCACGTACTACACGGCCATGGCGTATCAGCTTTGCCATTACTTCTTTAGCCAGCGAATAGGGAACAGCAAAAAATATTCCTTGGATATTTAGGTTTTCACGGGTTTTAAACTGCGCAGACGTAATTCCCACTAAATCACCATTAGAATTAACTAAGGCGCCACCAGAGTTACCTACATTTATAGCGGCATCCATTTGTAATAGGTTGTTGTAAGGGCTATCGGTAATTTTTTGTTTACCGGTGGCGCTGATTATACCTTGGGTGATGGTTTGCCCTAAATTGAGTGGGTTACCTATGGCTAGTACTACATCGCCTACACTTGTGGTGTAATTGTCGTTTACCGGAATAACGGGCAGGTGATCGGCGTTAATTTTTAATAAGGCTAAGTCGGTAATAGTGTCAAAGCCAATTAACTGCACATCAAAAAAGCGTCGGCCATCGGTTAATATAACCAAAATTTGATCTGCATTATTTATGACGTGGTAGTTAGTTAAAATGTAACCATCTTGGGTCATAATAACCCCAGAGCCCAGCTCTTGAACGGTGTTTTGTTGCTTATACCTAGGCTCTTTAGAAATACTTTCCGAAAAAATGGTTACCACCGACGGTGCAGCACGTTTAACCGCGTCAGAAAAACTAAGATGATTTGAGCTCATAGCACTGGGCAAGGGAACATTAGGGAGTAAAGAGGCGCGCATATTAGGGCTGAAAAAAACCACTAAAAAAGCGATACCTAAACCGACAAACAAGGGGGGAAGTACAAATTTTAGTAATTTCAGCACGAGATTCTTATTGTTAGTGAGCAATTCTTTATGATGGCACAAAAAAAATAACAGCGGCAAGTGCTGCTGTTATTTTTATTGCTTATTTATAGTGTGTTACTTATTGAATAAGTACAAAGATAGACTCTCTGCCACGTTTAACGCCAAGTACAATATTACCTTGGGTATCTTCGATAATTTTGTTCATTTGACGAATGTTTTCTACGCGTTGGCGGTTAACTTGTACAATAATATCACCTTCTTCAAGACCTACGCGTGCCGAAGGAGAGCGCGGATCTACTGTGGCTACTTCAATACCTTTAGTGCCATTTTTTTGCACGTTTTCAAGCGTTGCACCTTGGAATGCAGGATGCAGTTCATCGCCTGCAGCTGTTACACCCGATGCGCCATCAAGGGTCACCTTAATAGTTTTTACTTTGCCATCGCGGTAAATACCTAATTTAACTTCACGGCCTTCACCTAAAGTCGCTATTTTGCTACGCAGCTCATGGAAGCCACTAATATCGCTACCATTAATACTAATAATAACATCGCCAGCTTTAATACCTGCTTTACTTGCTGCGGTATCATCCATTACTTGCATAACGTAAGCCCCTTGTTTAACGTCAAGTTGCTGTGCTTTTGCAAGGCCTGCATCAAGTGGGCGGCCAGAAATACCCAGTGAGCCACGGCGAACTTCGCCATGTTCAATAATTTGGTCGACTAGGTTTTTCATCATATTTGATGGAATAGCAAAGCCAATACCTACATTTCCTCCCGAGGCACCTAAAATAGCAGTATTAATACCAATGAGTTCACCATTTAAATTAACTAAAGCGCCTCCTGAGTTACCTTGGTTAATAGCCGCATCGGTTTGAATAAAGTCTTCATAGCCTTCAATATTTAAACCACTACGCCCTAATGCACTTACAATACCTGAGGTTACGGTATGGCTTAAACCAAATGGATTACCAATGGCCACTGCAAAGTCGCCGACACGCAATTTATCTGAATTAGCGAGTTTAACCGCGGTTAAATCATCTGCATCTATTTGTAATAATGCAATATCAGACTCTTTATCTGTACCTATTTTAGTCGCTTCAAATTCACGGCCATCTTCTAGCGTCACCACCATTTTTTCGGCATCTTGAATTACGTGATTATTTGTTACGACATAACCTTCATCGGCATCAATAATAACCCCTGAGCCTAACCCACTAAATTGACGTTTTTGGCTACGTGGTTGAGGGTTGCCAAAAAAGTATTCAAGGGGGTCTGCACGACGACGTACTTCTTTTGACCCAGAAACCTGAATGCTCACAACGCCTGGAGTAATTTGCTCAAGCATAGGCGCAAGTGTAGGTAATTGTTGGCCGTTAACAGCAATAGGTAGTTTTGCATAAGAGGCCATAGGGCTTAATAATAAGCTTGTAGATAAGATTGCAGCACTAATAAGTGATAATTTCATTTTCATAGTCAGGGTGTACTCCACATCACAGGAAAAGCAAAAAGGCTGCATAAGCAGCCTCTTCGAATTTAAATATAAAGCTGTTACATTTAAAGACTATGGGGTCAAAAAAAAGTTCCTCAAGATAGCACTAACATTTTAGCGTGCATCGTATATTAAGAGGCTTTTACTGTTTTTGAATCGCTATTTTGTCCTGCAAACAAACCAGACTCGCCCGATACGTAATCGGCAGGTTGTGCCTGTGCAGATGAACGGTCAACTTCGCGTTCTTTTAAAGACGCTTGTAATTGCTCAGTTGTTTCTTTAGAGAAAAACGGCTCACTAGGGGCTTTGTTTTTATCATCAAGTAATAGTTGATTAGTTTCTTCAACATGGCTGAGTAGTTGGTCGTAATTTTCTTTCATTTTATTCACAAGCTTACCCGTGCTTGCTAAATGATCAGCCACATCTTGGCGATACTGCTCAAGCGCGTTTTGTGCTTGCTCTGCTTGTTCTTTTAATTCATCTTGTTTAAATTGTTTTTTAGTAACGAATGCACCAACAAAAAATGCCACTACAGCAGTAATGACAATTAAACCTACCCACGTAACTGTGCCCATAACTTTACCCCTTTGGGAAAAAATATCTAATAATGCCTGATTCAAATATAAATCATCCTGTAGGTAATATACCCCGAGTTAAGATGCGTGTTAATATGCTGAGCAAATTAAACTGTGTTTAAAATGTAATTAGATATGACTCCTTGGCAAACTTACCAGCAAGATCTTAAGCGCGATGACTTTGTACATGACCAAGCACAAGAAAATGCAGTGCGCCATTTACAACGTTTATACGATGACCTGACAAATAAAAAACCGCAGCAGCAAGGTTTTTTTGCAAAGTTGTTTAATAAAAACGAACCTGAGTCAATAAAAGGGCTTTATTTTTGGGGCGGTGTAGGGCGTGGTAAAACCTATCTAGTCGATACCTTTTATGAGGCACTGCCAGGTGAGCGTAAAATGCGCGTGCATTTTCATCGCTTTATGCACCGAGTTCACGATGAACTAAAAAAACTCAATAATAAAAGTAACCCGCTAGAAATTGTTGCCGACATATTTAAAGCCGAAACCGACATTATCTGTTTTGATGAATTTTTTGTGCAAGATATTACCGATGCCATGTTACTCGGCGGCTTAATGCAGGCATTATTTGCACGCAATATCGTATTAGTCGCTACCTCTAATATAGTACCTGATGATTTATATAAAAACGGCCTGCAACGTGCGCGTTTTATTCCGGCCATTGAACTGGTAAAAGCGAACACAGAAATAGTAAACGTAGACTCTGGTATTGATTATCGCTTGCGTACCCTTGAGCAAGCCGAAATATTTCACAGCCCATTAGATGAGCAAGCCGATAAAAACTTATTTGAATATTTTGATAAACTCTCGCCAGAGGCGGGGGAATGTGACCAACCCATAGAAATAGAAGGGCGCTTAATCAACACACGCAAAGTGGCTAAGTGTGTAGTGATGTTTGAATTTAGCGAATTGTGCGAAACCGCACGTAGCCAAGTCGATTACATGGAAATTAGCCGTTTATATAACACCGTTATACTTTCTAATGTAAAACAGCTTGGGCAAAATAATGACGATGCAGCTAGGCGCTTTATAGCCTTAGTGGATGAATTTTACGAGCGCCATGTCACCTTGATTATTTCGGCTGAAAAGCCAATTACTGAGCTATATACGCAGGGCAACCTTAACTTTGAATTTAAACGTTGTATTAGTCGCCTTCAAGAAATGCAGTCATTAGAGTATTTAGCAAAAGAGCATTTATCGTAGCGCCAGTTTATAAGCGCGTAATAACTCTTTTAACCGGCTTTATTGTGTTTTTATATCAATACATAAATTTTTGTAATTTTCTTGTGGAAAAAACAACCGCTCGGTAGCAATGTGTTTTAAGTGCTGGTATACTCCCGCGTCTGCCACGTTGCGTTCTATGTCCTCATATAGTTTAGCCACTTGTGAGCGGCGCTAAAGTCTAAAACTCGAAGGGGTTATAGCATACTTAGAGCGGTAGTTAATAATAACTGCCTGTGGTTTTAATTGAAAAACATTGGATTTTTATAAATGAAAACGTTTGTTGCTAAACCAGAAACAGTAAAACGTGACTGGTACGTAGTTGACGCTGAAGGTAAAACTTTAGGTCGCATCGCTACTGAAATCGCTCATCGCCTACGCGGTAAGCATAAAGCTGAATACACTCCACACGTAGATACTGGTGATTACATCATCGTTATCAACGCTGAGAAAGTTACTGTAACTGGTAACAAATTCAAAGATAAAGTGTACTACGCTCATACTGGTTTCCCAGGTGGTCTTAAGTCTACTACTTTTGATAAACTTCAAGCTGCAAAGCCTGAAATGATCATCGAAAAAGCTGTTAAAGGCATGTTGCCACGTGGTCCTTTAGGCCGCGCAATGTACCGTAAACTTAAAGTTTACGCAGGTACTGAGCACAACCATGCTGCACAACAGCCTCAGGTTCTAGACATTTAAGGAGCACTATCATGGCAAATCAATACTACGGTACAGGTCGTCGTAAAAGTTCAAGTGCTCGCGTATTCTTACGCCCAGGCACTGGTAACATCGTAATCAACAAGCGCTCTTTAGAAGAGTACTTTGGTCGCGAAACAGCACGCATGGTTGTTCGTCAAGCTCTTGAGCTTGTTGACATGACTGAAAAATTTGACCTTCACATCACCGTTGCCGGTGGTGGTACAACTGGTCAAGCTGGTGCTATCCGTCACGGTATCACTCGTGCACTTATGGAGTTTGACGAGTCATTACGTCCACAACTTCGTAAAGCAGGTTTTGTTACACGTGATGCACGTAAAGTTGAACGTAAGAAAGTGGGTCTTAAGAAAGCGCGTAAGCGTCCACAGTTCTCAAAACGTTAATTTTTACGTTATCAAGAATTCAAAAACCCAGCTTATGCTGGGTTTTTTGTTTTTGGCATTTAAATTTAAGTACTTACCTACCTCCAGCCGCCTTTTTTAAGGCCAGGCGCTGATCATATTTTGTAATTACCGCGTATTTAATGTACGAAAGTTAAAAAATACCCATTTCACTGCAAAAAAGTTAAATAATTATCGTAATTAGTGTAAATCCATCAGTTAATTGGTGGAATTTTTTGCTACAATTGGCTGGCAAGTAGTATGAGCAAGTTCAACATCACCATGTACAGTTTATCTGTTTCCTCTTAGTGGGGTTGATCTTGGTCAGTATATTGTTTTTACAGAAGCGCTATTATAGTCATTCGGCTTTATTCTCGAGCTTACTTTATCAACCTGTTGATCAAGTCGGGTTATTCGAGCGTGAGGCTGTGAATAACCTTGTTTTAATCAAGGGTTTTAATTATGATCGCTTCTATTTTAAAATTTTTGAAAAATTAACCTGCTGTAACTGATGTTCTCAATATAGCAAGTGTTGAGAATCATAGTGGAGATAAGTGGATGAGCAATGCGCCTGTAGACAATGGCCGACGTCGCTTTTTAACCATAGCTACCTCTGTTGTAGGTGGTGTTGGTGCGGCTGGGGCTGCTGTTCCTTTTATTGCGTCTTGGAATCCAAGTGAGCGAGCTAAATCTGCGGGTGCGCCTGTAGAAGTAGATATCAGCAAACTTGAGCCAGGGCAATTAATACGTGTCGAGTGGCGTGGTAAACCTGTATGGGTTGTATCACGTACCCCTAAAATGCTTGAGCAGATGAAAGAACATGAAGGTAAACTTCGTGATCCGCAATCGCAAGAGCCACAACAACTAGAATCATCAACAAATGATTACCGTTCATTACGCCCAGAGATATTTGTCGCTGTGGGTATTTGTACGCATTTAGGGTGCTCGCCAGGTTTCTTACAAGGTAACTTTGGTGAGAAAGTTGAGGGCACTGACGATGGATTTTTCTGTCCGTGTCACGGTTCTAAATTTGATATGGCTGGACGAGTATTTCAATCAGTACCAGCACCATTAAACTTAGAAATACCACCTTATACTTTTCTTGATGATACCACTATTTTAGTGGGCGAAGAAAAAGGGGTAGCCTAATGTTTGGTAAGCTGATTGGTTGGATTGACGACCGTATCCCAATGACACGTGTTTGGAACATGCACATTGCACAGTACCCAGCACCTAAAAACTTTAACTTCTGGTACTTTTTTGGCTCACTAGCTATGTTAGTACTGGTAAACCAAATCCTTACAGGTATTTGGCTAACGATGAACTTTGTTCCATCTGCTGAGGGCGCTTTTGCATCAGTAGAGTACATCATGCGTGATGTGGAATACGGTTGGCTATTACGTTATTTACACTCAACGGGTGCATCTGCGTTCTTTATCGTTGTATATCTGCATATGTTCCGTGGCATGATCTACGGTTCTTACCAAAAACCACGTGAATTACTGTGGCTATTTGGTATGTTTATTTTCTTAGCGTTAATGGCTGAAGCCTTCATGGGTTACTTACTACCATGGGGACAAATGTCGTTCTGGGGTGCACAGGTAATTATTTCACTATTTGGGGCTATCCCGGTTATTGGTGATGACTTAACACTTTGGATCCGTGGTGACTACGTAATATCGGGTGCAACGCTTAATCGCTTCTTTGCATTACATGTTATTGCCCTACCATTGGTTATTGTTATCTTAGTGTTCTTACACATTGTTGCTCTTCACGAAGTGGGTTCTAACAACCCTGACGGTGTTGAAATAAAACGCAAAAAAGGCACTGTAGCTGAAGAAGATAAGCCTAAATTTAAATTCCATGAGTATTACACCAGCAAGAAAGATATTGTTGATGCGATACCGTTCCACCCATACTACACAGTAAAAGATATTGTGGGTGTTGTTGGCTTCTTGATTTTGTTTTGTTGGGTAGTATTCTTTATGCCTGCAATGAATGGTTTCTTCCTTGAAGCGCCAAACTTTGAAGCGGCAAATCCACTTAAAACACCTGAGCATATTTTCCCTGTTTGGTACTTTACGCCATTTTATGCAATCCTTCGTGCTATCCCAGACAAGTTAATGGGTGTTGCGGCTATGGGTGCGTCTATAGTGGTACTAGCATTGTTACCTTGGATTGACCGTGGTCGTGTTAAATCGGTTCGTTACCGTTGTGGCTTCCACAAGTGGAACATTGCAGGTTTTGTTGTAACTTTCGTTCTTTTAGGTTGGGTGGGTGCAACTCCACAAACTGACTTGAAAACGATAATTTCTCAAGTCTGTACTGTGACTTACTTTATGTTCTTCGTACTGTTATTTGTATACAGTAAGAATGAAAAAACTAAGCCATTGCCTGAGAGGTTAACGAAATGATGAAAAAGCTAATTATCGGTATATTTGCTTTATCAGTAAACTTGCTGCCTAATATGGTTATGGCTGCAGGGCCGTCAGTTCCTTTAATGGAAGCGGGTAACGATATATCTGATCAACCTTCTTTGCAACGCGGCGCTAAGTTGTTCATGAATTACTGCCTTGGTTGTCACCAAATGCAGTACCAACGTTATGAACGTACTTTCCGCGATATTGGTATTCCGACAGAGCTTGGTAAAGAGCAGCTAATTTTTGACGGTTCAAAAGTAGGTGGTCATATTCTTAACGCTATCACTAAAGATGACGCTGCAAAATGGTTTGGAGCGGCTCCGCCGGATCTAACAAATGTGGCGCGTGTGCGCGGTAGTGATTGGATTTATACTTACTTAAAATCGTTTTACAAAGACGAATCACGTCCGTTTGGTGTTAATAATACGTTATTTCCATCAGTAGGTATGCCACATGTTCTTCAAGAGCTACAAGGTTTACCTACACCTATTACTGAAGAAGTAGAACAACACGGTGAAACAGTCATCAAGGTTGTTGGTACTGAAACAGATGGTAAGGGCGAGCTAAGCGTTGATGAATACGATCAAGCTGTTCGTGATTTAACGAATTTCTTAGAGTATGTAGGTGAGCCTACACGCCTTGAGTCAGAAGCGTTAGGTATTAAGGTAATCGGGTTTTTAGTTATCCTGTTTATCTTGGCATTTATGCTTAAGAAAGAATACTGGAGAGATGTTCATTAATTTGAGCATTTTACAAGGTAATTTTGCAATAGGGGCTTAAGCCCCTATTGCTGTTTTAGTTATTTAATGGAGGTATAGGCATGGCCGTAGCTGCCAATAAGCGCCCTGTAATGACCCTTTTTTCTGGTGCTAACTGTATGTATAGCCACCAAGTACGTATTGTACTTGCAGAAAAAGGTGTAAGTGTAGATATTCATTTGGCTGAAAAGGATAACTTGCCAGAGGCACTTCACGAAATTAACCCTTATGGTACAGTACCGACACTGATTGACCGTGAGCTTGGCTTATATCAGGCAAACATCATCATGGAATACCTTGATGAACGTTTCCCTCATCCTCCACTAATGCCTGTTTATCCGGTAATGCGTGGTCGTAGCCGTTTAATGATGCACCGTATTGATACTGATTGGTACAGCTTAGCTGAAAAAATCAATAACAATACTGCAGATGCTGAACAAGCTCGTAAAGAGCTAACAGAAGCACTACTTGCAATTGCACCAATCTTTAACGAAGCACCTTACTTTATGAGTGAAGAGTTTAGCTTAGTAGATTGTTACTTAGCACCGCTATTATGGCGTTTACCAGAGCTTGGTATTGAGCTTAATGGCTCTGGCGCTAAAGAGCTAAAAGAGTACATGATACGCTTATTTGAGCGTGAGTCATTCCAAGCTTCTTTAACTGAAGCAGAGCGTGAGATCCGTTTATAATGACGCCTAATCGTCCTTATTTATTACGTGCTTTTTTTGATTGGATCGTAGATAACGAGTGCACACCGCATTTAGTGGTGGACGCAGATTACCCAGCAGTGCAAGTGCCTACGCAGTTTGTACAAGATGGCCAAATAGTGCTTAATATTAGCCCTTCAGCCGTAACTGGGTTTTCGTTAGATATGGAGCAGCTAAGCTTTAATGCGCGCTTTGGTGGGCAGCCAATGCAGGTATATGTGCCTTTAGGTGCAGTACTTGCTATTTATGCGCGTGAAAATGGCGAAGGAACAGTCTTTACCGCAGAAGAGTTTTTAGAGGACGAAGACGATTTTGCACCTGAGCTTGAAAGTGTAGAGACATCAGATGAACTTATTGATGAGACTCCGCCGCCAGAAAAGCCAGAAAAGAAAAAAGGTTCGCATTTACGCGTTATTAAGTAACGTTTAAATACAAAAAAACCGCTAATTTAGCGGTTTTTTTTATGTGCTTTTATAAATATTCAAACACTTTAATAACGCGCTCTACACCCGATACATTGCGTGCAATATTAACCGCTTGGTTAGACTCAGACTCAGATACTAAGCCCATTAAAAATACTTCAGCATTTTCTGTTACTACTTTAATATTATTACTTGGAATATCTTTCGCTGTTAGCAGCTGCGCTTTTACTTTAGAAGTTAACCATGAGTCGTGTGTTTGTGTGGTAATACCAATATTAGAGCCAATCCTAATTTGATTGTGTATTTTACGTATACCTGAAAGCCCCTCAATGCTTTGCTGAGCTTGGTTTTTCATTTCTTGATTGGCAACTTGCCCAACTAATAAAACAATGCCATTTACGCTTATAGCGTCTACATTAGCAAACTTTTCTAATCGTTCAACTTCACTCAGCGCAATACTGGCTTTAATTTCTATATTATTATCATCTATTTGAGAGCCAATTGTACGGCGATCATTTGCTGCAGTTACTGCACCAGCTGTTCCTGCAACCACTGCGGCTGCACAGCCTTGCAGTAAAACAACAGTACCTAAAACAATAAGAGAGCGTTTAAACATAATTTTCATCCTGCGGGAAAAGAGTTAAATCAACCAGTTCACTTAAACAATGTAAGTTAACTAAGTGAGATTCAATAATGCGGCTAGGTCGCTTAGAAGGCGTACGAATTTCTACATCATTAGGGCCTAATAAGCCAACAAGTTCTCCACCGTCATCACCTACCATCACTATGACCTTCATATCTTTAGTAAGTGCAGCCTCTACAGCAGAAATAATATGTTTTTCGTTACCATTAATGGCAAGCGCAAGTAGTAAGTCGCCTTGTTGTGCAAAGGCGCGTACTTGGCGAGCAAAGGTATCATGCTCATCCACCTGGCTATTTTGTCCTAAATTAATGTTTTCTTGAGATAGCGCAATAGCAGGTAAACAGGGGCGCTCAGTTTCGTAGTGATTAACTAATACGCCGGCTATGTGCTGCGCTAACATATGGCAGTTTGTTGTGCCACAGCAAAGAAGTTTATTCCCATTAATTAAACTTTGTGCAATTGTAAATGCCGCAGACTCAAGTGCGCTGGGCAGTACTTCGCCTGCTGCTATTTGTACTTGAATGCTCTCTGTGAAAATTTCTTTAATTGTATCTTGCATAGACTACCAATAATTTATTCGTCATTTTTGTATGTTGCTGGACGTTTTACTAATCTGTTTGTGGATAATTCTAAAGTACGTTTTTAATCCAGTTTATATTGCCAGCCCCTTGACCTGTAATGGCTACATAGTCGGCTCTGATAGGCTGATTAGTTAAGTTTTTTGCTGCCAAGTAGTGATAAATAGTACGTTTTAATCGCGCTTGTTTTTGTGCACCAAGGGCATAATTTGCACCGCCTCTGGCATTGTTTTTACGAAACTTAACTTCTACAAATACAAGCGTATCGCCGTGTTTCATAATCACATCAAGCTCACCAAAGGGGCAATAATAATTACGCTCAATAGGCGTTAGCCCCTCACGGATTAAGTATTTTTCTGCTTGGCGTTCATAGTACTGGCCTTTTTCTCGGCTATTTTGCCACAGCGCTTTAAACCACGACATAGCCGCTCCAGATTAATCAAACGTAAGCGAAGTGCTTTCGTTGGCTGATTGCATAAATAAAGGTACGGGCTGCTTTGTTTCTAGTTGTACGGCTTTTATGCGTCTATTTGTGTATTGTGCCCAATCAAGCGTACGCTCTATGTGCCCACTGGTATTAACCGAAAGCTTTCCACTTAAGCCTGTAAACTTATTGCCGGGCATTATGCTCAGCTGCCTAATATCACTTAGCACCGACACTGCATCGTAAGCCATAGCAAATAAGCGCTGGCTTATATCGGCATTTTCAGGCCACAACGTGTTGTATTGGTTGCGTAAATTATGCTGTTTAACTGTTGAATTAAGCATCCAGGGCAGCTCTGTAAAGTAAAGTCCTTCTAAATCGCCTTTGTCGGTACGATCGATTTGTTTACTGTGGCTTTTTGAGCTAGCGTACAATGGAATACGCTCTGCAAAAGTACTGACATTTACATCTAAATAAGGTTTTATCAGGCGTGTTTCTATGGCATCACCTAAAATGTAAATAGCATCGATATCGCTACGTGAGCGGGTTTCACTTTCTACTTCTTGTTTAAATAAAGATTTAACCATTTTAATACGCTGCTTAGATTTATCGACCTCTAACAAGCTTGTAATTGTGTTTGGCATGTCTTTGTTATCGTTATAAAAACCAATTTGCGGTTTGGTTTCGCTATAGCGCTGCCACTGAATATTAAAGTAATCTACCAAACGTTGACCATTAGCATTATTAGGCGCTAATAGCATGGGCTTTTGATAACCTTTAGCTAAAAAGTGCTCCAGCGCTTGCTGTACTTCATGTTCAGGGTTTAAAGCAAAAAAGTAGTGTTGCAGCGAGAGTCGTTCGCCATCAAACGTATTTAAGTGTAATGTTGGCGTATCGATAAGTGTTTTAGCTTGCGCAAGTTTATCAATATTCGCTTTTAATAATGGCCCAATCACAAAGTCTGGATTAAATTGGCTTAGTTGCTCGTTTAACGCTTGAGTTGAGAGGTTTTCATCAATAAAAACGGTATCGCTAATAGTTTGCTTATCAAGCCCTGCTAAAATACCTGCTTTAAGGGCGTCACCTAAACGCTCATTGGCGCCTGATTGCGGTAAAAGTACAGCTAAACGCTCAATGTTAACTGGAGCTAGGTTGACTAGTGCTTCATCTTGCTCTGGTAAAATAGCCACTGCAGGGTGCCCTGGGTAACGGCGACGCCAGTTATTAATGGCTTGGTCAAGCTCTACACCGCTATTTGCATATACCTGGTGGTACAAAGCTAAATTAGTCCAACCTTGTTGAATAACAGAGCCACGATTAAAGCGCTCTAGCGCATAAGAAGACAGCTTAGTTAAGTTATCCCAAAGCGCTTGTTGCAATGAAGGAATTTCAATATTGTTTTTATTCGCTGTTTCTGAGGCCCTAAAAAAGTAAGGTGCAGCGCGCTTAGGAAAGTTTTGTGATGCATATATGCTAGCAGTTAAATATTGATGCCAAGCAAAGTGCTCAGGCTGTTTAAGTTGGCCGTCGAGCGATTGTAAAATAACGAGTGCTTGATCGTTTTTATTTTGCTGCTTTTGCGCATAAGCAATGTATAAGCGGTTTTGAATTTTATCAACGCTTGGGGTTTGCTCAAGCTCATTACAAATATTTTCAAGTAATGGCCAGCTTTGCTCCGAAATTGCGGCATCTCGGGCACTGTAAAGTAATTGAATTTTGTCTGCACCGGTGCGGTTTAAGGCTAATTTATAAATAGCATCGGCACTGGTTGCTTGATTTTGCAGCGCATTCGCACTGGCATTAGTACTATCGCTATTTTTAGTTGGTTTTTCGGTTGTGCTACAGGCCGATAACCCTGACAATATAATTAATAGACTAACAAGTTTAAGTCGCACAATGATTTCCCAATACGTTAACGCGATTTGCTTATATTACTGACTGACGCAGGAGACCTCAATGTTAAATGAGGAGAATTCACAGAAAATTGGCACTCTTTACATTGTAGCCACCCCAATTGGCAATTATGACGACTTAAGCCAGCGTGCCATCGCGACATTATCGCAGGTTGACTTAATCGCTGCTGAAGACACGCGCCACACCGGTAAGCTGCTAAGCCACTTTGGTATAAAGGCTAAAACCTTTGCATTACATGACCATAACGAAAAACAAAAAGCGCAGCAGATTATTGATTGGCTAAACGAAGGCAAAAATATCGCGCTGGTATCAGATGCCGGCACGCCGCTAATAAGCGACCCTGGTTATGCCGTAGTAAACTTGTGCCGCGAGCAAGGCGCACATGTAACGCCCGTGCCTGGTGCGTGTGCTGCGATTACTGCGGTGTGTTGCTCGGGCCTACCAACCGATCGTTTTCAGTTTATTGGCTTTACACCGGCTAAAAGCAAAGCAAGGCAAGACTTTTTTATTGAGGCTGTTAATTCAGGCATTACCAGCATAATGTACGAAAGTACGCACCGTATTATGGCAAGCCTAGATGATTTAGAAGCGGCACTTGGTAATGAGCAACAAGTGGTATTTGCAAAAGAGCTAACCAAAACCTTTGAAACCTTTTTTAACGGCACAGTGAGTGAGCTTAAGCAATTTTTAACTGATGATCCCACTAAGCAACGTGGCGAAATTGTTTTAATGTTGCCAGGCAAACCTAAGCTTGTGGACGATATCCCACCCGAGGCGCGTAAAATGCTGGCGCTACTTGAAAGCGAAATGCCGATGAAAAAAGCCTGTGGAATTGTTGCAGAATACTTTGGAATGAAGAAAAACGCCCTGTATAAAACAATTATTGACGAAAAAGCGTAAATCTTTACTGCGTACAAGGCGCAGCTCATGTATACTGCGCGCCGAGTTAGCCAAGATAATCGCTGCCTGTGACGAAAATGATCAGGGGGAGGAAAGTCCGGGCTCCACAGGGCAGAGTGCCAGCTAACGGCTGGGGGGCGTGAGTCCACGACAAGTGCAGCAGAGAGGAGACCGCCAACTTTCGGGTTGGTAAGGGTGAAAGGGTGCGGTAAGAGCGCACCGGGCCGCTAGTAATAGTCGGTTGCAAGGTAAACTCCACTCGGAGCAAGACCAAATAGGGTTCTATCATTTTAAATAATGAACGCGTGGCCCACGTGAGAACCGGGTAGGTTGCTTGAGCCATAGAGCGATTTATGGCCTAGACGAATGATTATCACTTTCTTCGGAAAGGACAGAACCCGGCTTATATGGCTAACTCACTCATTCAACAAAACAGCCCGCAGTTAACGCTGCGGGCTTTTTTGTGCCTAAAATTTGATTAAGTATTGTGTTGTTTTTTAAGGTTCTGGCTGGCCTTTTTTAAGTCGCTTACTGAGTGCTGGTTGCGATATACCAAGCAACTGGGCTGCTAATGATTGGTTTGAGTTAGCGCGCTTCATTGCCTCTGCGACTAATAACTCTGCCGCTTGTTTTAGTGTAGGCAAAGTGGATGACGACTCAAACAGCGGTTTTGAAAGCTGGGCATGCATATCTAATGCAGGCACGGCGCTGCGTACGCTTTCAAACGCTTTCATAGATAGTGCGCCGCTTTGGTGGGTGCTCATTGCATCAAAGGCCATGGCGCGCAGCTCTCTGATATTGCCAGGGAATGTATAGTTTTCGAGTAAAATTAATAATTCTTTTGGAATACTTGCCATCGGTTTATTAAATTCTTGTGCGGCAAGCGTTAAAAAATGCTCTAGCAGTAAAGGGATGTCTTGTTTGCGCTCCCTAAGTGGTGGAATATTCACATGATGAATTTTTAAACGGTAGTATAAGTCGTTTCTAAATTCGCCATTTTCTTTTTTAGTGAGTAAGTTTTGGTGAGTGGCTGCAATAATGCGCGCATTAATGCGTTTTGGTGTATCGCTGCCTACTGGGTAATATTCGCCTTCTTGCAAAAGCCTTAATAACTTTACTTGTGAGGCGAGGTTTAAATCGCCAATTTCATCAAGAAATAATATCCCGCCTGATGCACGTTCTATCATCCCTTTACGGGCTTGCTCTGCGCCTGTAAACGCGCCTTTTTTGTGGCCAAATAAGGTATCCGAAAACAAGTTATCATCAAGGCCGGCTACGTTTACACACACAAGCTCACCACTGCAACCGCTGGTTTCGTGAATTGCTCTGGCTATGAGCTCTTTGCCTACGCCACTTTCGCCGGTAATTAAAATAGGCTGCTGGCTGTTTGATATAGATTGGATGTAATTAAACACCGAATGCATTTGATGATCCACACTAATAATTTTAGAAAACGCAGGATCCAGGCTTGTTTGATTTTCTAGTAGGTAGCCACGCATGGCTTGGTTTTCTAAGTTTAGCTCTTGAAAACGCACCACCTGCATTATGCTATTACTTAGGCGTTCGGGATCTTCTGTTTTTACATGGTAACCATAAGCGCCTAATTTTATACATTTTACAGCGGCTTCTACTTGATTAATGCCACTGATGATCACCACCGAAATGTGTGGAAAAAGCTCGGTAATTTGCGCTATAAGCTCATCACCACTGATATGTGGCATGTTTAAATCAAGCAATACAACACGAATATTTCCTTGGTTTAGTTTGGCTATTACATCGCGGCTATCGTTACATTGTACAATGTTGTTAATGCCGCAGTAGCGCTCTATTGCAAACGATATGCTTCGTAGAAAGCTGTTGTCGTCATCACAAATAAGGACCTCAAAACTAGGGTATAAATTAGTATTCATAGTTCACTCTCGTGTTGTAATAAGGGTAGTGAAAGCTTTACTTTTGTGCCTTTACCGAGCGTTGATTTAAAGGTGAGTTGGCCTTGGTGATCCGCCACGATCCCAGCTGATACAGACAGCCCTAAACCGGTGCCACCGGATTGCCGTTTGGTGGTATAAAACGGATCGGTAAGCTTAATTAAGTGCTGTTGATCAATACCTACACCTTGATCTTCAATGCTCAGCACAACGTGATTGTGTTTAGTATGGAAATAGCTGGTGATAATGATTTTTTGCGATTTATCTTCAAGCGCTTGGCAAGCATTTAAAATCAAATTAACGATTACCTGTTCGATGCGACTGCCGCTGCCTTTAAACAAAGGTAGCGAATTGGCTAGGTTAACCTCTAAGTGGTTTGTAGCGTTTTTAATTTGGTTTGTAACTAAGCGAATAGAGCGGTTTGTTAGTAAGTTTAAATCTAATTGCTCTGTTTTTTCGTGTGATGTTTCACCTTTTACCGCAAAGCTTTTTAAATCCTCTACTATGCCTTTTACTTTGTTACTGGCGATGTGCATATCGTCTAAAATTTCTGGTAACATTTGTTTAAAACGTGGGTAGCTTACACCCGCAATAAGAAAGTCGCCTTGGCGTGCTTGGTGCTCATCGAGTATGTCTGTTGCATCTTCAAAGGCTTCTTTTATAAACGGAAAATTCAAAGTTAAAATGCTACACGGGTTATTAATTTCATGGGCCACTCCCGAAACCAACACCCCTAAGGAGGCCATTTTATCTGCATGAAGTAGCTGTAACTGCTGCGCTTGTAGCGCTTTGGTACGGCTTTCTACTTTTTTACGCAGTGCTTTGTTCCATATTATCACCACGATACTAATGAGTAGCAGCACCACTACACATATACCTGCGATTACCCCAGCTTTTGACCACGGCGACACGTTTAACGGGCCAAACCATTTGTCGTAAATTTCTTGCTGGCGACCGGTATTTTTTAAAATAGCTAAACCTTGAGTAAATTGCGATAACAGTGCTTCATCTGCGGTTTTAGTGGCATAACCATAAAGCCTGTTTCTTTCTAGGCTAGAAATAGCCGTAATATTTGATAGCCCTAGTTTTTTACTTAAATACAAACCAGGTAAGTTTGAAACTACAGCAAAATCATAGCGCCCAGAGGCAAGCAAGCGCAGAGCATCGGCGTGCGTTTCAACGGGTATTAGTGTTATTTTTAGGCCAGAGTCTTTTAGCATATCAAAAGCTGAGCCATTATTTTGAACAATCACTCGAAAGCCTTCAAGCTCTGTGTAATTGGTAATTTTAGGGCTATTGTCACGCGCAAAAATAGAGTGGTTCACAAAGGTATGCGGGCTAAATTTATATAGGTCTGTGCGCTCGGGTGTGGCGGCCATACCTTGTAAAATATCTACATTTCCGCGGTCAAACTCGGCTCTTATTTCGGCCCAAGGCATCAGCTTTATTTTTATATTAAGCCCCATTACCGCCGCTATTTCTTGGCTAAGCTCTACGTTATAACCTGTAAGCTCGCCATCTTCGTTAATAAACTCATAGGGTGGGTAGTTAAAATCGCCGCCCACTATAATTTGTTTAGGCTCAGTTAAATTAGTCTGCGCTAAACTGCTTACGCTATTGATCGCCATCAGGCTTAGTAGCGCTATTTTTAGAACATAAAACCAAGCGTTTTGTTTGTTGAGCAAGTGTGTAAACCTCTGCATTTTTAGTTGTGTTAGGTCCGTTAGTTAATTGTGTAAGCAATACAAAAAAATGGTGTGTATGTTCCTTTTACAGCTGCAAAATGGTTATTTTTATTTGGCGGAGAGGGACTATAGTCTGTATTTTAATTTTATATAAATTAGGTACTAACGAATTTGGCATGATTTTAGGTCTTATTTATTTGCATTATAAGGTAACTAAAAATAAGTTATCCATGAGTTTTGATGCTAACTAGGTAGGTTATGTCTTTTTACTGCTAAAAATAAAAGCGATTTAATAACAGCTATTAAATCGCTTTTATTTGGTTGGGAGAGAGCGCTTAAAACTTCATGTTTAGATTTACTTGAATGCGATCGCGGCCATTGTTGTTTGTAGGTAAATCGTTATTAATATTATCCACGCTGTACCACCTTAAATCGGCATTTAAGTTATCTGCAATTTTATAATCTAGTTGTACGCGTGTGCCTTTAATATTGGTGTACGAGCCCGGCGTATTGGTTTGCGTAAACGCGCCGTTCATCGGTAATGCATAGGCTTCGGTACGTAGCACATAAAATCGCAGGCCAACCTCTTTATTTATTTGATAGCGTGCGTGTACGGTATAGGCGGTGTTTTCAGTGTCGGCTTCACTGGTGTAGTAATCGGCTGCAAAGCGCACTGGGCCATAGCGTACATCAAGGTTGTAGGTCATTACGTTACCCGCTTGGTCATCATCAAGCCCTGACTCAGCACTGGCGTACGCCGTATCGGAGGCACTTACAAAAATGCCGCCAATACCTGCTTTCACTTTTACGTTATTAAATTCAGTAGCGTATACACCTTGAAGCTGTTGCCAGCTGGCATCGCGTTTGCCTTCGCCATTATCAACATTTTCTTCAAGGATGATGTGCCCTGCATTAACACTAAACGCGTTGTTACTCCAATTTGCTTGTACACCTTCGAGCGCTATATCGTCACGAAAAAGTAGCTCTGATGAGTGCATATAAACGGGGGCCGCTTTACCAATATATACTTGGGTGTTACTAAGGCCTGTGTATTTCATAAAGGCGCGGTCTAATCCAAAGTCATCGTTATCGCTGGTATCGGTGATGCCAAAGGTTTGGTGGGTTGAATCGTGCTGGCTTGAGGTTGTTCTAAAGCGCATTTGTGCTGACCAGTTTTCGGTCGCCGCGTATTTAATGCCAAAACGGGCACGCAAACGAGCGCGGCTTGTTGAGTCAATTGTATCGCCTTCGGTGCGCTCAAAACGCATACGCATATCGCCAAATAGTTTAACGGCTTCAAGGCCATTTAAACCTTCAATTGTAATATCTGCATGAGCAGGTTTAGCTAAGGCAATAACACCTAGTGCAACGGGTAAATATATCAGTTTACTAGTCATGGTTTGTTCTCTATAAAATTACTAAAACGAGGGTTATTGCTTAGCGGGTTGAGCCGCTGTGTTGTTTTGGTTGTAAAGGGTTTCGTTAAGCTCGCCTTCGCTTTTGCCAATTAATAAAGTAACCATTAAGTCGCCTGTTACATTTATGGTGGTGCGCGCCATATCTAAAATTCGGTCAATACCTGCAACTATTGCAATGCCTTCAAGAGGTAAGCCAACGGTAGTTAGTACAAGTGAAAGCATAATAAGGCCAGCGCCGGGTACACCGGCGGTGCCCACAGAGGCTAAAGTGGCCGTAGCAATAATGGTTAAGTAATCTGTTGTGGTGAGGTCAATACCAAAGGCTTGGGCAATAAACAGCGCTAACACACCTTGGTATAAAGCGGTGCCATCCATGTTAATAGTGGCGCCTACTGGCAGTACAAAGCTTGATACAGTACGCGATACACCTAAGTTTTGGGTGGCGCATTTAATGCTGGCAGGTAAGGTACCTGAGCTACTTGTGGTAGTAAAAGCAATAATTTGCGCTTCAATAATACCTTTATAAAAACGCTGTGGATTAAGCTTACCTAGTAGGCCTACAAAGCCGCCCCCCAACACTAAAACGTGAATAATGCAGCCTAGGTACACTAAGCCAATTACCTTTATAAGTGGTAGTAATACATCCAGACCGTATTTGCCAGATACCCACGCCATTAATGCAAATACACCGTATGGCGCTAGCTTCATTACAAGCTCAGTTAACTTGTACATTGCATCGGCTAGGCTTTCAAACATTTTGCTAGCGGGTTCGCCTTTTTCACCAATTAGGTTTAAAGCAATGCCTAAGCTCAACGCAAACACAATAATTTGTAATATATTACCTGAAGCGAGTGAGCCTACAGGGTTTTTAGGTACTAAACCGACAATGGTGTCTACTAGGGTAGGGCTAGGTTTAGCATCAGCCACAGTGGTTGCAACCATATTTAAGCCTGCGCCAGGTTCAAACAACAGCCCAAGGCCTAAACCAATCGAAATAGCTACGGCGGTGGTGGCTAAATAAAATACGATTGATTTAACACCAATACGACCCATTTTGGTGGTGTCTTTCATTGAGGTAACGCCAACAATTAATGAGCAAAATATAAGAGGAACAATTAACATTTTTATGGCGCTAATAAATAGCTGGCCAAGGGGTTTTATATATTCAGCATTATTGCCAAGCAGCATGCCGGCAATAATACCCGTTATCATACCTATGAGTATTTTTAGCCAGAGCGCCATTTTTTTAGGCTCGTTGTTATTAATACTTGTTGTACTGGTCATAATGTTATTCCAATTATTTATAATTTTAGTGGGAGCTATTTAACTTTTGCTTAGGACGTCAACGCGTATACGCTTACCGCACAGGTACGTGCACAGGTCATACAAGGGACTTGCAATGATATGGGTAAGCGCTCGTTAGCCTTTTTAGATAGGGGTTGTTTGTACACGTGCATAATTAAGCTCTAAAGTTGTTAGATTATTGTTATTGCATTAATAATGCCAAGCACTGTTTTGTTAATAACGTATTGAATGTTATTGATTTTATTGTTTTAAGTTGGTGGTTTGTTAATATAACTTTTTGAATAATTATTAATAATGAAAGGCGGGTTAAAGGCGGCTTAAATGATGGTTTATAAATAACTCGTTTAAAATCAATGGGTTGATTGGTGTATAACTTTTGTTATTGATATAGCAAAAGTTATACTCCCTGCATTAATTAATCATATTTCTCATTTTGAAAGAGTTTAAAACATTATTAAGTTATAAATAGGCTATTTATGGCTGTATTTTTTCTTGTACCTTGAACTTAGATAATATTTTTACCCTGTTCAGGATCGCGCGACTTTTCAGCTTGGTCGCGAATTTCGTCGGTATCGCTACTTACATCATCAAGGGTTTCATTTTGTTGTTGCAGCTGTTTAGTGGTTTGCTGAGCAGTTGAAGGCTGCTCAGTTTTGCTGGTGGGCTTTTGTGTATCACTCTCATCGGGTGTACTGAGTAAAATACGCTCACGTGCATCATCAGGCATGCTAATGCTTTGATTAGTAAACTCGGTTACAAGCTCACGCATTAACTGCGAGGCCACTTTTAAAGGGCTATGCTGTTCGCTGTTAACCCAAAAAAATAGATTAAAGTTAATTGTTGAACTGCCTAAATTGTTAATCAGTACTTGGGCTGGTGGCTCACTAAGCACACCCGTTTGCTTGTTAGCGATTTCAAGTGCGAGTGTTTGGCAATAACGAATATCGTTATCGTAACCTATACCAATCACCACCTTTGCACGCATTTTTGGATTTGCTGTTAGGTTTTTTATGGTATTTTTGTAAACCGTGGCATTAGGTATTTGTATATGGTTGCCATCGTAATCAACTAAGGTGGTTGCGCGGGCTGTGACCTTTTTAACCACCCCTAAGCGGCCATCTACCTCTATTACATCGTCTATTTTAAATGGCCGCTGTACGCTCAATAGTAAACTAGCAATAAAGTTCTCTGCTATGTCTCTAAAGGCAAAGCCTAATATTAAGCCTATTAACCCGGTACCGCTCATAATGGCAATAGCAAATTCGGTCAGCCCTGCTAAACGTAAAAATAAATACACACCCAGTAATAAAATTAAAATACTAATACCGCGTTTGGCCACAAGGTGTACAAGTTTACTGTCGGTCATATAATGAAGTGGCTTTACTAATAGCTTAGACAATGGACTTGCAACAAAGTAGCTAAGAGTTAAAAGAATAAAACCTAATAAAAGAGTGGGTAATATTTGCGCTGTTGCGTGAAGTAATTGCAAGCATTGGCTATATAAATACTGCCAACTTAGCACGTTTTGTTCGGTGTTTAAGGCATTAACAGCCGTGGTGTTCAGTGCAATTAGCATGGTTATAGGGCTGTTCATGGGGATTTACCTAAAATTTGTAATAATCTTACAATCAGCAATTTTAGTACCAATGTTAAGCGTGCAGCTTGGCAGACTTTTTGCTCAATAATAGGCTAAAAAGGAGTAGATGATGAGCAAAGCAAAACGAGGGCAACATGCCGAGCAACCAGTACACATTCCAGTTGTCGGCTGGTGGGACATAGCCAAACGCATTTTTAAGCAAATGAGCCAAGATAACTTATCGTTGGTTGCAGCGGGCGTTGCATTTTATGCCTTGCTTGCCATTTTTCCTGCTATTGCTGCCATGGTTTCTGTGTATGCGTACTTTTCATCGCCCACCGATATTAGTGAACACTTGAGTAAAATAGTTACCTTATTACCACAAAGCACCAGCGATTTAATTTTATCGCAGGTCTCGAGCTTAGCTCAAACCTCTAACGCCAGTTTAAGCTTAAGTGCAATTGGTACACTTATTCTAACTATATGGAGTAGCTCCAAAGGCAGTCAGGCGCTGATTACGGCGTGTAATATTAGTTATCATGAATATGAAAAACGCTCATTTTTTCATGCTCAAGTTGTGCGTTTTTTATTTTCGGTAGGGGCTATTTTAGTGGCTATTTTTGCTTTGCTAATTATAGGTATTTTGCCCATAGTACTTAATTTGGTAGGCTTAAAAGAAAGTATAGACTTACTAATAAAGTTAATATCGTGGCCATTACTCGCCTTTATGTTTAACTTTGCATTGGTGCTTTTGTATCGCTATGCACCACACAGAAAACCCGCTAAATGGCGGTGGATCACTCTTGGCTCTTGTATTGCGACTGTATTATGGATTTTAGCCTCAATTGGTTTTTCGTTTTATGTCTCTCACTTTGCAAGCTACAACGAAACCTATGGTTCGTTAGGTGGGGTAGTGATTATGCTAATGTGGCTTTATATAAGTGCCTATATTATTACGCTTGGGGCGGTAATCAATGCGGCAACCGAACAACAAACAGCGAAAGATAGTACCAAAGGCCCCGCTAAAGAACGCGGTAAACGCGGCGCCTATGTAGCTGATCACCTTGATGTAGATGAACCAACAAACTCTTAGTTGTGTTTGTTATTACACAAGCTTATTAAATGCTGAGTAAATGCTTGGCCAACAGGACCTAAACGGTCACTGTCGTTGCACATTAAGTAAAGCTTTAGGAAGCGGGTTGTTCCTTGCTCTAAATTAAGGGGCTTAAGTGTATTGTTTTTAAGGTAGGGTTGAATCTGCGCACTAGGCAACCACGCATAACCAAAGTTTTGGCTAACCATATCGATAGAGTTACGTAAGTGGCTTACTGTCCAGCGCATATCAGCGCCAAGCCAGCCATCGTCGTGGCTGGTGAGAGTGGCTGAATCGCGAACAACTATTTGCCTGTGTAATTTAAGCTCTCTGAAGGTTAGAGGCTCAGTGCGCTGATGTAAGGGGTGGTCAGGGTGCGCAACAGCAATAAATTCTATATCGCACAGGCTATGGCAATTAATACCATAAAGCGCAATAGAGGTTATAGCTAGGTCGACCACTGCATTTGTAAGTAATTCGTTTGCGCCGTTAAGTACGCTCTCTATTAATTCTATTTTTACCAGTGGGTATTGCTCATTAATATGGCGTAGCGCTTGATACAATAAATGCTGCGGAAACACTTCATCTACCGCTATTTTTAATGTGCTTTCAATGCCTTCGCTCAACGTTGCGGCAACCGACTCTATTTTACTGGCTTCGTCTATTAAAAACTCGGCGCGGCGTAATATAAGCTTACCGTTATCGGTTAAATACGCTTTACGGCCTTTTACTTCAAGCAACTTTACTTGTAATGCAGATTCTAACTTTTGTACTGCATGGTGCACGGTTGATTGGCTTTTAAATACTGCGGTGCTAGCACCAGCAAATCCACCATGTTCTACAACAGCTTTAAACATTCTCCATTGCTCGAGTGTTGCCTTTGCCATTTTAAACCTTGTTACTACTTACTATTAATTAAATAACCTGACCGTGTAGATACACTATTTATTGCGTAATGGCTTATTTATTATTGGCAATTACCATTTTTTTGCTGATCAGCAATGACATAAACTCTTTTTTAGGCACGGGCTTTGAAAATAAATAACCTTGTCCGTAGTCGCATCCTGCCTTTAACAGTAGTTGCATTTGTTGCTGCGTTTCAATTCCTTCGGCAATAACTTTAAGACCAAGCTGGTGGGCCATTACAATTATGGCTTCACATAAAGCAAGCTCTTGGCTTCCTGCTTTTATATTGTCAACAAAGCGTTTATCTATTTTTAGGTAATCGGTATCCATTTCTTGCAGGTAAGCAAGTGATGAATAGCCAGTACCAAAGTCATCTAGAGCCAGTTGCATTCCTGATTGCACTAGTGTTTTTAAGCGACTTTGTGTGAGTGGCTCTGGGTTGACCATAAGGCCTTCTGTGATCTCAGCTACTATGGAAGAAGCGGGCAGTTTTGCAGCCTTTAGCATATCGCACCAATCATCAATTCCGCTGTCGGTTGTCGATAGCTGCACAGGCGAAACATTGATACTAATTTGAAATTGCTCACCCATAGTGGTGTTTATTTCTTTTAGGGTGTGTATTGCTTGAGTAAATACAAATTGACCCAGCGCATTTATTTGCCTAGTTTCCTCTGCAAGCGGTATAAATGTCGCCGGCGAGACTAACCCCTTTTTAGGGTGGTGCCAGCGAATAAGCCCTTCGGCTTTGTGAATGTGTAAATCATTTAAGGCCACAATAGGCTGATAAAATAGCTCAAATTGTTCAAGCTCTATGGCGGAGCGTAAATCTTTTAAAAGCTGCATACGCGCTTGTGCGTGAATACGCATATCTTTTGAGAAAAATTCAAACCCGTTACGGCCGTTATTTTTAGCCTTATACATGGCTTGGTCGGCAGCTTTTAATAGCAGCTCTGTGCTTTGGCCATCGTTAGGTGCGCATGCAATACCCATACTGGCGCTGATAAACAGCTCTTCGTCTTCAAGCTGTATGCTTGATGAAAGACTTTGCAATACATTGCTGGCAATTTGGTTTATATGGCGAGCGCTTTTAACTTGATCGTAAACAATTACAAACTCGTCCCCGCCAATACGCGCAACAAAGCTAGCGTTTACTGCTGCTTGAATTATTCGCTGAGAAACTAATTTAAGTAGATTATCACCATAATGATGGCCTAACGTGTCATTAATATCTTTAAAGTGATCAATATCGAGCAACATCACGACAAGTTCGCACGTTTCATCAGTTACATTTTCAAAGCGTTTATTTAAACGCTCTTTAAGCTCTAACCTATTAGGTAGGTCGGTTAAGTGATCAAAGTGAGTTTTTCGCCATATGGTTTCATCGGCTTGTTTTTTTTCTGTTAGGTCGGTAAATATAGCCACCCGGCGAGTAGGCATGTTTTTATCGTCGTAAACGGTATCTATGATCAGAAATTCGGTATAGGTGTCGCCATTCTTTTTGCGATTAATTATCTCACCTTGCCAACGGCCAGTTTCCCTGAGCTCTTCCCACATTTTTTCATAAAATGCTTTTGAATGTTTACCCGACGCTAAAATGCGACTGGTTTTACCAATTGCTTCTTCTTTGCTGTATTGAGTTGTTTCGCAAAACGCAGGGTTTACATCATAAATAACGCCATCAGGGTCTGTAATCATCATCCCTTCACTGCTATTACTGTATACAAGCGACGCTAAATGAAGTGCTTTTTCGTTGACCTTTTTTTGGCTAATATCTCTAAGCACAATAATGTATTCATTATTAGTAAGGGTATTAATTCTTGCTTCGAAAAAGTGCTCTTTAGATTTTTTACTTAATGAAAGCTCGAGTGTTTGCGAGCTCTGCAAACTCCCTAAATGAGAAAGTAATAGCTCGGCACTGGCCTTAGGCAGTACATCAGCTAATTTAAGCGCGGAGCTAGGGTCAACGCTTAGCACAGGGCTAATATGCCCGCCAATATAAAGTACTTCACCTTGGGTGTTTATACGTATGTAGGTATCGGGTAAAGCATTTAATAAGCTCATTAATTCGTTGTGCTTGTTTTTTAATTTTGCCTCTGCAGATAGTCGGGTCTGCGCCATAACAGCAAAACGGTCGTAAAGTGCTTTTAATTCTGGGCTATTGGGCTTTTTAATATGTTTAGGCATAGCACCATCTGCAAGCTCATCAGTGGCTTTAGTTAAATTAGCGATAGGTTTAAATATACTTTGTTTAATTAAACGCCTAGCAAGTAATACTAATAAGGCAATAGCCAATAAAAATGCAAAAATAGTTTTAGCAAAGCTTTCATTAACCTTATTAATAAAATCCTCAACTGAAACAGCTATATGAATGTCTAAATTATTACCATGCCCGTCTTCATATATAACTGAGCGATGAAAAATTTGGTTTTCGCCTTTTGCATTTTTAAATACGGTTAATGAGCTTTTAGCATGAAGTAAATCTACATCGGTAATTTTTTGGCCTAAATCACGTGGTTGATTAGGGTAATTGGCGAGTATTAAGCCGTTAGAGTCGGCAATAACAGCTTTAGCGTTGTTAGGTAATTTAGCTTCGCTTAGTACTATGTTCCACCAGTTCAATGCTATAACAGTAACTAGTGTGCCTTTTAGTTGGTTATTAGAGTCTATAATCGGGTAGGCAAAATTGACACTTTGCGCTTGAATACTCCGGTCGTATTGAAAATACCCCACCGAAAAGCTTTTATTATTAATAGCATTTTGAAAATAAGTACGATCGCTAATATTAATATTCTTACTACGCCCATTTGTTACACACTGAAGGTCGCCGTTTTTATCAACAATACCTATATTTGCAATATTTTTATACAGGGCTTTTATTTCATAAAAGTAGCCAGGGCAGGTCTTAGGGAGCGTGTTACTTTTTGCCGTTTTATCGGCTAAATAAATAGTCACCCGTTTAACATCATCAACCATCGTTTTTTGATGCTGTGTCAATTGCTTAGCTATATTTACTATTCTTTCTTCACTTTTTTCTATAGCAGCATCACGCTCATACCATAGCGTAAATACCGTCACTGCAGCGCCCGGAATGCTAAGCAGGATAAGTAATCTATAGAGCTGGCTTTTAAGCGATGAAGTAAAGATAAGATCTCCTTGGACTTTATGTTCCTAAAAAATGATTGTAGACATAAAAGCTGAAAATAACCATACAAAATATAGGGTTGTATTAAAAAGTTATTATAAATCAGCCCAAGCCTGAGCTTTTAATCATTAAGCCTATTATGCAACATAACCGAATTATCGCCATTATCAAGGTGGCTTCTAAAAATTAGAACGATTTACTCGATTTAAAGACATGGTTGTCTGGTTTTATCAATGTTTTAATAAGCTCATTAATTAATCTACTACAGTATTTTAAATATGAATATAGCAAAAGTGTTAACAGCTTATGCAACACAAGATGGGGATGGTGTAAATATCAGCCGAATACCTGGTTTTGATGGCAAATATCTCGACCCCTTTTTGATGATTGATGAGCTAAAGTCTAATAATGAAAGTGACTATATTGGTGGTTTTCCCCCGCACCCTCATCGTGGCATAGAAACCTTTACATACATTATTAAAGGTGGTTTTGAGCACCAAGATCAAATGGGCAATAAAAAAGCGATCCGCTCTGGCGATGTACAGTGGATGAGTACAGGTAGAGGCGTTATGCACAGTGAAATGCCATTGGCAGATACAAAAGAGGGGCTGCATGGCTTTCAAGTTTGGATCAATATGCCCAGCGACGAAAAAATGCGTGCGCCACGCTATCAAGACACAACACAAAATCCAGCTCCTGTAGTAACTAACAAGCAAGGCGTTATCTTTACTGCACTTGCGGGGAGTTGGCAGTTTGACAATTACACGCTAACGTCGAGTTTGCAAAGCTTAGCGGCCAATGCCGCACTGGCTAATGTTACTCTCCCTATCAATACACGCATACAGTTAGCAAGGCTTAAACAGCGTAAAGTAATGATTTATGTTCATACAGGCGAGCTTATTTCGGGTGATGGGCAAACCTTTAATGCTGGCAAGTTACTTATATTAAATGAAAACAGTGACATTGACGTTTCTTCAAAAAAAGGCGCGGGAATACTTATTTTAGCGGGTAACCCGCTTGAGCAGCCTATTGCACATATGGGCCCGTTTGTAATGACCACGCAAGAGGAAATTAAACAAGCGGTGCGTGATTATCAAAACGGTGAATTTGGCACCATTTAATCGTTAACTGAGGAGGTTATTATGGGTTTATTAGTTGATGGCCAATGGCAAGATAAATGGTACGACACTGACTCGAATAATGGTAAATTTAAACGCGAGGCAGCAAAGCTTCGTAATTGGATCACAAAAGATGGTAGCCCCGGGCCTACAGGAAGCGGCGGATTTAAAGCGCAAGCAAATCGTTACCACTTATATGTTTCCTTAGCATGCCCGTGGGCGCATCGCACACTTATATTTAGACAGCTAAAAGGCCTAAGCGATGTTATTAGCGTATCGGTCGTCAGTCCTGATATGTTAGATAAGGGCTGGAGCTTTGATATAAATAAGCTAAGTAGCGGCGATGATTTATTTAATAGTGAATACTTACATCAAATTTATACTAAGCACGATGTAAATTACAGTGGGCGAGTAACTGTACCTGTACTTTGGGATAAGCAGCAAAATAAAATTGTTAGTAATGAGTCTGCAGATATTATTCGTATGTTTAATAGTGCATTTAACGAGATTACTCATAATCCGGATGACTATTACCCGCAATCACTTCAAGCTGATATTGACGAAATTAACGACCTTGTTTATACCAATATTAATAACGGGGTATATAAAGCGGGTTTTGCAACCACGCAAATAGCATACGAAGATGCATTTACTGCGTTATTTAAAGCACTTGATAAAGTAGAGGACATACTAAGTAAAAATCGTTACCTGATGGGGGGCACATTAACCGAGGCAGATTGGCGTTTATTTACAACACTCATCCGATTTGACAGCGTATATGTAGGGCATTTTAAGTGTAATTTACGCACTATAGAAAGCTACCCAGCGCTCAGTAACTATGTTCGTGAATTATACCAAATAGAGGGAGTGGCCAGTACGGTAGACTTTGAGCATATTAAGCGACATTACTATTTTAGCCACAAAATGATTAATCCAACGCAAGTTATCCCAAAAGGGCCTGCCCTGAACTTTAGCCAAAACCATAACAGATCGTCGTTAGGCTAAGTGCTATTTGAGTACAGCACAATAAGTAGCAATTGCACTCATAAAAAAGCGTGTATGCTTGCAATTGCTGCTATGCAAATAATTTTACTAGCCAGCCGTATTTACGCACAAAACTGTTTTCACTTTTACCTGCCTGCAGCGTTGCACCAGCTAAAAAAGCAGAGGCCAATCCTACCTTAGTCGCTGCAAAACGTTTAAAGCGGTAGTTTATTGCTGCATGGTGCTGGCGCTTTAATGCGTGCTGTAAATCCATTTGTTTATTTAACGTGTCAACGTTCTCATTAGGTTCTTTAATTAGAAAATTAACGAGCATGGTTATTTCCTTAAAGATTTAAAAGTTGCTTAATACTTTTAATCGTTTTACTAAAACCAATTTTGTTGCTTAGGTAAACGGTATTTCGCCAAAGCCAAACTAAACAGATTATCTGCGCGAGTGCAGCCGTAGCAAAACTCAGCCAAACTGAGCCAAATAAATCGTATACACCGTAACCAATTGCACCTAGTAAGCCGGCCCACAACAAAATCAAACCACTGGCAAAGCACCCTAAAAATATAGTGATCAACGCCATTGAACGTAACGACAGCTTCCACTCAGCCTTTGCAAGTTGGTGGGTAAGCTTTCCTTGCGTTTTATAATCCTCCTTGAGCTGGTCAGAGTATTCAATGATCTTTGCTATATGATCCTGCCAATCGTCCTTTTGAGTAGGGTCTTCAGTCGTTTGATTTTGAGCATTACCGTCCGTGGTTGCTGTTGTTTGTGAGCTACTCATTATTTTTACTTACGACGAAATAATGACGTTACAAGCATACCAGCCGCAAAAGCAATACCTGCAGTCGCTAGTGGATTTTCTGAAGCAAAAGCACGCGTTTTAGCGCTGCACTCAGATAATTTTTCACGGGCAATAAGCTGTTTTTCACTTAGCGCTTCTGCAGAGCTTGAAGCACCTTTGCGAACGCTAGATTCAGCAATCGAAGCCTTGCTTGAAAGCGCATCTACCGCATCATGTGCCACAGAGGTTGCCTTTTCTGTAAGCGGAGCTTCACTTTCTTTTTGTTTAAGATCAGGTTTCATGTTTGTTTCAGTATTCGGTTTTGTATTTGTTGCAGTAGCCATAATCAATCCTTAATAAATAAAATAAAAATTTAACTGGTGCTATAGCAGATGCAACGATTAAACCAATTATTAAGAAGTGGGTTAATAGGCTGATTTAGTTGATTTTATTTGTTTTTTGTAGGATGCGGTAGGTTAAATAAAAAGCAGCATGAAGTAAGTATTGCTGCCGTGCTAAGTAAATTTTACATGGCTATAAACTATGGCCTGTTTACCTTTCGAAGTTTAATTTGCAGCAGTCTGTTTGGGATTTAGGCAAGGTAGAGCCTATGTAGTGTGGTTATTCCCCATAAATAGGCGATAACGACGTATAAATGTCAAACAGGCGCTGCCCGAAGGGTTCTGCCTAGGGCAATTTACTCTCTGTTACTCGGTTTTTACTTAGCCCACTAGGTTACAAACCTCACGCCGCGATTAAATGCCCCCTAGATTGAACAAATTATAATCCTTAAAGGTCAACAGGCCCTAGATTCATTTTTTTGTAATTATTCATTGATTATTCAGTAAGCAAATTATGTAAACCAAACGTTATTAGTAACGCTTAAAAAAAATTTTATCTACTACCTCCACTTTTTCCCACGTAATTCAATCGCTTTGCGTAAAGCCTTATTTTTTCTAGCTTAGCGAGACGTTAAAGCTGGTCAGCTTACTTGACAAAAAGGCTTGTCAAGCCCTAAACTGGAGCACTGTGGTAAAAAGTGGTTTTTAGTGGATCTAACTGGATCAAATTAATCGAAACGCGATTACACAATTTAAAAGTAGGCTTTTTATGTTTCGTGGCGCTAGTTCACTGAGCTTGGATGATAAAGGACGTTTTGCGGTACCGACTAAGTACCGAGACGCTTTGCTGTCTGAAGATCAAGGAACGGTAATATGTACCATTGCGCTAAACGAACCGTGTTTATGGTTGTATCCTCTTGCACAGTGGCAAGAAATAGAAAGCCGCTTGTCTAAAATCTCTAATATGAATCCACGTGCTCGCCGAATGCAACGTATGTTGTTAGGTAATGCCACAGAGTATCAACTTGATAAAAATGGTCGGATTTTGCTGGCGCCTTCATTGCGTAGCCACGCAGAACTTGGCAAAAAGATCATGCTAGTTGGTTTAATGAATAAATTTGAAATTTGGGATGAAGCGCGTTGGCACGAACAAATGCGCCAAGACACTGAGCTGGAAAGGCTTGGCGATTTTGAAGCAAACCAAGATTTAGATAATTTCACACTCTAACGGCACTAAAAAAGGCAAACACAAGCTAATGACTGCGCAATTTGAACACGTATCCGTATTAATGGACGAAACCATCGATGCTCTTGCAATTAAGCCAGACGGCATATACATGGATGGTACTTTTGGACGTGGCGGACACTCGGGTCAAATACTTGCTCGCCTTGGAGAACAAGGGCGTTTACAAGCCATTGACCAAGACCCTCAAGCGATAAAATCGGCTGAAAAATTTGCTGATGACAGTCGCTTTGCTATAGCTCACACCCGCTTTTCCAATTTATACGATGTTGCAGAGCAAAACGATCTGTTAGGTAAAGTTGATGGCATTTTGTTAGATATTGGTGTTTCTTCACCTCAACTTGATGACGCAGAGCGTGGCTTTAGCTTTATGAAAGACGGCCCCCTCGATATGCGTATGGACCCAACAAGTGGCCGCAGTGCAGCACAATGGCTGGCCGAAGCTGAACTTGAAGACATTACCCATGTAATTAAAACCTACGGTGAAGAAAAGTTTGGCAAGCGTATAGCCCATAAAGTACTAGAAGTTAGAGAACACACACCCATTACCACAACCAAACAGCTTGCCGATTTAGTCGATGAAGCGGTGCCTGTAAAAGATAAATTTAAACACCCAGCCACACGTACATTTCAGGCAATCAGAATTTACATAAACAGTGAACTGGAAGAAATTCAAACCGCATTGCAAGCCGCTGTAAAAGTTTTAAAGCCGGGTGGGCGTTTAGTGGTGATTTCGTTTCATTCACTTGAAGACAGAATTGTGAAGCAATTTATTAGAAAACAGAGTAAGGGAGAAGCGATACCCAGAGGTCTGCCTTTAACCGACGCACAAATAAATAAAAACCTGACGTTAAAAGCAGTGGGTAAAGCTATTAAACCAAGTGCTGAAGAAATTGAGCGTAATCCACGCTCTCGCAGCTCAGTACTTAGGATTGCACAGAGGCTTGGATGAACACTAAAGCGAATAATCGCCAACCCAATTTATTTTTAGAAATATTAAAAGGCCTAGGAGCTAATAAGCTAACCTCGGCCTTGTTGGTTGTGATATTCGCTTCAAGCCTTGCGGTCGTGCAGGTTACTCACTCTGCTCGTGCGCAGCTAATTAAACAAGATACGCTTTTACAAGAGCGTGATGAACTTGATTTAGAGTGGCGCTATTTACTTGTAGAAGAAGAGTTCTATTCGCAGCATGCGCGCATTGAAGAAGTGGCTACCACACAGCTTGAAATGAAGCGCCCTACCAGTCAGGACGAACAGGTAATAATAATACAATGAGAAATCGCGGCAAAAAGCAGGTCAATAACTTAATCACATGGCGTTTTATGCTGGTATGCACTGTGGTGTTTTTAGTGTTTGTAACACTGGTGTCGCGTGCTGCCTATTTACAAGTTATTGAGCCAGATAAAGCCCGTTCAGAAAGCGATAAACGCACCGTACGCGTTGAAAAACTGCATGTACAACGCGGAATGATCTTCGACCGTCAAGGTAAAGAGCTTGCTGTTAGTGTGCCAGTCGTTAGTGTGTATGCCGATCCTAAAGCATTGCATAAGTCGCTTGTTGCTAAAGTTATAAAACAGGCGCGCAAAAACGGTGAAGATCATAAAACCTTGGCTGAAAATGTAGCCGAGCTAGATAAACGAACTTCAGCATACTACGCAAATGATCTACGCTGGCGTGAGCTGGCAGATGTATTACGTATTGATCCTAACAAAATTAACTCGCGGTTATTAAACGATCCCACCCGTCGATTTGTGTATTTAAAGCGCCAAGTAACCCCTGCTGTTGCCAACTACATTAGCCAATTACGTTTACCTGGTATTCATTTATTAGATGAGTCTAAACGGTATTACCCGGCAGGAGAGGTAACAGCGCACATCATAGGTTTTACAAATATAGATGGAAAAGGCATAGAAGGTATTGAAAAGCTTTACGAAAATGCCTTAACGGGCGAAGAAGGTCGCCGTACTATTCGTAAAGATGCCCAAGGGCGCGAAGTTGAAGTACTTGATGAGCGTGAACGTGTAGAGCCAGAAAACATTCAGCTAAGTATCGATCAGCGCATTCAAGCGATTGCTTATAAAGCAGTTAAATCTGCCGTGCTCACGTATAAAGCGACCTCAGGGTCAGCCATGGTGGTTGATGTTAAAACTGGTGAAGTACTGGCCATGGTAAATAGCCCATCATTTAACCCTAATAACTTAAACGACGCACAACCTCATAAACGTCGTAATCGTGCAATTACCGATTTGTTTGAACCAGGTTCAACCGTTAAGCCACTAGCCATTTTAGCTGGGCTAGACTACGGCGTAATTAAAGCCGACGACACCATTGATACCTACCCAGGTTGGATGCGTTTAGGCGGCAGTTTAGTAAAAGATACCCGTAACCACGGTGAAATGACGCTTCGTGAAATTTTAAAGTACTCATCAAACATGGGCGTGGCTAAAGTAACGCAACAAGTACCTAAAGATTACTTAGTTGGTTTATATCAAAAAGTTGGGTTTGGTAGCGATACGGGCACAGGTATGGTTGGCGAAAGCAGCGGCTTATTTTACCCAAACCGCCGCTGGTCTGATTTTGAAATTGCCACGTTATCGTTTGGCTATGCTATTTCGGTAAGTACGGCGCAAATGGCCCGTTTTTACACCATGTTAGGTGCCGGTGGGATTAATCGCCCACTTACTATTTTAAAGCAAGATGGTGTGCCAGAAGGTGAACGTATTTTTAAACAAAAAGACGTAGAAGCCGTTGTTCACATGATGGAAAGCGTGTTTGAAAAAGACGGTACAGCGCGTAACGTTAAAGTAGATGGCTACCGTGCAGCAGGTAAAACTGGTACATCTAAAAAAGCAGTTGCTGGTGGTTACGGTGATGAATACGTAGGTTATTTTGCAGGTGTAGCGCCGGCAAGTAACCCACGCTTGGCTGTGGTAGTGATGATCAATGAGCCTGGCGGCGATGTGTACTATGGAGGTGCCACCGCAGGCCCTGCATTTGCAGAAATCGTCTCTAACGCATTAAGAATATTAAACGTAGCCCCTGATAAGGAAGAAGTGGCGTACGTAAAAGGTAAAGATAACGATGCGTGATTTAAAGGCTATTTTAAAATACATCGACATAGATGCACCTTCGCAGCTAGTTAAAAATTTACGCCTTGATAGCCGTGATGTAACACCAGGTGATGTATTTGTGGCGATAAAAGGCCATGCACTTGATGGCGGCCAGTTTATTGCCAAAGCAATCGAAAATGGTGCTATAGCCATTATTGCCGATAGACTGTGCGAATTTGACGTTGAATTTGAGCCTCTTTATTTAGTAACAGAGCTTGATAAAAAGCTCCCAGAGCTGGCAAGCCAATTTTATGAAAACCCAAGCCAGTCACTTGATTTAATTGGCGTAACGGGCACTAATGGTAAATCAACAACAACAGCCATGATGGCGCATTTAGCGCAGTTTTGTAGTACAGATTCGGCCATTATAGGCACATTAGGCTATGGCCACCCAGATACACTAACGCCACTTATTAATACCACGCCTTCGGCTGTTGATTTGCAGCACATATTGCATGACTTAAAGCAGCAGCATAAAAAGCTTGTCGCGATGGAGGTTTCATCGCACGGATTAGTGCAGCAGCGCGTGGCTCAATGCCAATTTAAAGCGGCGGTGTTTACTAATTTATCGCGTGATCACCTTGATTACCATGGTGATATGGCAAGTTATGGCGACGCTAAGCTAATGCTTTTTCGCGATTTTGACCCCGAACTTGTGGTACTAAATCAAGACGATGGGCAAGCAGAGCAATGGCTTGAAAAATACAGTTTTAATAACCTTATTTGTTATGGTCGGAAAAATTTAGCGCCGCAAGATGCGCGTTATGTTTATTTTTCTGATGTGGAATACTCTAAAAATGGTATTTCGGCGCAATTGAGCACAAGTTGGGGTGACATTAACGTAACATCGCCTCTATTTGGTGAGTTTAACTTATATAATTTAACGGCAGCACTGGCAACATTGCTAGGGCTCGGTTACCCGCTTGAGCAATTAGCTGCAGGATGCGCACATTTGCACCCTGTAGCAGGGCGTATGCAAGCGTTTAGCGAAGTGAATTTACCTACGTGCGTTGTTGATTACGCTCATACCCCCGATGCACTTGCATTGGCTTTACAGGCATTACAAAAGCATGTGCCTGGTGGGGTTAGCTGTGTTTTTGGCTGTGGCGGCGACAGAGATAAAGGCAAGCGTGCTTTAATGGCACAAGCGGCAGAGCAAAATGCAGATAAGGTGATTGTTACCAGCGACAACCCCCGTTCAGAAAACCCAGATGCTATTTTAGCAGATGTAGCTGCGGGCTTATCGCAGCCTGAAAAAGCCCATTTAGAGGCTGACAGAGCAAAAGCCATTCGCTATGCAATAGAAAATGCAAATGCGGATGACGTAATTTTAATTGCTGGCAAAGGCCACGAGGATTACCAAATTATTGGCGATCAACGTATCGACTTTTGCGATCGCAGTTATGTAAAAGAACAACTAAAAAAAGCAGTAAGAGGGATAACTCAATGATCCCAATGGATTTTGATTGGCTGGCAAATGTGCTAGCAACCGATTATCCAGGTGATAATCTCAATGTAGTAAATATTAATACCGATACCCGCAGTATTTGCGAAGGAGAGGTGTTTTTAGCGTTAAAAGGGCCTAATTTTGATGGCCATAAATTTATTGCTGATGCTAAACAAAAAGGCGCTATTGGCGTTATTGTGCAGCACAAAGTAGATGTAGATATACCGCAGTTTGTTGTTAGCGATACCCGTATTGCATTAGGCAATATAGGTGCAGCAGTTATGGCGCAGGTTAATCCTAAAACCATTGCTATTACGGGCAGCGTAGGTAAAACAACGGTAAAAGAAATGTGCGCTGCGATTTTATCGGTGCATGGAGATGTGCTTGCTACAAAAGGTAATTTTAATAACGATATTGGCGTGCCACTTACGTTATTACGTTTAGAGCCACAGCACCGTTTTGCTGTTATAGAGCTTGGTGCCAACCACTTAGGCGAAATTGCTTATACAACCGCCATGGCAAAACCCGATGTAGCTGTGGTGTGTAATGTCGCTGCTGCGCATTTAGAAGGCTTTGGTAGCCTAATGGGCGTTGCTAAGGCAAAAGGTGAGATTTTTGATGGCCTAAAAGAGGATGGCGTTGCCATTGTTAACTGCGATAGCGAATTTAGCCAGTACTGGCTTGATAAATTAAAAGGGCGCACTGTTAAGTGTTTTTCAAGTACTGAAAAACTTGATATTTGGGCTGAAAATATCAGCCTAGACGAAAACGCTCGCGCGAGCTTTTTATTGTGTACACCAGATCAAAAAGTACCCGTAACGCTTGCTCTTCCAGGTAAGCACAACGTAAGCAATGCGCTTATTGCCGCGGCTTTAACGAGCGAGTTTGACGTATCGCTTGAAGAAATAGCCACAGCACTTGCCACCATGGGGGATGTAAAAGGACGTGTAAATTTAATAAAAGTGAGTGACTCACTCACTGTTATTGATGACACCTATAACGCTAATGTTAAGTCGGTAAAAGCTGCCATTGATTTATTAAGTGATATTCAAGGGCACCGTATTTTCGCACTTGGCGATATGGGAGAGCTTGGTGAAGATGCCAGAACTTACCATCAAGAAGTAGGTGAATACGCCAAACAGCAAGGTATAGATGAGCTGTATACGCTGGGTGTGTTAAGTAAATATGCAAGCGATGTGTTTGATAAGCCAAATCGTCATTTTTCTAATCGCGAAGAAATGCTCAAGCAAATTCAAACCAGTCTTAATAATACAAATAGTAAAACCACACTTGTGGTGAAAGGATCGCGCAGTTCTCGCATGGAATTATTAGTAACCGATTTAGTAAATGGCCAGCAACAAGCCATCAATGGAGTATCATAATGTTAGTTTGGCTGGCAGAGTATTTAACTCAATATTACAGTGGCTTTAATGTTTTTTCGTATTTAACCCTACGCGCCATTTTAGGTATATTAACAGCGTTAATGATGTCGCTTTATTTTGGCCCTAAGCTCATTCGCTCATTACAAAAAATGCAAATTGGCCAAGTAGTGCGTGATGATGGTCCAGAATCTCACTTATCTAAAAAAGGCACTCCTACAATGGGGGGCTTACTCATTTTAGGCGCCATATTTACCAGCACCTTATTATGGGCTGACCTATCGAATAAATACGTATGGGCAACTTTATTTGTAATTGGCTCATTAGGTTTAGTTGGCTTTATAGATGACTACCGTAAAGTAATACGCAAAGACCCTAAAGGACTAATTGCTAAATGGAAGTATTTTTGGCAATCGGTTATTGCTTTAGTGGTTGCAACTGCATTGTATACCACCAGTACACACGCATCAGAAACCTCATTGGTTGTGCCATTTTTTAAAGATGTATTGCCACAGTTAGGCTTGTTATACATTGTGATTACTTATTTTGCATTAGTGGGAACTTCAAACGCGGTAAACCTGACTGATGGCTTAGATGGCCTAGCGATTGTACCTACTATTTTAGTGGCTGCCGCACTGGCCATCATTGCTTATTTGACCGGTAATATTAATTTTTCGGCTTATTTACATATCCCGCATTTACCGCTTGCCAGTGAGCTTGTGGTTGTATGTACCGCTATTGTTGGCGCGGGCTTAGGCTTTTTATGGTTTAACACGTACCCAGCCCAGGTGTTTATGGGCGATGTAGGGTCTTTGGCACTTGGCGGCGCGCTAGGCATAATTGCAATTTTAGTACGCCAAGAATTACTGCTAATTATTATGGGCGGTGTGTTTGTAATGGAGGCCTTATCGGTAATTTTACAGGTTGGCTCATATAAACTACGCGGACAGCGCATTTTTAGAATGGCGCCTATTCATCATCATTACGAGTTAAAAGGTTGGCCAGAGCCACGTGTTATTGTGCGCTTTTGGATTATTTCAATTGTGCTAGTGCTTGCTGGCCTTGCGACATTAAAGATTCGATAAATGCAGTATTTAAACGAGATAAAAAACAAACATATAACAGTGCTCGGACTCGGTGTAACCGGTCTGGGCATTGTACGTTTTTTATTATCTCATGGTTTTGCACCAAAGGTTGTTGATAGCCGTGTTGCGCCACCAGGTGTGGACTGGCTTAGCGAACACGCACCTGAGCTTGATACGCATTTTGGTGACTTAGGGAACGCTACACTTTGTAAAACCGACATGATCATCATAAGCCCTGGGCTTAGCTTAAAAATCCCCGCAATTGCTCAAGCAATAGAGTCAGGCGTTGAGGTCATTGGTGATGTTGAGCTGTTTGCTCGTATAAATACTAAACCCGTTGTTGCTGTCACAGGCTCTAATGGTAAATCAACCGTTGTTACGCTTGCGTATGAAGTGCTTAAAGCTGCAGGTTACAAAGTGGCATTAGGTGGCAATATTGGTACTGCGGTACTTGACTTATTAAACGATGATTTTGATGTTTATGTGCTGGAGCTTTCAAGTTTTCAGCTGGATACTTGCTCGAGCTTAAAACCAATAAGCGCAGCGGTATTAAATATATCTGAAGATCATTTAGATCGTTACGACAGTTACCAAGCCTATATCGACTCTAAATTAAGTATTTATAACAATGCTGAGCTTTTAGTAACAAACGCAGATGACATTCAAACTCAGCCTATTCGCCACTCTTTAGCGCCACAAATGAGTTTTGGCACCGACCAAGGTGATTATCGCTTAGCCCAACATAATAATAAGCTGCACTTTATAGTAAAAGGTGAAGCGTTTTTACCTGTTAGCACGCTTTCGGTAGTTGGTAAGCACAATTACTTAAATACACTGGCGGTAATGGCGTTATTAAGCCCGTTTGATATTAGTAAAGATCAATATACTGCAGCGCTTGGCCAATTTAATGGTTTAGCGCACCGTTGTCAGTTTGTTGGTGAGCAAAATGGGGTCAAATATTTTAACGACTCTAAAGCTACCAATGTGGGTGCTACTATAGCAGCTATAGATAGTTTGGCCTCAGCTCATGAAAACCTAATTGTAATAGCCGGTGGTGATGCCAAAGGCGCTGATTTAAGTGCGTTAACGCCTTATATAAAAAATCATGTAAAAGCACTTGTTTGCTTTGGCAAAGATGCAGATAAACTTGCTGCACTGAGCAGTAAATCGCACTTAGTAAACACAATGCAAGAGGCGGTATCGCTGGCTAAAGTGCTCAGTAAGTGCGGCGATATTGTGTTACTTGCGCCTGCCTGTGCCAGCATTGATATGTATAACAACTACATGCAACGCGGTGATGACTTTGTGCAATGCGTTAAGGAAGGGCTAATATGATTGCCTTTGCCGATTTAAAAGAAACGCTCACTCCAAAACCTTCAGCACAGCTTTATGACGTGCCACTGCTTTATTGCATGCTCATGCTTATAGGTGTGGGTTTTGTAATGGTGACCAGTGCCTCTATGCCTACAGCCGAAAGGCTGTTTGATAACTCATACCATATTACCATTCGCCACAGCCTGTTTTTAGCAATGGCATTTATTTTATTTTGGATTGCCGCCAGTGTCCCTATGGATTGGTGGAAGCGCTCAAACCCGTATTTGTTATTGCTTGGCATGGTGCTGCTTATTGCAGTATTAATTATAGGCCGCGAAGTTAACGGCGCAAAACGTTGGATTCCCATTGGACCTGTTGGTTTTCAGGTGGCTGAGGCCGCCAAATTATACTTTTTCAGTTATATAGCTGGCTACTTGGTAAGAAAGCGTGAAGAAGTACAAGAAAATATTAAAGGCTTTGCAAAGCCTATTGCTGTATTTGCGGTGTATGCCTTACTCATTTTATTGCAGCCCGATTTAGGGACCGTAGTAGTTATGTTTGTAACAACAGTGGGGCTGTTATTTTTGGCCGGCGCGAAGCTGTGGCAGTTTTTTGTACTCATTTTAACGGGCATAGGGCTTGTTGTATTACTGATTATTGTAGAGCCATACAGAATGGCGCGAGTTGTAGGCTTTTTAGACCCTTGGGAAGACCCATTTGGAAAAGGGTATCAGTTAGTGCAGTCGCTTATGGCCTACAGCCAAGGGGGCTGGTTTGGCCAAGGGTTAGGTAACAGCGTTCAAAAGTTACAGTATTTACCCGAGGCTCATAACGACTTTATTTTTGCTGTTATAGGTGAAGAGCTAGGCCTTGTAGGTGTAGCAAGTATTTTATGTGTGTTGGCTGTGTTTGTATTTAGGGCGCTTTTAATAGGTCAGCAAGCGTTAAAGTGTGGCAAAGAATACGAAGGCTATTTTGCGTTTGCTATTGGCATTTGGTTTGCGTTTCAAACCATGGTTAATGTAGGCGCCAGTGCAGGGTTATTACCGACTAAAGGGTTAACCTTGCCGTTTATTTCGTATGGTGGTTCAAGTTTATTAATCATGACGATTGCCACCGGTATTTTACTGCGTGTTGATTTTGAAACTAAAATGGCAACCAAACAAGCCACCTCACGCGGAGGTAAACGATGAGTAAAAAATTAGTAGTTGTGGCTGGTGGTACAGGTGGGCATATATTCCCTGGTATTGCTGTAGCCGATTATTTAAAAGAGCAAGGCTGGCAAGTAAGCTGGATAGGCACGCCAGACAGAATGGAAGCGGATGTTGTACCAAAGCATAACATTGAGATTGATTTTATTAATGTAAAAGGCGTTCGCGGTAATGGTTTAAAGCGTCTTATTAAAGCTCCATTCATGGTACTTAATGCAATATTGCAAGCGCGTAAGGTATTGAAATTTCAGCAACCAGATGTTGTGCTTGCTATGGGCGGCTATGTAACTGGACCAACGGGGATAGCGGCTAAAAGTTTAGGTATCCCACTGGTGATTCATGAGCAAAATGCAGTGGCAGGTATGAGCAACAAATGGTTGGCAAAATTTGCTAACAAAGTACTTGCTGCGTTTCCAAGTGCCTTTGCACCAGGGCAAGCTGAATTAGTCGGTAATCCAGTACGTGCAAGCGTTGCTAATGTCGCTAAACGTGATGTTTCAAGCCCTATAAATATTTTAGTGGTGGGGGGCTCGTTAGGCGCACAAGTGCTTAACCAAACACTGCCAGAGGCATTTAGTTTACTTGCTAAAACAGCGCCAATTAAAGTGTGGCACCAAACAGGTAAAGGCCATATTGAGAGCGTACAAAGCGCGTATGCGCAAAACAACATTGCAGATGAAGACCTAAAAGTTGCTGAATTTATAGATGATATGGACGCCGCCTACGCGTGGGCCGATATTGTTATTTGCCGTGCCGGTGCACTGACTGTTAGTGAAATCGCCGCCGCGGGTAAAATGGCTGTGTTTGTGCCGTTTCCACATGCGGTAGACGATCATCAAACCGCTAACGCAAAGTATTTAGTAACCGCAAGTGGCGCGCTTTTAATGCCTCAGCCCCAGTTTAATAAAGACTCGATAGTTGAGCTATTAACCCCGTATTTGGCAAAGCCTATATTAATTAAACAAATGGCCAGTAATGCTAAGCAGCAAGCCATTTTAGATGCCACAGCAAGCGTTGCCTCGCACTGTGAGCAAGTAACAAATAAGAGAAAATAAGTGAAAGATAAGTCAATACAAGAACAACAAACTCGACCTGCTATGCGTCGAATAGAGACCATCCATTTTATTGGTATTGGCGGTGCGGGTATGGGCGGCATTGCCGAAGTACTGGCTTGTGAAGGCTACCGTATTACAGGCTCAGATATAGCGCACAGCGCAATGACCGAACGTTTAATTAAAGCAGGTGCTGAAGTATTTATAGGCCATCACGAAAACAACGTAAAAGATGCCAACGTCGTTGTTGTTTCAAGTGCTATTGACGAAACAAACCCTGAAATTATTGCAGCAAAAGCGGCACGTATACCGGTAGTTCGCCGTGCAGAAATGCTTGCCGAATTAATGCGTTTTCGCCATGGCATTGCCATTGCGGGCACACATGGTAAAACCACAACAACGAGTTTAATTGCCAGCATTTATGCTCAAGCAGGACTTGATCCTACCTTTATTATTGGCGGCTTATTAAATAGCGCAGGCAGTAACGCAAAAGTAGGTAAGAGCGACTTTTTAATTGCTGAGGCAGATGAAAGCGATGCATCGTTTTTACATTTACAGCCAATGGTATCGGTGATCACCAATATTGAAGAAGATCACATGGAAACCTATGGCGGCAGCCTTGAGAAAATGAAAGACACTTATGTGGACTTTATTCATAACCTGCCATTTTATGGCTTAGCCGTTGTGTGTATAGACTCGCAGGTAGCCAGTGAGTTGATCCCACGTTTTGCTCGCCCTGTAATCACGTATGGCGAGTCAAAAGATGCCGACTACCGCATGAGCGATTTTAGTCAATCAGCAAGTACTTGTACTTTTACAGTGACTAATAAGAATGGCGATAGCCTAACAGCTACGCTTAACATGCCGGGTAAGCACAATGCACTTAATGCCACGGCGGCAATTGCAGTGGCTAAAGATCAAAACATTGCTAACCACGCAATTTTAGAGGCATTGCAAAAATTTGAAGGCATAGGACGTCGTTTTCAGCACTACGGTGAATTTGAAAATGAGCGCGGCAATGTCATGCTGGTGGATGACTACGGACATCACCCATCAGAAGTTGCAGCCACCATTGCAGCGGTACGCGAAGGCTGGCCAGAAAAACGCTTAGTTATGGTTTATCAACCACACCGATTTACCCGTACACGCGATTTATACGAAGACTTTGTAAAAGTACTGGCTGATGTCGATCAACTTTTATTACTAGATGTGTACAGTGCCGGTGAAGATCCTATTGTGGGCGCAGACAGTAAAAGCCTGTGCCGCAGCCTACGTCAACGCGGAAAAGAGCCTCTACACGTAGCAACGAGCGCAGAGCTTGCTGGTGTGCTGGCCGATAACTTACAAAATAACGACTTAGTTTTAACGCAAGGCGCTGGTAATATAGGACAATTGGTTAAAACATTAGCGGCAACAGGTATGTCGGTTGAAAAATTAAAGCAAGGTGAAGTATGACGCAGCAAAACGCGCAATTTGGTAAAGTAGCAGTACTGCTAGGGGGTAACTCAGCAGAGCGTGAAGTGTCACTACGTTCAGGGCAAGCAGTGCTTAATGCACTACAAAATGCTGGTGTTGATGCCATTGCTTTTGACCCGCAAAATCGTTCATTGTGGGAATTAAAAGAGTTAAACATAGATCGTGTCTTTATTGCATTGCATGGCCGTGGTGGCGAAGATGGAACAGTGCAAGGTGCGCTTGAATTTATGAACTTGCCATACACAGGCAGTAATGTATTGGGTTCAGCCTTAGCAATGGATAAAGTCCGTTGTAAGCATTTATTTAAATCTGCAGGACTAAGCACAGCGCCTTATGCAGTTGTTGATGCTAAAAAAGGCTTTGATGCAAAAGCCATTATGGATGAGTTTAAAAAAGTAATGGTGAAGCCATCACACGAAGGCTCAAGCATAGGTATGGCGCAAGCAAGTACCGCTCAAGAGCTTGAAGATGCACTAACACACGCCTTTAAGTTTGATAGCCAAGTGTTAGTGGAGCAGTGGATAACCGGACGCGAGTTTACAGTGACTGTATTAGGCGACGCAGTGCAACCTGTTATTGAAATGACGACCCCAAATGGCTTTTACGATTATCAAGCTAAGTATCAGTCAAACACAACGCAGTATCATTGCCCTGCCGATTTATCGGCGCAAGATACACAGTGTATACAAGCTATGTCATTAGAAGCGTTTGAGTTAGTAGGTGCAAGCGGCTGGGGCCGTGTAGATGCGATGCAAGATGAGCAGGGAAATTTTTATTTGTTAGAAGTAAATACAGTCCCTGGCATGACCGAAAAATCGCTGGTGCCCATGGCGGCAAAAGCAAACGGGGCAACATTTGAGCAATTAGTTATTCGCATTTTGGAGCAAACGCTTTAATATGCACACCCTTTTAGAAAAAGCTCAACAGTTAAAACAGCAACTTAACTTTAATTGGTCGCTAATTTTTGGTGTGAGCTTTTTTCTAGTAGTAGTGATAGGGCTGGTGCAAATAACGACCGGTGTATCTGATTGGCTAGTAGAGAACAAAGATGCACAAATAAAGCACTTAACGGTGCTAGGAAAGCCCAAATACACTGACGAAAAGGCCATAATAAAAGCAATAAAAAAGGCCGATTTAAGCAGTTTTTTTGAGCTAGATGTAAAACGCGTACAGCAACTAGTAAAAGATTTACCTTGGGTTGCAACCGTATCGGTTCGCAAGCAGTGGCCTGATACAATACAAGTGTACGTAGTTGAACACGAAGCCGTAGCCCATTGGAATAGCGATTTACTGCTAAACCAAAGTGGCGATGCTTTTGAAGCAAGCAGCGATAAACTTGCCAATGATTTACCGCAACTTTATGGCCCAGAGGGTAGCGAAAAAGAAGCGTGGATTGCTTTTAAGCAATTTGACGAAATGCTAAAGGTAAATGCGTTAACATTAAAAAGCTTGGCACTTTCGGAGCGTTTTTCGTGGCAGTTGTGGTTAGATAATGGTGTGCGCTTAAATTTAGGGCGCAAAGATAAAGCAAAGCGAGTACAGCGGTTTATAGATGTGTACCCGCGCATGGAAAAGCGTGCAGATGCACAAATAGATGCAATAGATTTACGCTATGATACCGGCCTTGCAGTTAGCTATAAGCCTGTGCAAGAACAGCAATTACAAAATAAGAGTAAGGCATGACTAAGTCAGCAGAAAGAAACCTAGTGATTGGATTAGACGTTGGTACCTCAAAAGTGGTGGCCACGGTAGGTGAAATCACCGCAGATAACAAGCTCAGCATTGTTGGTGTGGGCAGCCAAGTATCTCATGGTATGGATAAAGGCGGCGTAAACGATTTAAACTTAGTGTCTGAGTCGATTCGCCGAGCAATAGATGAAGCCGAATTAATGGCTGATTGTCGTATTAGCTCAGTGTACTTAGGGATCTCTGGCAAACACATACAATGTCAAAACGAAAGCGGCGTGGTTGCAATTAATAATACCGAAGTAACTGATGAAGACATTGAAAATGTAATTCATATAGCGCGCTCTGTGCCTATTTCGGCTGAGCGTAAAATGCTGCATGCATTACCGCAAGAATATAGCATTGATATGCAAGAGGGTATTAAAAACCCCCTTGGTATGAGCGGCGTGCGTATGGAAGCACGTGCACACATTATTACTTGTTCAAACGATATGGCTAAAAATATCGAAAAATGCGTAGAGCGCTGTGGTTTAGAGGTTGATCAGCTTATATTTACCGCACTCGCATCGTGTTATTCAGTATTAACTGATGATGAAAAAGAGCTTGGCGTAGCGGTGCTCGATATTGGTGGTGGTACAATGGATATCACTATTTATATTAATGGTGCATTGCGTCATTCTTCAGTGATTCCGGTGGCGGGCAATCAAGTAACCGGTGATATTGCAAAAATATTTCGTACACCTATATCACATGCTGAGTCACTCAAAGTACAATATGCATGCGCAAGTAGCCAAATGGCCAGTAACGAAGACACCATAGAAGTACCCAGTGTAGGCGGGCGACCAGCACGTTTAATGTCGCGTCATACTTTATCTGAAGTGGTAGAGCCTCGTTTTAGAGAATTATTTGAGCTAGCGATGGAAGAAATTCGTCGCTCAGGTTTAGAAGACCAAATTGCGGCAGGCCTCGTTATTACAGGCGGGACTGCTAAAATGACTGGCGCAATGGAAGTGGCTGAAGACATTTTCCAAATGCCAGTGAGAATAGGCAAACCAATCGGGATAGTTGGTTTGACAGACTACGTAGACGATCCTTCGTACGCAACCGCTGTAGGTTTGTTACAATACGGGCGCACTATGCAATCGATGAATGCACAAAAGTCGAAAGCAGAGGATAATAATAATTGGTGGAACCGCATTACTAAATGGTTCCAAGGTGAGTTTTAAAGTACTCAAGTCGGAGAGTAAACATGTTTGATATGATGGAACAACACAGCGAAGAAGCTGTAATTAAGGTAATTGGCGTGGGCGGTGGCGGCGGTAACGCTGTTGAGCACATGGTAAAACAACAAATAGAAGGTGTGCGCTTTATAGCCGCAAATACGGATGCACAAGCATTACGTAATTCCGCTGCCGATATTACCGTACAACTAGGCACGCAAATTACCTCAGGGTTAGGTGCAGGCGCAAACCCAGAAGTAGGTCGTGAGTCGGCTGAAGAAGATGCAGAAACCATTCGTGCCAGCCTTGAAGGCGCAGATATGGTATTTATTGCTGCCGGCATGGGCGGTGGTACAGGTACCGGTGCTGCACCTGTGGTTGCTAAAATTGCTAAAGAGCTCGATATTTTAACGGTTGCTGTAGTAACGCGTCCTTTTGACTTTGAAGGTAAAAAACGCGCCGCAGCGGCTGAACAAGGCATTAACGAATTGTCAGAAATTGTAGACTCACTTATTACAATTCCGAACAATAAATTGCTTAAAGTTTTAGGCAAAGGGACTACACTGTTAGATGCCTTCGCTAAAGCAAACGATGTACTTTTTGGTGCGGTTCAAGGTATTGCGGAGCTAATTACACGTTCTGGTTTAATTAACGTGGATTTCGCCGACGTACGTACCGTAATGTCAGCAATGGGTACTGCCATGATGGGCACAGCTTCTGCATCAGGCCCAGATCGTGCTCAAGAAGCTGCAGAAGCGGCTATCTCAAGCCCATTACTAGAAGACGTTGATTTAACCGGTGCTAAAGGTATTTTGGTTAACATTACCGCGGGTATGGACATCGCGATTGAAGAATTTGAAATTGTGGGTAACCACGTTAAAGCGCTAGCGTCTGAAAATGCAACTGTGGTTGTGGGTGCAGTTATTGACCCTGAAATGAGCGACGAGTTACGTGTAACCGTGGTTGCTACAGGGCTAGGCGGCGATCGTCGTCCGCAGTTTGGTATTGTTGATAACGGCTTTAAAAAGGCATCAGGCTCTGATGTAGCAAGTTCATCAAACCAATCTAGCAGCATGTACGTACCAAGCTTTGCAAGCCAAGGCACAAGCACTGAAGAAACGACGCCAAGCACGCAAGTAGAAAGCAAAGAACAAGCGCCATCTACAAGCTCAAGCAACACGGCAAGTTCATCAGCGCAAAACAGTAAAAAAGCGGATAAATCAGAAGGCGGAGATTATTTTGATATTCCGGCTTTTTTACGTAAGCAGGCTGATTAACATTTACTAATGCTTTTGTTTGAAATGTGTACAAATATTGAAAGGCAAAAGGATTTATGTTAAACTCCGCCGTCTAACTGTAACTGATTTAAAAGTGAGCGAACCTATGATTAAACAGCGTACGATTGCACAAGTAGTCAAAGCCATAGGAATTGGACTTCATAAAGGTGAGAAGGTCACAATAACTCTCCGACCTGCGAGCGCAAATACCGGGATTGTATTTCGTCGTGTGGACCTTGATCCGGTTGTTGATTTTGAAACAACACCTGAAGCCGTTGGTGATACGCAATTATGTACCTGTTTAATTAACAAAGATGGTGTTCGCTTATCAACGACTGAGCACTTAATTGCAGCGGTTGCTGCAATGGGTATTGATAATCTAATTGTTGAATTAGATAGCTCAGAAGTGCCGATTATGGATGGTAGTGCATTACCGTTCATTTATTTGTTACAAAAAGGCGGCATTGAAGAGCAAAATGTTGCGAAACGCTTTATTCGTATAAAAGAAAAAGTACGTATTGAAGAAGGCGATAAATGGGCCGAAGTAGAACCGTATGATGGTTTTCATATCGACTTTGAAATTGCCTTTGATCACCCGGCCATTAACGAAAGCCGTCAGCGCATTGGTTTAGATATTACTGCGCAAAGCTTTACTGAAGAAATTAGCCGTGCACGTACGTTTGGCTTTATGAAAGATATTGAATACATGCATGCTAATAACCTAGCACTGGGTGGCAGCATGGACAGCGCAGTAGTACTTGATGACTTTAAAGTACTAAACCCAAATGGTTTGCGCTACAGCGATGAATTTGTAAAACACAAAATATTAGACTGTGTGGGCGACATGTTTATGACAGGTCATAACCTACTAGGTAAAGTAACGGCTTATAAATCGGGTCACGATTTAAATAACAAGTTACTTCGCAAAATTATGGCAACTGAGTCAGCATGGGAGTGGGCAACATTTGAAACGCCTGTTACGATGCCTGCACCCGGCCTTGAATTAGCGACTGCCTAATTTAGTATTTTTTAAAAATACACGCTCACAAACAGTTATAAAAAATGACGCTAACAGCGTCATTTTTTTTGCTTTTAATTTAGCTAAATTTTAAGAATAGACTGCAATTGATCTAAGTTAGCTATTGTGTAAGTAGGAGTTATGCCTTCAGGTAACTGCTCGCCTGGGTGCTGTAGCCAACAGGTATCAATACCGGCATTATTGCCTCCCAAAATATCGCTAGAGGCAGTGTCGCCCACCATCAATATTTTGCTTTTATCTGGATTACCCATAAGCTTAAATGTGTGCTCAAAAATAGCCTTGTTAGGTTTAGCAATGCCTACTAGTTCAGAAATAACCAACCAATCAAACATCTCTTTTAAACCTGTGTGTTCTAAACGCACCGTTTGCAAGCGGGCAAAGCCGTTGGTTATGATGCCTAATTTAGCATGTGGCTTTAGTTTATTTAACAGCGCTACGGCGCCGGGTAAAGGTTCACAAATTTGTGCCATAGCATCTAAAAATGCATCGTTTAGCTCTTTAGCGGGGACCCCTAATTTTACAGCCCACTCGTTAAAGCGGGTTACTTGTAAGTAATCGGCGCTAATTTTTCCATCTTGATAATCTATCCACAGCTGCTTATTGGTTTTTTGGTAATGGATGTAATCGGCTTGAGTAAACTCAATATTGTACGTTTTAAACATGCGGGTCATACCCGCTAAAATATCAAATCTGAATAGTGTTTCGTCTGCATCAAACAGTACATAACTGTATTTCATTAAACTTCCTGATGATAAAGGCTAGGGTGTAAAAAAGGCGCCATAGCTAAGGTAAGCGCTTGGGTGTAGGTGCTTTGTCGGGTTGCATGATTATTTGTAAGTAGTCCTATTGCGCCGCCTTTTTGCTTAATATTATGGGTGTTAAATGCTTTATCCATCACATCGCCAAGCTCTTCACCTTTTAATAGCGCGTTATATAACACTTGCGGTAACGGCAGGTTACTGCTGCGTCCTATCGCTTGCTCAGAGCCATTACTAATAACAACATAGGCAAAGGTTGCAGCCCCATAGCTAAATTGCTCTGCACCGCCTTCCATTGCACAGTAGTAATCTGCTTGGTATATATTTTTGCAGTAAGTAACTCGGTTTTGTGCGCCTATACGGGTTTGCTCTTCGCCAATGGGTTGATCGGGAACATTTGAGGGAGCATCAACGCCTTGGCAATCAATTTCGTAACTAGGAAAGTACATTGCAAAAATATGTTTTGCAGCGTTAATTTTTACTGGGTTTTTAGAGCCCACAATAATTTTTAATGAGTGCGACACGTTTTCCCTCACTGTTAGCAAAAGCAGCAGTGTACGTCAGAAGTGTAAATCATAAAAGAGGGTCTAAATGGGTATATCTAAAGGGGCTAGGTTTTCAAGAGCTCGCTTTTTAACAATAATGTCTTTAATAAGCGGGGTAAGCACCAGCTCCATTGCTAAACCCATTTTACCGCCTGGCACCACAAGGGTATTTATACGCGACATAAAGCTGCCTTCAATCATTTGTAAATAATACGGAAAATCAACGTCATCAATTCCTCTAAAGCGAATAACTACAAAGCTTTCATCAAGTGAAGGGATATCTTTTGCGCTAAATGGGTTTGACGTATCAACCGTTGGCACACGTTGAAAGTTAATATGGGTGCGCGAAAACTGCGGTGTGATGTGGTTAATGTAGTCATCCATACTGCGTACAATCGAGTCCATTACTTTTTCGCGAGAGTGGCCGCGGTCTTGCGTATCGCGGATCAATTTTTGGATCCACTCAAGGTTAATAATTGGCACCATGCCTATAAGCAAGTCTACGTGCTTAGCCACATCGTGATCCTGATCAACCACGCCTCCGTGCAAACCTTCGTAAAACATTAAATCAGTGTTTGTTTCAAGATCTTGCCAAGGGGTAAACGTCCCCGGTAATTGATTATAAGGCACGGCTTCATCAAAGGTGTGTAAATATCGGCGTAACTTGCCTTGGCCTGTTTCGCCATAGTTGCTAAATAAGGTTTCTAATGCGCCAAAGTCATTGGCTTCGCGGCCAAAGTAACTAATGTGCTTACCTTCTTGCTGTGCCTCGCGTATTTTTTTGTCCATTTCTGGGCGTGTGTAACGATGAAAGCTATCTCCTTCGATAAAAGCCGCATCAATATTAAGGCTACGAAAAATATGTTTAATTGCATTGGTGGTGGTTGTAGTACCCGCACCCGATGAACCGGTTATTGCAATGATAGGATGTTTAGCAGACATGTTTTTTCTCTTTTTTAGGACCAAGACAGTTATAAAGAGTTGACTGACTGAGGTCAAGTGACGCCATCGGCAAATAACGTTATCATGAGGTGCTTAAAATTAAAACGAGAGAAAGCATGAAACTTATTAAACCATGGCTTGGGCTAGCTTCTATAGCGGCGCTAAGCCTAGCGAATGCACAGGCTAGCATGCCAAAAAGCCAAATTTTGTTGGCCGATTTAAATACACCTTACGGTATGCAAGTAAGTATAGTGAGCGACAAGAACAGCTATAACAACCAGCCTTATTTAACAAACCAAGGTATTTATTTTACGCACGAAGTTATTTCAAGCGAGCAAAGTCAAACCGATATTGCCTATTATGATTTAGTAACTAAACAAGTAAGCAACATAACAAATACGCCAGTGAGCGAATATTCGCCCACTGTTATGCCCTCAAAACAAAGTTTATCGGCCATTGTGGTAGAGCAAGATAGCAAACAAAAGCTGTGGCAATACCCACTCGATACTGAGCAAGCTCCGAGCCGTATTTTTGATTGGATTGAACCTGTTGGCTACCATGCATGGGGCACTCAAAGCGACTTAGTGATGTTTATTTTAGGTGAGCCACATACATTGCAATATACGTCGGTTGCTGCGGCAAAAGGCGAGGTGGTAGCAAGCAACATAGGTCGCACGCTTATTTATAACAGTAAAACCGCAACATTTTTATTTAGTTACACAAAAAATGATCAGCATATTTTAGCAAGTTTTAACCCCCAATCTAAACAGGTGGAAGATTTACTAAGATTGCCAGAGCAAGTACAAGACTTTATTTTAAAAGATGCTAATACAGTGGCTTATGCGGTTAAAAACCGTGTATATATGCGTAGTTTAAGCGGCACCAATGAAGTTTCTCAATGGCTTAACTTAAGCCCGTATTGCGAGACAAACATAACAAGAATGAGTTATAAAAACGACAAACTTGCCTTTGTATGCGATGTAAAATAATTCGGACTTTGCGGCGCGTATAGGCTAATGTAATGCACTATTAAACATTAAAGGGAGCACCACGTGGCGTATAGTTCAGATGAGTTAACAGAGCAGCTCATTCAGTTAAAGTGCAGAAGTAACTTTAAAATTAAAAACATTGCTGAGTACATGTTAGCAAATTCTAAAGAAGCCATTTATGCCCACAGCGAAGCGGGTAAAGGCAAAATAATTATTCGCCCAGCCTTTGAGGTGTTTAGCGATGACTTTGCAACAATTGATGAGGTAACACGAGTACAAGGTTATTTTCATAGTAGCGAGATGACGCGCTTTCCTACACGTATTCACAAAAGTGCGCAGCCGATTCACTATGGTGTGGCCTTTAAAATTAACTCAGCGCAAGCAGCAAAAGACTTTATTGCCAAGCTAACACAGATTATTAACGGGTAAATAAAAGCCGCTGAGTGGATAACTCAGCGGCTTTTTTAATTATGCATATTTACTGTTAATTAAGCTTATTTGCTTTTTAAAAAGTCATTAACTGATGCAAGCTCTCGCGCTTTAAGCGCAATACAGTCGTTAGTACTTTCTTCAAGCTTGCTTAAGGTACGCGCATAGCCCGGTGTTTCTTCAATTTTATCTTTAAAGAATGCTTGCGTGGTTGCTAAACTTTGTTGATCACAACGCGCGGTCGTAAAGTACGGTAAGTTAGGTACAAAAAACGGCGGTAAGCTTTGTGTTACCTTGTCGTAATTGTTGTATATCCACTCAATAAATAGTGCTTGGCGTGACTCGCTATAACTTTGACCTGCTAAAATAGTACGCATGTCAGATGCCGTTACGTCGTCAGTGAGGGTATAAGCTAACACTTGCTTTTGTAACTGGGGCTTGCCCATAAAACCCATTGCTGCCAACATGTTTGTGCGTACTTGTGGATCTTTAGTGGTTTTAAAGGTTGCCATAAATTGATCAAGTAAGGCTTTATCCCCATTATAGGCGGCAAGTTTTAAGTAGGTAGCTGCTAAATACGGATCCACTTTTTGCGGATCGTTTAAGTACACTTGCGTTTGCTCTTTTGCTTTGCTGATCACGCGTTGATCTTCGCCATCAAAACCAAGTAAGGACACAACACCTGCACGTAGTTGTGATACAGCACCGTCTTCGCCAGCTTGTGCTTCAAGTGAGTATTTTTTAGCTGCAGGCATTACTGCACTGCGAATAAACTCAGGCCATAACGCTTCGTTGCTTTCATCTTTAAAGGTATTTTTTTGCGATACTAAATAGCCCAGCGCTGTATTAGCAACACGAGGGTGATCATCGCTTACAAATACTTCTAGAGTTTGCATTAGTTTAGCGGCCGATATTACACCTGCATCAAGCAGTGCATCAGTGGCAGAAAGCAGCGCTAAACGCTCACGATCATTCAGTGCTTGCGGCGCATGTTTTATCAGTGAGTCAAACTGCGCATCGTCCATTACCCAGCGGTAATAACCTAGTGCGCCTTCATCGGGGTAAATCCACTCTGGCTCAAAATCAAGCGTCAAAGTTTGGCTTTGCTTATTAAGTAAAATACTGGCTGTTTTTACTTTATTGCCAGCGCCATATTTTATCCCAACAGGGACATTCCAAAGCTGTGCAGGAGCATCTACACCGGCATTAGCAAAGCGACTTTGCGATACAGTAATTTTTTTACCGTCTTGTTTTACATTTACAAGCGGAAAAGAAGACTGTTCAATAAATGATTTTAAAACACTGGCAACATCTTTATTAGACGCTTTACCAAGTGCTTCCCATAAATCGGCTGCTTCGGCGTTTTTATATGAGAATTTTTTTAGATAACTTTGAATCCCTTTTTGGAATGCCTCTTCACCAATCCAGTTTTCAACCATAGCAAGCACCGCGCTACCTTTACTGTAGGCAAGCCCTAAACCATCCATAATATCGGCTTCGGTTTTAATCGGTTTACGAATAGGCTTAGTGCTTAAGCGAGCATCTAATGCCATTACGTTGTTTTGTGGTAAATCAAGGTGAGATTCAAATTCAGGATTAAGCTGTTTAGTAATCTTTGCTGCCATCCAGCTAGCAAATGCTTCGTTTAACCATAAGTCGTTCCACCACTTCATAGTCACTAAGTTACCGTACCATTGGTGAGCCAGCTCGTGTGCGATAATCGACACATTACGCTGTTTTTTACTGCGTGTAGCGGCTGCTAAATCAACCAGTAATATATCTTCGCGGTAGGTGACTAGGCCTGAGTTTTCCATTGCACCAAAAGGAAACTCGGGTACGGCTACCGAGTCGAGCTTTTTATAAATATAAGGAATACCAAAATACGCCTCAAGTGCAGCAAGTACTTTGGGCATGTTCTCTTTTGCGTAATCAGCTAAATGAATTTTACCCTGCGGGGTAATAACACGCCCTGGAATTGGCATGTCTTTTATTTCAAGCTCTTCAAAAGGGCCCACGGCCATAGCCACTAAATAAGAAGGAATAGGGGGCGTTTTATCAAAGTAATGTGTTGTCATATCGCCATTGACTGTGGTTTTAAGCTCTGGCGTATTGGCATAAACCTTTTGAGACGTTGGCGCTGTAATCGTTAATTGAAACGGTATTTTATAACTTGGTTCATCAAATACCGGAAAGGCTCGGCGCGCATCATTCATTTCAAACTGAGTAAATAAATAAGGTGTGCCCTGATCAATTGTTTTGTATAAGCCCACACTTTGGCGATTATACGGCGCCGAAAAATCTATTTTAAGGGTGTACTTACCCGGTTGAATTTTCTCATCACAGCTAAATTTTACTTTTTCTGTTTTTAGCATTTCGTTGTTTAAGTCGCAGTTTTCATTGCCTAATAACTGCGCCATTTTAACAGCGTAAGCCACGCCGTTAAGTTCAATGTAATGAGTGGGTTTTAACACTTCTAGGGCTATTTCTGTCATCCCTGTAAAGGTGTCTTGGCTTGGGTCGAGTGTTAACGACACCTTTTGTGAACTTGGTTTAGCAAGCTTTTCGATAACGAACTCGTTAGCGTTGGCAGTAGTCATTGCTAAAGCAACGCTTACTGTTAATAGGCTTTTTAAAAACATAGTGATCCCTAGATTGTTGTTGTTAGAAACTGTCTCAAATAGGCATTTCTATGCCCTTAAAAGTTGAGATTTAGATATCCTAGCAGCTTTTTTTACGAGAGTAATTTAATAAAGTAGCTACTTGGATTTAAAATAGTAACAAATAGTGTCAGTGACTTTGGCGCTGGTTAAAGCGCTGCCAATGCAGTTGTGGATTAATAGTACGAATTTGCTGTATTACAGTGTTTAGTAGGGCTACATCGTCAAATTTTTCATTAGGGTATTCGTTAAATCCCATTAAATAATTAAAAGCATCTTTTGAATTCGCTTGTAATGCATAAATACGTACTTGTTGCTCAAAATTAAGTCGCAGGCTACTTATGGCGGTTTTCATACCGAGTTGATCAACAGTGGGAATCGCGCATTTTTGCAAATAACCTGCACGCTCACCTTCACCTGTAAACCAGATGCGCACTTTTTCGCTATAACGGCCTGACTTAGCTGGTAAATCAAATAACAATCGTGTGTGATTATGTGCTTTAACAAAGGCAATAAAGTCGTTAAGCCCTGCATCAACTAAGGCTTGATGCACCGGAACCAAGCGCGCTTTTATTTTTCCATTAGTATGAAAATTAAAACACAAAATGCCATTTTTAAGCTCAAGATCGTCAAGCGTTAAACAGCCAATTTCATCACTATATGCGCCACTGTAATAGGCAATTAAAGGCAACCAAAAATGCCAATGCTTTGCTTGCTCTCTTGCTACTTTAAAGTCGCTATAAATGTAGCCGTTATAAAGCGTATGCAGTTCCATTGCTGAAAAAGGGCGGCGACCAAGATGGGTTTTCAACGTAATCCCTTGAAATTAATGACACGATATATTTTATACTTAAAATAGATAAACATGCGAGTATCGATTTACAAACAAAAACACCTACTTAAAAAGCAGGTGTTATATTCACTATTATATAAAAAGCGATAATTATTCGCTTAGTGCGCGTGCTAAGCCAACAGGCTCAATTTCTACACACACTTGGTCGTCATTCCAATTTAAACCAACTAATGCGCTGTCTTCGTTTAAATCTTCTACCCACTCATCTAAAAATTCATCTAAATTAATTTCTACAGGCGTAAACTCTTGCCACTCTTCTTTACACTGGGCCTTTGCAGCCTCTTCGCTTTCCCATAAAAGCAGTACATCTGTTTCAGCAAACTGGTTAGATTCGCACACTACAAAGCCGCCGTCGTCGCCACCTAGCGCCCACACTTGCTCGCTTAAACGTACTTTTTCTACAAAGCTAACTAGTTGTGATTCAATTTCAATATCGCTCATGTGTTTACCTTATTTGTTTAGAGTCTAGGATCGGTGCTTATTGCAGCTTGATGCGTGCCATAGTCGTTATAAAAACTGACTAAAGCAGCGTGCTGGCTAAAGTCTGTTAATTCACGAAAGCAAATCCAATCAAGTAGGCAGTATAAACTGATGTTAAGGCATTCACAGCCTTTAAATTCATCATCGTTTAAATGATTATTTAAATAGCTTAATGTTTGTGCAACTCGTTCGTTTTGCAGATTAAAAAATAATTTATCGTCGCTAGTATCAAATCCTGAGCGTCTGCTAAGTGCTAATTCTACTAACGAGTCGTTACAGGCGTTGATAATATTAAGTAGGTGTTCTTGCGACCAAGTTAGTGGGGGTTTTTTAGCCTTGGCGATGAGGTAACGCAAAATAATAGTTGAGTCGCTTAGCGTTAAATCGCCATCAATTAAAACCGGTATTTTACTTGCGGGATTGTTACTGGCTAAGGTAGGGCGGTCTTGCTCAGAAAAAATATCGAGGTTTACTAGCGCTAAGTCAACATTGTTTTGTGCTGCCCACATTCTTACTCTGCGTACAAATGGAGACGGGGTAGATCCTATAAGTTTCATAATTGCTCCTAAAAAAAGCCGCATAAGCGGCTTTTATATTGTGATAACTCAACGTTATTCTGAGCGGCTTGTCACTTCTAGTAAGTGATAGCCAAACTGTGTTTGTACAGGACCTTGTACTTGGTTAATGGGCGCTGAAAATACGACTTTATCAAACTCAGGCACCATCATACCCGGGCCAAACTCGCCCAGTGCACCGCCGTCTTGACCAGAAGGGCAGTTTGAATAGGATTTTGCAAGCTCTGCAAAGTCTTCGCCTTGTTCAATCTTAGCTTTTAAATCTAAGCACTCTGCTTCGCTGTCTACTAAAATGTGCCTTGCACTTGCCACTGCCATAAAATCTCCTGTTTAAAGTTGGTGTATTTAACCATTAAAGCCAGTCTAGTTAGTTTTAACGCGCAGTACCAGTATAAACTTAATTGATGAGTAGCGTATTTTCAATTGCATCAATTAATTCTTTTGAAGTAGGGGCAACTTTACTGTTAAAACGTTTAATGGTTTTACGGTCAGCCGATACTAAGTATTTATAAAAGTTCCAGTTAGGTGAGCTGGTTTGCGCGTTTAAATGTTTAAATAGTGGGTTTGCATCACTGCCGCGTACTTCGCTGGCAGCAAACATATTAAAAGTGACGCCGTAGTTAATAAAGCACACTTTTGCTATGTCTTTTTCATCGTTTTCTTCTTGAAAAAAATCATCAGAAGGAAAACCTAATACCACTAAACCTTTGTCTTTGTATTGTTGGTGTACTTTTTCTAGGCCTTCAAATTGAGAGGTAAAACCACAATTACTTGCTGTATTTACAATAAGTAAAGGGCGGTCTTTAAATTGGCATAAGTTTAAGGATTCTTTCGAACGCAGTTTACGAAACTCAACATTTGTAAAGTCTTCGCATTGTGGCTGTTGTTTGTGGGGTAATGTGTCATTTGCTTGGGCACTTAAGCTGGTAATAAAAATACTCAGCCCCAGTAACGTTTTTTTTAACATACTCAACGCCTAAATTTATAATTGTTTGACTGGTCTATCTTACGCTAATATGCACAAAAGTGATCAACAATATTAAGCGCTTATGACTACACGATTAGCCACTATCGAAGATTTACCTACCATTGTAGCAATATACAACGAAACCATCGCTTCGCGTATGGTGACCGCCGATACTGAGGAAGTATCTGTAGAAAGTAAGCTAGAGTGGTTTAATAGCCACTCTAAAAAACGCCCGATTTATGTTTATTGCGAAAATGGTCAAGTACTTGCTTGGTTAAGCTATAAATCGTTTTATGGGCGTCCCGCATATGATGGCACTGTCGAAATAAGTATCTATATTACCAAAGCGGCACAAGGTAAAGGACTTGGTAAAAGGTTGATGGAGTTTGCGCAAAAAGAGGCTAAACAACTAAAAATTGAAGTGTTGCTTGGTTTTATTTTTAGCCACAATTTACCAAGTATTAAGCTATTTAAGCATTTCGGATTTAGCGTATGGGGAGAGTTGCCAAATATCGCGGTAATGGACAATACACACTATAGCTTAACTATTTTCGGCAAGCATCTACCAAAATAGTTGTGGAGCTTATCGGTAAAAAAATTAAAATTAAGTCTAACAACCTATACCAACTAAGAAATTATAGGCTACGCTATTAACATATAAAGTGTTTACGATAGTGTGGCTTAATGAGTCGAAAAATTTTAATTGTAGATAGCAGCAGTGTTATCGCAATGAGAGTAAAAGTTTTACTAGAATTAATAGGTTGTGAGGCTGAGCTCGTTCATTACTCTATGATCGATTTATACTCTAACACCAGCCAGTATGATTTGGTAATTGGTGCCTACGGAGTGCCGTGTGAAGTAGTAAAGTCGTTAGCTCAAACAATCTCACAAGACCGCTGCGTTTTACTTGCCCCTAAAGCCGAAAGCGGCGAACAACTTACCGCCTTTAGTGAGCTTAATAAACTTGTACCAGATGCAACGGTTATTTATCCGTTTTTCTCAAATAAAGAAATTACCTCATTACTTGAAAACCTCTTAGAGCTTGGCTCTAGCCATGTTTTAAAACTTCCTACTATTTTACTTGTTGATCATATACCCGAGCGCCTTGAAAAAATGAAAAGTAATTTAGTCGGCGCGCATATCAAAACGCTAACCGCAACCAGCGCAACAGACGCAGTGGCAGTGGCCAATAATAATAGTATAGATATTTTAATTAGTGACTTTAGCTTTGAAGATGGTACCGGTTTAAATATTTTTTCTGCTATTAAAATGTCTCAGCCAGATTGCCGCTGCTTATTATTTACTGCACACCCTGAGCAAGTTTCAATGATTGAGGCGATTCGTAAAGGGGTTGAAGATGTTTTAATAAAGCCCCTCACCGATAGTGTTCTGCTGCAATCAGTACATAAATTGTGGCAAACAGAGCTTTTAAAACGCCGAAATGCGGAGCTTGTAGAGCGTTTACAAGATACTGTTGATGCGTTAATTGAAAAAGACAGCCTACTACAAGTTATTTATAAAAATACGCCAGACGCCATTATGTTATTTGAGCGCAACGGCAAAGTAATTGAAGCAAACGATGCCTGCTTAAGGCTGTTTAAGCTGCCCTTTGACAAACTCGCGGGTTTTTCTGTATTTGAATTTTTAGATGAGGAATCAAGTGCTGAAATAAAAAATAAGATCACAACATTAAACAGTAATCGCCAGTTTAGCAGCGATCTGCGTTTGCAAAAAACAGATGGTGGGTATATTCCACTGGTTGGCTCATTTAACGAAATTGACCACCATGGCGAAATAGCGTTAGCGGTTATATTTAAAAATGTCACGCATTTAAAAGAAAAAGAAGAATTGCTCTTAGAAGCTAAAGACCTACTTGAAGAGCAAGTACGCGCGCGCACTTCTCAGTTAGAGCACGCCAAAAATGTAGCCGAAGCCGCCAATTTAAGTAAATCAGAATTTTTGGCAAACATGTCGCATGAGCTACGCACTCCTATGCACTCTATATTGAGCTTTTCTCGGTTTGGTTTGAGTAAGTTAGAAGCAGGCGATTTTGCTAAAGATAAACTTTTAAAGTATTTGTCGCGTATAGAAAGTAGCGGCGAGCGTTTGCTTTCGCTACTAAATAACTTACTTGATTTATCAAAACTGGATGTAGGGAAGTTTCCTTTTAATCCGCGCCCATACAATATTGAAAGTATTATTAAAACCAGTATTGATGATGTATCTGGTACAGCGATGGAAAAAGAAATTGAAATTGTTTTTTCAAAGCCAGGGCCAGTGGTTGTGCAGTGTGATGAAGAGCAAATAAATCAACTACTGCGCAATGTTTTAGGTAACGCACTTAAATTTAGTGAACCTAAAAGTCGTATTCAAGTGAACTTAATGGCTGATGAAAACAGTGCCATTATTGATGTAATAGACAATGGAATAGGTATACCCGAGGATGAATTAGAGCACGTGTTTACTAAATTTGTACAAAGCAGCAAAACAAATAGTGGCGCTGGAGGTACAGGTTTAGGACTTGCGCTTTGTAGAGAATTTGTAGCGCTTCATCAAGGTGAAATTACGGCAAGTAATAATAGCGATGGTGGTGCAACAATTAGGATTCAGGTACCCCTAGAAATAGATTTAGATGAGCATTTAGCCGATGATAAGCTAGCAGTGCAAGATAGCTAATTATTTGTGAATTAATGTTTAAATGATATTTAATTGGATGATGAAAATATGGCCTTAACTAAAATTCTTGCTGTAGATGATGAACCTTTCAACCTAGAAATTATTGAAGAAATTTTAGAAGATCTTGATTTCGAATTACAAGTTGCCACAAGCGGCCCTGAGTGTTTAGCCATGGTAGAAGGCTACATGCCCCAAGTTATTTTACTTGATGTGAGTATGCCGCAAATGAATGGCTATGAAGTGTGTAAAGCATTAAAGGCAAATCCAAATACAGCGCATATAATTGTTATGTTTGTCTCCGCAAGAGGAACGGTTGAAGAGCGTATGGAAGGCTACTCAGTAGGTGCTGAGGATTACATAGTAAAGCCGTTTGGGCATGATGAGCTTAAATCAAAACTTAAAAACTTAAATCAAGTATTAATAGAAAAACAGAGCCTCGAAAAACAAGTAGAAGATGCAACATCTACGGCATTTAACGCTATGGCAAATAGTAGCGAAATGGGGCAAATAGTTAATTACATTGAAAATATTGGGTTTATTAACAATCCGCAAGACTTGGGCAAAGCCCTAATAGACTGTCTGCAAACATTTGACTTACAAAGCAATGTTGAATTTAGGTATGACGACACAATAGAGCACTTTGCCCTTAATGGTGTGTGTTCGCCTATTGTGGTTGAGCTGTTTGACATGCTTAAAAACAAAGGCCGCTTACATGAGTTCTCTCACCGTATATTAGTGAACTACGAAATGATAAGCCTATTAATACTTAACATGCCAGATCACGACCCAGATAAACACGGGCGTATTCGTGACCATGTTTGCTTTATTGTCAGTGTGACTGAACAGCAACTGCGCGCAATTATGACCAAGCAAATGCTTGAGTCGCAGCAGCAAAAGTTAAATGATGTAGCCAGCACGGTGCATAGTAAGTTTCATGGTTTAATTGGGTTACTTAACGAAAACCGAGAAAGTAACGAAAAAGTATTTAAGCAGTTACAAGAAGACCTTGAAATACGCATACCTACAATGGGGTTAGATGAAGATCAAGAGATATTTATTTACAAAAAAGTAGATGAAACTATTCAAAATTCGATTGCCAGAGAAGAGTCGGTTAAGCAAGTTAAAGCCGCCTTTGCTGAAATTGAACAAGATTTGTCTTTGTTACTTAAAAAATAAGCCTCTCAGACAAAAAGGCTCACATAAGTGATTTACGCATCACGAGGTAAGCCTTTTTCGACTATTCTTATTAGGCGCTGTGTTTTACGAAGTTGTTCTCGTTGTTTATTATTTTGTTGCTTAAGCGCCCACTCTATATGCTCTTTTACTAGCAGCGAGCTAGACTCATGTTTGCTTTCTAAAGCGTAAATAATGCTGGGGCTAAAATCAGCATTGCCTAACCCCACCGCTAAATTACGAAGCCAACGTTCGTGGCCAATACGGCGAATAGGGCTGCCTTCGGTATTTTTTAAAAAAGTAGGTTCGTCCCAGGCAAATAGCTCAATTAAGTCTTTATTTTTTAGTTGCGTACGGGGGTGAAAGTCTTGCTCATCGGTAATTTGACCATAACGGTTCCATGGGCAAACCAATTGGCAATCGTCGCAGCCGTAAACTCTATTTCCCAATAACGCACGGTATTTCTCAGGTATAGGCCCTTGGTGTTCAATGGTTAAGTAAGAAATGCATTTACGTGCATCTACCACATAGGGCTCTACAATTGCGCCTGTTGGGCAAAGCGTAATGCAAGCAACGCATTTACCGCAGCCTTCAAACGTATTTTCAGCATCAATTGGCAGCGGTAAATCAACAAAAAGCTCACCTAAAAAAAACCACGAGCCCGCTTCTTGATTTATTAATAAAGAGTGCTTACCTCGCCAACCCAATCCCGCTTTTTCAGCCAGTTGACGCTCAAGTACTGGTGCGGAGTCTACAAATGGCCTAAAACCGTAATCGCCAATTGCTTGTTCTATTTTTTGGCCTAGCTTTTTTAGTCGGTTGCGCATTAATTTATGATAGTCACGCCCTAATGCATAGCGGCTAATATAGGCTTTTTCGGTGTTTTTTAATGTTTTGGCAAAACTAGCATCAGGGGGCAGGTAATTCATTTTCACCGAAATAACCCGCTGTGTACCAGGTACTAGTTCAGCGGGGCGAGCGCGTTTCATGCCGTGAGTTGACATATAGTCCATTGAGCCATGGAAGCCTGCATCTAACCAGCGCTGTAATTGTGCTTCGTGTTTAGATAGATCAATATCGGTAATACCAACCTCACTAAAGCCGAGTTCTTGGCCCCAGGTTTTAATATTTTTGGCTAGCTGTTGATAGTTGGGGGTTGAGTTACTCACACACATTACACACTTAAATAATTAGCTGCGTAATTTACCATATTTATAAAGCGCTGTTGAATGTTGCCTTTAAAATAGTAGGAAATTCACAGCCCAGCATTGTTTTGTAATCGCTATTGTACAAAGCGCTTTAACTGCTGCTGCGTTTGCTGGCTAAGGGCATGAGATTGCTGACTATTACTTAGTGCATGATCAATGGCGCTTTTAGCTTGTTCGCCTAAAGTAACAATTTGCTCTACTGATTGGTGAGTGTGTTGCTGCGCTTGCTCTAGAGTATGCACTGCATCTGCTATTTGCTGAAGCTGCTGTTGGTTTTGTTCAAACTCACTTAGCATTGCTTTAAACCCTTCAGAGGTATTACTAATGGCACTTTGTGCGGTACTAGAGTGGCTAATTAACTGCTCGCTTTCTTGGTTAGTTTCGTTAACTAGTTCATTCATTTGATTAATAAAGTCGCTTATTTGTCGGGTTGCGCCACTTACTTTTACCGATAGTGTACGTACTTCATCAGCAACAACAGCAAATCCTCTGCCAGCTTCGCCAGCGCGCGCCGCTTCAATGGCAGCGTTAAGTGCTAGTAAATTAGTTTGATCCGAAAACTCCTCAACCATTTTTAAAATGCTGCGAATGTTTTCGCTGTTTTCTTTAAGGCCAGACACCGTTTTAGAAAATCTTTGTAGTAAGGTACCAATAAGCGACACTTTCTCGACTAAGCTTGCAAGCTCTTGCGACGAAAGCTTAACAAAGTCTAAGTGCTCGCTGTTAACACTATGCACGCTATCAGTATTACTCACTATGCCCTCTAAGCTTTGCACTATTTGGTTGCTCGCATTAATTATAGTGTGGCTTAGTTGAGTTTGCTGTTCACTTAATTGCTGTGTATTTTGCATAGCGGTATTTACATCAACATTACTTTGCTCGCTGGCTTTAGCGCTGGCATGAGTTGTACTTAGTAAATCACTTAAATGGTTAGTAAATAAGTTATATTGCGTACTTAGTTCTTTAAATTCATCGAACGAAAATTGCGGTAAGTTGGCGGCTAAATTAGCCTCTTGCTGGTTTATGTTTATTAATGTGTCGCACATCGCTTTTACAGGGCGCACTATTAAATAGCGCATATAAAAAATAGTAAAGGCAAAGCCTGCAACAATAACCAAGGTTAACAACCAAAATGCGCTAGTGCTGTGCTGATCACTTAAGCTTTTATATAACCAAAATAAGGTAATGGCCTGAAACAAAAATACAAAGCTTAAATTGCCCACTATTTTACGCGTAAGCGTATAAAAAAATGTTTGCTCAATATAATTATAAAATTGCATTACACCACTCATTTATTGCTTACCCCATTTAGAGATTATCGACTAAGTTACCGTTAACTCAAGTAATAATGTTTGCTAAATATTTTTTAGACCGAGCAGGGTAATTAGTAAAAATACCATGCACCCCAATTTTAAGCATAAAATCTATATCTTCGGGTCTATCTACGGTGTAGGCGTAAACGTGTAAACCCCGCGCTATGGCATCATCTACAAAGGCTTTATTTACAAAGCTTTTGTCTACATGAACACTAAACGCATTAAGCTTTTGTGCAAACTGTGCATAATCTAATGGAATTGATGAGGTTAATGCGCCAATCTGTAACCACGGTAACCTATTTTTTAGCCAATGAATTTGATGGTGATCAAACGACGACACTAAAATATTACCTTTAGTAATAATGCCTTTAGCAATATTACTATTTAAAATGCTGACAAACTTTTCAAGCTCAAAGGTATGTTTTAGCTCTATATTGAGTAATGTTCTATTGTTATTCCAATCGAGTAATTGCTGTAAAGTGGGAATTTGCTCGCCGTTACCGGCATCCAGCAGGCTTAGTTGCTGCGCCGTAAAGTCGCTTACTTTACCGTGCCCGCTGGTGGTTCTATCTAACCACGAGTCGTGTATGAGCATATAATCATCAAGCGCACTTTGAATATCAACTTCAATACCATCTACTCCCACATTTAACGCTTCTAAAATAGCGCTTTTAGTGTTTTCTGGGTAATGGCCGCTTGCCCCTCGGTGCGCAAATATTTTCATTTTTTAGCCTTTTGAGTAATAGACCACGTTTCAAAGCAGGCTGCACTGACTATGAGTGCTCCACCAATAAGTGTTAGTAGCGTTGGGCGTTCATGAATAATAACAATAGCCAGCAACGTGCCGTAAAGCGGCTGCAAGCACGAAATTAACCCCGCAGTAGCGGCCGATAAGTGTTTTAAACTCGCTGCAAATAGCGAGTGCGGTGTAGCGGTAAAAATAATACCCGCCACAGCAATTAAAATAAGGTCGTGGTTACTCACCTCATACACCGGCACTTCAATAAAAGCGCAAAGCATAACACTTGCCACTAAGGTTTGGTAAAGCATGGTTTGTGGGCCGCCATATTGGCTAAAAAAACGTTTATGGGTAATATTTCTAATCGAAAAAAACAACGCTGATACCACACCCATAATAACCCCTAAGGTTACATCGTCACCCAAATTGGCACTGGGCACGAGTAAATATATACCAACTACAACCACCGCTGCGCTTACAATATCTTTTGCTTGGGGCCTGCTTTTATTAAACAAGGGCTCTAAGAACACCGTCATTACTGGATAACTAAAAAAAGCCAGCATGCCGACGGTTACGCCCGCCATTTGCATACCCGCAAAGTAAGTAACCCAATGCATGCCTACTGCCACACCTAAAAATAACGCAATAAGGTAGTCTTTTGGCTTGTTTAACTTAATGTGTTTTTTTTGAAAATACAGCATCGCTAAAAGTGCCATACCAGCAATAGCGGTACGGTACACCGTAATATCAATGGCATTTAACCCTATTAACTTTGCAAACAGGGCAGTGCCCCCAAAAAGTAATACGGCAATGTGTAAGTAAATCAGGCTTTGCTGTTGTGGCTGCATTTAAATGAGAACTCCTTTTTTTATTATCTTATCACTGGGTGCGAACTCACAGGATGAAATTTTTAAAACATGACAAATGTCAGCAAAGTTGATGACATTTGACACGCTTATTATTTTTTGGCTTTGGCATAGTTAACTTATCTTAATGGGAGGTGGCTATGAATACGTTAATTTTAATAAGTCTCGCTATTAGTGAGTTTTTAGAATCATTTAGCTTTAGTGTTTCAATAAATGATTACTTTATACTCATTAGTATTTTTGTGTTATTTATATTTATTAATAAAAATAGTGTTATAAACAAAAATAATGAACTAAGGGCACTGGCATGAGTACAACAAATACGCTTTCAAAGCCCAGTAATAAAAAGTTTTGGGAATATGCGCCCCTAATTTTTACTGGGTTTTATTTACTTCCCACGCTTTTTAACTTATCTAACTTACCAGTCAATACCATTGTCATGAGCGTGGCCTTTTATATTGTATTTATTTTGCTTTACGTAAAAGCCATGCATTGTGAAACAAAGCACATAACAACATTGTTTATTGTTATGCTTTTGGTATGTTTTAGCGCCACATTTTATACCACAGGCACCTCTACTTTATATGGTTTTATCGCGTTTATAGCGGGTGAATCGTATGTTAAAAAAAGCAGGTTATATGCCGTTTTTAGCCTTATATTTACGGTGGCGTTAAGTGCTTATTTGGCAGATATAGCAAACATAAAATACTTTTTAGCCGGCACTTTATTAATATCAGGAGCGCTGCTGGCCTTTGGTATTGCAACCCAAAAAGAGCGCCTGCATAAAAAGCGTGAACAAGAAAGCGCAAACCAATTAGAGCAGTTAGCCGCTATTGCAGAGCGTGAGCGAATAGCCCGCGACCTGCACGACATTTTAGGCCACTCACTTTCATCTATTGCATTAAAAGCCGAACTTGCTAATAAGCTAAACCAAGGGGAGCGATACGAGCAAGCCAATAACGAAATAGCACAAGTAGCAGATCTAGCAAGACAGTTACTTAGCGATGTAAGAAACGCCGTGAGCGATTTAAAGCAACTCAATTTAATAAGTCAAATAGCACAACTAAAACAAAGGCTAATAGAACAAGACTTTAACGTTAACTTTAATGTTGTATTAGATACTTTACCTCCCAAAGTAGAAGGGATCGCAGGGCTTATAATTAAAGAAGCAGTCACTAATTTATTACGTCATAGCAGTAATAAAAACTGTGAGATACACATAGAGCAAACACAGCATCAGCTGCAAATAAGTGTGATTGATAACGCACCTTGCAGCACGTTAAACGCAGGTAACGGTTTAAATGGTATTAAAGAGCGCGCAGAGCAACTTAATGGCCATGCCACGTTTACTTGTGGCGATAAGTTTACTTTAAACGTAATGCTGCCAATTTCAGCTAAGGATTAACAATGATCAAAGTATATTTAGTGGAAGATCAAGCACTCGTGCGCGACGCAGTAGGGGCATTGTTAAGCCTTGATTTTAATATCGAAGTGATAGGCCAAGCCAGTAACGGCCAAGATGCCTTTAATGCAATAAAAGCACTGGCCGATGAAGCATTACCAGACATAATTTTAACCGATATTGAAATGCCACACATGAGCGGTATAGAGCTAAGTGAGCAAATAGCGGCCACGTTCCCGTCTATTAAAATGGTTATTATGACCACGTTTTCGCGAGCGGGTTATATTAGGCGCTCGCTCGCCCTAGGTGTTAAAGGGTTTATTTTAAAAGAAGCACCCAGTGATGAGCTTATCAATGCACTTAAAAAAGTAATGCAAGGGCAAAAGGTGATAGATCCAGAGCTTGCCATTAACGCGCTTGATGACGCCGACCCGCTCACCGATAAAGAGCGCAAGGCCCTTAAGCTTGCAAGCGATGGCTTAAAAACAAGCGACATAGCCAAACAGCTGTTTATAAGCGAGGGCACAACACGTAATTATTTATCCGATGCTATCGCAAAACTCAACGCCACTAACCGTGTAGATGCAGCGCGTATTGCCAAGCAAAAAGGCTGGTTATAGTCGCGCTTATATTAAGTGATGATTAAGGCCATAGAGCGTATGTTTTACTCATTAAACGGTTTATTAAAAGTTTCATACGCTTTTACCTGTCTCATTTTACGTATATGGGTTAAAATACCTACATAACCAACTAACAAGATAGTGAATGTCAAACCAAGATCCAAATCTCAGCCGAGAACAAGAAAAGTACGAAAACCCAGTCCCTAGTCGTGAGTTTATACTTACTCACCTTCAAGAGCGTTCAAAACCTGCTAACTTCACGCAACTTTGTGATGAATTAGCTGTAAACGACACCGAACGCCAAATTGCATTTAAGCGCCGCCTTCGTGCCATGGAGCGCGATGGCCAATTGTATTTTAATAAGTTTAAATGTTACGCCCTAATTGACGAAGCCGGTTTAACTAAAGGCAAAGTAATTGGCCACAGAGACGGTTTTGGCTTTTTAGAAGTTGAAGGCGAGAGCAAAGATTGGTTTATAGCCAAGCATCAAATGAACATGGTGCTGCATGGTGACATTGTACTTGCTAAAGGCACAAAGCGTGGCTCAGGCTCAAAATGTGATGCCCGCATAATTAAAGTCCTTACCAATGAGCGCGCTCCTATTGTGGGGCGTTACTTTGTTGAGCATGGTATTGCCGTTGTTGTAGCAGAAGACCCACGTATTACCCAAGATATTATTATTTTGCCAGGCAGTGAAAACGGCGCGCGCCATAACCAAATGGTGCAAGTGCAAATTACGCAAAACCCTAGCCGTAACATGAACGCAGTAGGTAAAATTATTGACGTACTGGGCGAGCACTTAGCGCCAGGTATGGAAATAGAAGTGGCACTGCGCAATCACGATATTCCTCATGTTTGGCCAGAAGAAGTGGAAGAGCAAGTTGCTCATTTAGGTGAGTTTGTTGAAGAAGCCGACAAACAAGGCCGTGTAGATCTACGCGACCTGCCACTGGTCACCATAGATGGTGAAGACGCTCGCGACTTTGATGATGCCGTATATTGTGAGCGTAAAAAATCTGGCGGCTGGCGCTTATGGGTAGCCATTGCCGATGTATCGCATTATGTAGGTATGAACACGCCGCTAAATAAAGAAGCGATTGCTCGCGGTAACTCAGTGTATTTTCCTGAGCAAGTAATTCCAATGCTGCCTAAAGTGTTGTCTAACGGTTTGTGTTCGCTTAACCCTAAAGTAGACCGCCTTTGTATGGTGGCCGAAATGACGGTATCAGATGCAGGTAAGCTTTCGGGCTATAAGTTTTACGAAGCGGTGATGAACTCGCATGCACGTTTAACTTACACCAAAGTAAATGCCATTTTACAAGGCGATGAAAAACTACGCGAAGAATACGCACCTGTTGTGCCACATTTAACTGATTTACAGCAAATGTATATGGCGCTTAAGTCGGCGCGCCAAACCCGTGGTGCTATTGAGTTTGAAACACTCGAAACGCGTTTTGTATTTAACGCACACCGTAAAATAGAATCAATAGTGCCGGTTGTTCGTAACGACGCGCACAAATTGATTGAAGAATGTATGATTTTAGCCAACGTATCGGCGGCTAAATTATTAGAAAAACACGAAGCCAGCGCCTTGTACCGTGTGCACGATGAGCCAGATCAAGAAAAACTAGGTAACTTTACGCAGTTTTTAAGTGAACTTGGCATTCAAAGCACATTAAGTGATGAGCCAACACCGAAAGAAATTACCCAAGTGTTAGCCCGTTTAGGCGACCGCCCAGAGGCCGAGCTTATTCAAACCATGCTACTTCGCTCTATGAAGCAAGCGGTTTATCAGCCAGACAATATAGGCCACTTTGGCTTAGCGCTGCCTGCGTACGCCCACTTTACCTCACCGATTCGCCGTTACCCTGATTTAGTGGTACACCGTGCAATTAAAGCGGTAATAAAAGCACAAGGTCAGCAAACATCGGGGGCATACGCGTACACCGATGATGAAGTAGACCAACTAGGCGAGCAGTGTTCAACCACCGAGCGCCGCGCAGACGACGCAACGCGTGAAGTTGCCGACTGGCTTAAATGTGAGTTTATGCAAGACCACGTGGGTGATGAGTTTAACGGGGTTATTTCATCCGTTACTAACTTTGGTTTATTTATACGCCTAGACGACTTACAAATTGATGGTCTGATCCATGTTACTAATTTAGGTGATGAATACTTCCATCATGATGGGGCAAAACACACTCTTATTGGTGAGCATACACATACCGTTTACCGCCTTGGTGATAAAGTAACAGTGCAAGTGGCTTCGGTAAGTTTAGATGAGCGCCGTATAAATTTAACGCTCAGTGGTGATGTAGCTCAAGATAGATACGCCCGTCGCCGTGGTGCAGCTAAAGGGCGCGGTAAACCAAGCCATGTACCGGCAAGTGTAAGATCGCAGCTTAAAGCGGGTAAAATCCCTGGAAAAAACACATCAGGTGATGAAAAACCTAAAGCAGGTAAAAAACCAGCCAGCAAAAGTAAAGGTAAACCTGCAGGTAAGTCTGGCGCAAAGCCAGCCGGTAAAAAAGCCGCTGAAAAAACCACCGCTAAGAAAAAATCGAAAAAAAAGGCTGTTAAAAAGCCTAAAAGACCAGGCAAAAACGCCCGTAAACGTAATAGCTCAGGAGCAAATAATACGTGAGTAATGAATTAATTTTTGGCTTTCACTCTGTTGAAGCAATTTTAGCAAAAGAGCCAGAGCGTTTTTTAGAAATTTACGCCCTAAAAGGCCGTGATGATAAGCGCTTAACCCCGATTATTAATGAAGCACGTAAATTTGGTATTTCTGTACAATTTATGCAGCGAAAAGCGTTAGACAACAAAGCAAACGGTGAGCAACACCAAGGTATAATTGCTAATGTAAAAGCAGCGCGTGTTTATAACGAAAAAGATTTAGATGAGATCATTGCTCGCGAAGACACGCCGTTTTTATTGGTGTTAGATGGCATAACCGATCCGCATAATTTAGGTGCTTGCTTACGTAGTGCCGATGCTGCAGGCGTACACGCCATTATTGTACCTAAAGATAAGTCGGCCAAGCTTAACGGCACAGCACGTAAAGTAGCCTGTGGCGCAGCCGAAACCGTACCGCTTATTCAGGTAACAAACCTTGCACGTACGCTGCGTGAAATTAAAGATGCAGGCGTATGGGTTGTGGGCACTGCGGGCGAAACAGACACCCACGTGTTTGATGCAAACCTGACTGGGCCAATGGCCATTGTAATGGGCGCAGAAGGTGAGGGCATGCGCCGTTTAACGCGTGAGCATTGCGATGTATTAGTTAAAATTCCAATGGCAGGTACTGTGTCTAGCTTAAATGTATCGGTAGCAACGGGTATTTGTTTATTTGAAGTGCTACGCCAACGTAACGCAAATAACTAAGTTGCTCTATTATATTGCGTATTGGTAAAAACCTAACGCAAAATGAGTAAAACGCCGCGGTTTATTTAATCTCGGCGTTTTTATTTTCAGGCTGTTAAATTAGTATTAAACGTAGATTAATAGCCTAAACGTAAGGCTATAAACTCAGCGAGTTTGTCTACTGCGTGCTCTGACTCCCCCCCGCTTTTTATTAAGCTAATGCCTATGCTACCAAGGGCAGGTAAATGTTTACTTTGTGCCTGAAAATTAAGATCGCTTGGTACCGTGCTTTTAGCCAGCACAGTAATTCCTAATCCCTCTTTTATGGCGGCTATTAACCCAGTTAAGTCGGCATTACTGTATACAATACGATACTTAATACCAGCGCTTTTAAGTGCATCGGTAGCACGGCGCCTATAAATACAGCCCTCGGGCGCAGTTACTAAGGTAACTACCTCATTTTTAGCCTGCGCTAAATCGCCCACCCAAACTAGCTCATCTTGCATAAAAATAGGAAACTTGTCTGAATTAAGGCGCTCGTTAAGCGCTAAAACAAGATCAAATTGATCCTGCCTTGAAGCCGACAGCAAATGCTTACTCAAGCGTGATTTAACTTCTAACGATACCTCTGGATAAAGCGAAACAAAGTCACCAATGATAGAGGGCAAAATACGCGCAGCAAATTCGCTAGGAATACCCAAGCGCACCTTACCGGTTATGCTCTCTGAGGTGAATTGCTGCAAAATAGCATCGTTATACTGCATCATTTGTTTTGCCATAGGCAAAAGTAGCTCACCGTACTGATTAAGCACTTGGCGCTGGCCTTGTTTTTTAAATAATTTATAACCGAGTAAATCTTCAAGACGTTTAATTTGCAAGCTTACCGCAGGCTGCGACAAGCCCAGCAGGTCGCCGGCTTTTGCAAATCCACCTACTTCAACAACCATTACAAAGGTACGCAAACTGTCGGTTGATATGTTTTTCATATTTAAAATTACAATTTATATAGCCATATATATAAGTATTATTTATCAATTGATTAATAATTACAATTTGTTGTTGTCACAGTGGCGCAATATACTTTTGGTATCAAAAATACACAGGTGTTTGTTATGACTTTTAACCCAATAATGTTTGCCCGCCACAGCAATGCTGCAAGTGCAGTGACTAATGCCGTGCAAGCTAATAACAACCTGGTTGTAATGGATTTTAGTGGCAGTGAAGCCAGTGTATTTTTAAGCACTATTTTAGGGTTAGATCTAACAAAGCTTACAGCCAGCGGCTTAGGCCTAAAAGGCACGCTTGATGGCGATTTAAATTCAGACTATAGCTTTGCCGTTTATTACTTTAGCGAAACCGCATTTAGATTTGTATTGCCATATAGCGCAAGCTTGCAATTACAAGCACTTATAAACGAACAACAACTTCGTTTTGATATTGACTATGTACTACGTAGCGACCTTGCAACCCTTGCGCTGTGTGGAGAAAATGCCTTTGATGCCCTAATTAGCGCGTTTAAATTAACGCCAGGGCTGCGTTTATCAAACCCGCAACTATGCTATGGCGCACAAAGCGGTGATGTATTTATTACTGCAATAGACAAAAACGACGAGCAACATTTTGTGTTAGTCGCCAAGCAACAAGCACTACAAAAATGGCAACAGCACTTACAAGCACAAGGTTTTGCACTAATGCAAAACCAAGCTGCTTAATACATAAAATAACCGGTAAACATAACTATGTTTGCCTGTTTAGTTAAACCTATTTAAGCCACGCCCGCACAGGGTTAATTTAAAAGTGAAGGAATGTTATGACTTCTAAAACTGTACTACATGCTAAGCACCTTGAAGCAGGCGCAAAAATGGTTGATTTTCATGGCTGGGAAATGCCAATCAACTACGGCTCACAAATAGAAGAACACAATGCCGTGCGTACCGATGCAGGTATGTTTGACGTATCGCACATGACGATTGTGGATGTTGAAGGCGAGCAGGCAAAAGCATTTTTACGTAAGTTAGTAGCAAACGACGTGGCAAAATTAACTGTCCCAGGTAAAGCGCTTTACACTGGCATGCTTAACGAGCAAGGCGGCGTAATCGACGACTTAATTATTTACTACTTTAGCGAAACCTTTTATCGCTTAGTGGTAAATTCTGCCACCCGCGAAAAAGATTTAGCGCACTTAGCTAAGGTATCTGCCGACTTTACAGTAACCGTTACTGAGCGCCCAGAGTTTGCAATGATTGCAGTACAAGGCCCTAACGCAAAAGCAAAAACAGCCACACTTTTAAATGCCGAGCAACAAGCCGCAGTTGAAGGAATGAAGCCATTTTTTGGTGTACAAGTGGGTGATTTATTTATTGCCACAACGGGTTATACTGGCGAAGACGGTTACGAAATTGTAGTACCGAACGAGCAAGCAGCTGATTTATGGCAGCAACTGCTAGATGCAGGTGTGAAGCCTGCTGGTTTAGGTGCACGCGACACGCTACGTTTAGAAGCAGGTATGAACCTTTACGGACTAGATATGGACGAGAGCGTATCGCCACTTGCAGCTAACATGGCATGGACTATTGCATGGGAACCAGAAGATCGTGACTTTATTGGTCGTGACGTACTTGTTAAGCAACGCGCTGAAAAAAGCACCGACAAGCTTGTTGGCCTAGTGCTTGAAGAAAAAGGCGTATTGCGTAGCGGCTCAAAAGTAATCGTTGAAGGTGGAGAAGGGGTTATTACCTCAGGTACTTTCTCACCAACGCTTGGTTTTAGTGTAGCCCTTGCACGTGTACCGCGTTCAACAGGGGATACAGCCCAAGTAGAAATGCGCAAAAAATTAGTTAACGTTAAAGTAGTAAAGCCTAGCTTTGTACGTAACGGCAAATCAATCATTTAAAAATTTGGTTATACCAATCACAATAATTTTGTGATTGGTATCCTCCCAATATAAACCAAAGGAACAAAATAATGAGCAATATCCCTAGCGATTTAAAATACTCCTCTTCTCACGAGTGGGTTCGCAACGAAGGTGACGGTACATTTACTGTGGGTATTTCTGAGCACGCACAAGAGCTGCTTGGCGACATGGTATTTGTAGAGCTACCTGAAGTAGGCGACGAAGTAGATGCAGGCGAAGACTGTGCAGTAGCAGAGTCGGTTAAAGCTGCATCAGACATTTACGCGCCAATTGGCGGCGAAATTGTAGCGATTAACGAAGAGCTAGAAGACGCACCAGAAACGGTTAACAACGACCCATACGGTGACGGCTGGTTATTCCGCATTAAAGCAACTGACGAGTCAGAGCTTGAAAACCTACTTAGCGCAGAAGACTACGCTAACACAATCGACGAAGAGTAATACTCTAAGTAGATGACAAAAGCCCCATTCACTGTTTTTGGGGCTTTTATGATTTAACGGCCTACTCCCCATACATAGTAAGTTATTAAATCATCACATATTTTAACCAATACTAATTACCCGTTAGTATTTAGGATCATAGGAATCTAGACGCATGTCAAACGCCAAATCTCTTGAACAGTTAGAGCAAAAGCAAGATTTTATTCGCCGCCACATTGGGCCAAGCCCAGCACAAGTAAGCGATATGCTAAGTGCTTTAGAAGTATCAAGTGTGCAAGAGCTGATCGACCAAACTGTACCTGCAAGCATTCGCTTAGCGCAGCCATTAACAGTTGGCGAAAGCCGTACTGAAGTTGAAACACTAAGCTACTTAAAATCGGTAGCAAGCAAAAATAAAGTTTTCAAATCGTACATTGGCCAAGGCTACCACCCAACGCATGTACCGCACGTAATTTTACGTAACGTACTAGAAAACCCAGGCTGGTATACAGCGTACACGCCGTACCAACCAGAAATTGCGCAAGGGCGTTTAGAGTCGTTATTAAACTTTCAAACTATGACCCTAGATTTAACAGGCCTAGATTTAGCAAGTGCCTCGTTACTTGACGAATCAACCGCTGCTGCCGAGGCAATGGGTCTTGCAAAACGCGTATCTAAAGCTAAAAAAGCTAATGCCTTTTTTATTGCCGACGACGTACACACACAAACAATCGACGTAGTCAGCACCCGTGCTGAGCAGTTTGGTTTTGAAATCATTGTAGGTAAAGCAGAAGATGCCGTTAACCATGACATTTTTGGCGCACTTTTCCAATACCCAACTACATCAGGTGAAGTAGTCGATATAACCGACCTAATTGCTGGCGTACAAAGCAAAAAGGCCATTGCCTGTGTTGCTGCCGACATTATGAGCTTATTACTATTAAAAGCACCGGGTAAGTTAGGTGCTGACGTAGTACTTGGTTCGGCTCAGCGTTTTGGTGTACCTATGGGTTACGGCGGACCACACGCTGCATTTTTTGCAACGCGTGATGCTTACAAACGTTCATTACCAGGACGTATTATTGGTGTATCTAAAGACCGTCTAGGTAACGACGCACTGCGTATGGCCATGCAAACGCGCGAACAACACATTCGCCGCGACAAAGCCAACTCAAACATTTGTACAGCGCAGGTACTACTTGCCAACATGGCGGCGTTTTACGCGGTGTACCACGGTCCACAAGGCTTAAAAACTATCGCGCAACGTATACATCGCTTTGCTGATATTTTAGCTGCTGGCCTAAAAGCTAAAGGTATCGCACTTAAACACAGCACCTGGTTTGATACGCTAACAGTTGTAAGCGACAGCAAAGATGACGTAATAGCACGTGCTCTTGCAAAAGGCGTTAACTTCGCTACAAACCACAACGGCGAGTACTCTATTTCGATTTCAGAAACCACCACACGCGCCGATGTAGCTGAGCTATTTGATATTGTACTAGGTGAAGGCCACGGCCTGAGTGTAGACGCTATTGCTGCCGATATTGAAGCAAACGGTAGCGACTCTATTCCAGCTAGTTTAGTACGTGATGACGAAATACTAACGCATCCAAACTTTAACAGCTACCACAGCGAAACAGACATGCTTCGCTACATTAAGCGCTTAGAAAATAAAGATTTAGCGCTTAACCACTCAATGATCTCGCTAGGTTCATGTACCATGAAACTAAACGCGACCGCTGAGATGATCCCAATCACATGGCCTGAATTTGCAAACCTTCACCCATTCTGCCCGCTAGACCAAGCAGAAGGTTACCAAATAATGATTAACGAGCTGCACGACTGGCTAGTTAACATTACCGGTTACGATGCGGTTTCACTGCAGCCAAACTCGGGCGCACAGGGTGAATACGCAGGCTTAATTGCTATTCGTAAATACCACGAGTCACGCGGCGATGCGCACCGTAACGTATGTTTAATTCCAAGCTCAGCACACGGTACTAACCCTGCATCTGCGCAAATGGCTAGCATGAAAATTGTCGTGGTAGATTGCGATAAAAACGGTAACGTAGACATGGCCGACCTAAAAGCGAAAGCAGAAGAAGTGTCTGAAAACTTATCGTGTATTATGATCACATACCCATCTACACACGGCGTTTACGAAGAAACCATTCGCGAAATTTGTGACATTGTGCACGAGCACGGCGGCCAAGTTTACATGGACGGCGCAAACATGAACGCGCAAGTAGGCGTAACAAGCCCAGGCTTTATTGGCTCAGATGTATCGCACTTAAACTTGCACAAAACATTTTGTATTCCACACGGCGGCGGCGGCCCAGGTGTAGGCCCAATTGGTGTTAAATCGCACCTTGCGCCATTTATGCCAAACCACAGCGTAATTAACGTACCGGGTACAAACATTAACAACGGTGCAGTATCAGCAGCGCCTTACGGTTCAGCCGCTATTTTACCTATTTCATGGGCTTACATTACCATGATGGGCTCAGAGGGCTTAAAACAAGCCACTGAAATGGCGATTGTGAATGCTAACTACTTAACGCACGAATTAAGCCAGCACTTCCCAATTTTATACCGTGGCCGTAACAACCGCGTTGCGCACGAATGTATTGTTGACCTACGCCCACTTAAAGAGCAATCAGGCATTACTGAAATGGACGTAGCTAAGCGCTTGCAAGATTACGGCTTCCATTCACCCACTATGTCGTTCCCAGTAGCGGGCACGTTAATGATTGAGCCAACTGAATCTGAGTCAAAAGGCGAGATAGACCGCTTTATCGAAGCAATGGTGTCAATCAAAGGCGAAATCGACAAAGTAATCTCTGGCGAATGGTCAATCGAAAACAACCCACTTGTGTTTGCACCGCATACACAAGCTGATGTATTAGGTAACGAATGGGACCGCGCATACGACCGTTTTTACGCAGCCTTCCCAGTGCCTTCGGTAGCTAAAGACAAGTTCTGGCCAACCGTTACACGTATAGATGACGTATACGGCGACCGTAACTTAGTATGTTCATGCCCAGCAGTTGAGACTTACCGCGACTAACTTTTGAATTGTCGATCTCGAATAAAGATTGCAACTATCGGAATTAAGTTTGCAACTCAAATAAAGTTTGCCACCGATAGTTGAGTTTTGAGGTCAGTAAAAATGAAAAAGCGAACCAGAGATGGTTCGCTTTTTTGTCTTTTACTTTAAGCTGTGAACTAAATAAGTGATTGTGATTAGCAAACAGTTTGTTTGAACTTTTTTTACGTAAAATTCTGTTTGGGTTATTTAGTGAAGTCAAATGATAATTATAATAAAAACAAAGAACTAAGAAGTTTATCTGTTATAAAGATTATTGGAGTTAGTCTAGTCATTTTTCGAATCGTTAACCAATACAGCTAACATGGATTGTTCATGTTCAGCTATTTGAGTTTCATTCCACTCGTTAGCGGTATTCATTAATTCAATCATTTCATACAATTTTAGGGTATCAATGTTTTTATCTGCAATGGCGGCTTTAAAATGATCGCGCTTAGCGGTTGGCTGTAAGTTACTTAACTTTGAATTTTTGCTGTGACTGATCAAACACAAATTACCAAATCTATGCAGGTCTGCATCGGCTAGTACTCTGTGCCCATTAAGTGGATGCTGAGGATAAAAGTGTTCAACAGAGCTTCGGAAGGCAAATTCAAACTGTGTAATGACATCATCCTTTTTGTTTTGAATACCATCACACCACAACAAATAATCGAGATAGTTAAACACTAAGTTATTTTCAATCGCGCCATAGTGTAGCCTCACCATAGTTTGCTGATTGTTTTGATCTAACGCTGAATAATGCGAGTTTTGGTAAATCATTTGGTAGTAATCAGAAGGTGATTCGCTTAAAAAGCGTCCATATACAAATTGGCGAGCTAAGTTTTCGAGTTTTTGTAAATACAGGCGAGGAGTAATTTCATCCATATTGAATAAATGGAACAACGCGCCATTTAACCAGTGCTTATAAACCAATGTCGGTGTGGAAACATGCAAAGCACTTAACAACATTAAAAGTTGACGGTTTATCCCTTCAAAGCCATCTTCATCATCCTGTTCTTCGCTGTCATCAAAAGTATTAATGTAGCTCTGGCTTTTAGCGTTATAAAAATGCAGCTTCTTCAAGCTCCACTTATCTTTGCCATCATTAAATTCACGTTTAATGATGTACTGGTCGAAGAGGTATTTACACTTGAGTAATGCGAATACAAAGTCTTTTACCGCACTAATATTGTCACTGCTGTTGCCTTTTAAATAGGCATCAAATTGCTCTAGCAAACGCTTATCGTCTAATGCGATATCCTGCTTTGTTAACACTCTCAAAACATGCAGTAAGAAATTAGAAAAATTAATGACGCTATTAAAGCGCTCTGGTGTTAGCGTTACATCGGCGCTAGAAGATGAATGAGGTGGCGTTGCCAATATCTCATTGAGCGACAGCGATATAGATTGAGTGGATTCGCTCTTTTGAGTGGTTACTTCGCCAATACTTGTAGCTAAATCAGCGTAGCACCTTGTTGTAAATTGCCCCCAATCGTCTTTACCAAAAACAAGATGCCTTTCTTCTGGGCTAAAGCCATATTGAACGTAACGCTCCATATTCGCTGTTGCGTCCCATACTTTGCCCAGTAGCAGGATACTGTGTTCGCGTTCATAAGGGTCAGTAATTTCATTTAATACTGACATTAACCTAGCTTTGACAACTTCGTGCTTTTCGAGCTGTTCACCGCGATTATTCATGACTTCAAAATAATGATTTAAGTCGGTATCTTTTGGAACTGATACACGCGCTATTTCTACGTTATTGAACAGGTATTTGCAAAAACCTTCTAGCTTGTCACCCAGAGCCAATAAGCCTTTTTCAAGTAACGAGAATCCATTCACCACATCTAGGTTATAGTCGTCAGTTTTTAAGTGTTCTAGTGCAACACCTTGAATTAGGCTTGTAAAGGTATCCGATGATTTTTGTCTGCTTTCAAAATTGAGATTGGGTGCATTGTACCAGCCCATATCAAGCGTCGTTTTGTTTGTAGAAGATAAGCGTTTAAGAGCAAAAGCTAATAACGTGAGCGTGGTAAAACGTTGCTGCCCATCTATTACTTCAAAGCTGCCATCTTTACGCTCAAACACTACCAGTGTGCCAATATAGTAAGTTTGATTGGGTTTACTTTGCTGATAATCCAATACGTCTTGGATTAACTGGTTTATTTCACCTTCACCCCACGCATAGTTACGTTGGTACATAGGGACTAAATAGCGGCTTGTATCACAAAGTAATGCTTTAACGCTAAAGCTGGTGATTGCTTTACTTGCAGTTCCATCATTGTATTGCTGGTATGGTGCTTGCGTATTACTCATAGTACTTCATGTCCTTAAACAGCTTTGTGATCTCACTCAGCTTGGTTCCCTTACAATCAGATGCTTTTAATGTGGCTAACGGCCAATTTAAAACATCACTTGGCTGCACCGCTTGTTTTATACATTCAAATACATTTTGTGTCAGAGCGTGTTTATCCATGCGCTCTATACCCACGACTTGCATTTGTAATCGGCAGCTATATGCCCAAATAAACAGCTTCTCTATCGCTTGCGAAAGCTGATGTGCGCCAAACTTATCTAGATAAAAAATCACTGCACAATCAAATAGAGTGCGAATATAACCATCCCCTGTGCGGGTTCGAGAACGGTAGGTGTTTAGAGTGTGTAGAATCTTACTGGCTAATGGTTCTAACTCGTGATCCAATATGCGAATAGTTTGGCTTTTATCTTCACTATTCTTAGCCTTTGGTTTGCCACTTCGCTCATCGCTAACTATCTCATTAATCTTATGTTGATAATGGCTGGTCATTTCAAAGAAGCGCCTGCCATTTATGATCATCTGATCTAAATGGAAAGGAAAATGCATATGTTGGTGATCAATATGGCGCTGATACTGCCCGTTGTAGTTATCTACAAAATGGTGGGCTATGCGAAGCGGTTCTACATAGGGGTAAAGTCCAACTTGATCGAGATTCACGCCCTTAAATAAACCTACTTTTGATTTATTAAAATACTGTGCCGATTTACCTTGTGCCCAGTTGCGAATACGGAACAAGTAGTTGGCAAACAGTCGCGCCAACTGATCACTTTCCAAGCTTTCCCAATGTCGTACCGAGTCAGCTTTAAGTTGACTTTCGCTTTGTGAAAACTCACGCAAGTGAAACGCTTTTAACAAATCATGAGGGTCTAAATCTCGGCCTCTGGCATTTTGTGAATCAAAAAACTGAAATGCCTCGGATACATCATCTAGAACAAAGGTCACAACTTCACAGCGGTTTAATAAAAAATCAATATCCGCTTCAGTAAAGTCACTGCGAGCAACAGCACGTTTTGCCGCCATAAAGTTTTGATGCAAATTTCGATGCGAAATATCACTATCAAAGGTTTGTCGCGCTAAAAAGCTATTAATTGGCTCAGTCAGTGTGATCAGAGTTTCTTTAACATCTTGCCGTTTTAAACCAGTGAAGCGCTCTTCTAACAAGGCTTTTACTAATAGCAATAAGGTTAATGTCCGCTGTTGTCCATCAACGATATCAAGTGCTTCTTTGTCGCTATCTATGTGCTTATGAAATACCACTGACCCCAATCGGTATGCCGATTTCTCTCGATATACCTTTAAATCACTTAGCAAATCAGCCAAGTTTGTTTGAGACCATTTATAAGGGCGCTGATATGCCGGAATGCTTAAGTTTGGCAAAGACAATAGTGCTTTTACCGTTATGATTTCCTTATCGATCTGTTTGCTCATCAGGCTCTTTTCTCAAAAATTGCTTTGCTTAGAATATTCATTTTTATAATTCCCTTATAAATCGAGATGGCGACTGAAATTTAATATCACCCCAAGGCATCGTCCTTTTTTGAGGATAAGTGATATAAAGCCACCTTTTAGCTCTTGTTACTGCTACAAAAGCGCTGTTTTTCTCTTCTTCTATTTCTTGCGCTGTCTTGGCTCTATAGTCAGGGAAAACGCCCTCAACCATACCAATTAGGAATACAATGTCCTTTTCTAGTCCCTTCATCGTATGAACTGTGCTCAGTGTTATTCCTTCTCCCTGAGCTGTTTCTGCCAATTGCCCTAAAGCAAGCGCATTTCTAAATGCTTGTAGTGAATTACCAAGCCCCTTTGATTTGAAGCGAGTCCAAGAATTTCTAAATTCTTCTAGCTCAGCTAAGCTACGTTCAATTTCTGGTTTTTTATCTTCTAAGGCTTCATCGTTGGCTAATACATTAAGTTCAGCCACTAACTCTTTGTGAAACTTTGGAATGTTTGGTTCATCAGCATCTAGATTCTGGATTTGAGTCAACAGCTTTGATTGAAGATCAGAAAACAGTATTTCTGAATTTAGTACATCGTTTGCCCATACACTCAAATAGTTTTCATTACCCCAATCTTCAGGTGGGGTTACTTTGAGAATGGCGCATAGCTTTTTACCATCAACCCAATCTTTAGGGTTTAGTTTTAGACGAAGTGCAAAATCGAGCACTTTGCCAAATAGCGACGTTGGTTCTGTTTGGCGTTCACCTTTTTTGAAATGGTAAGGTATATTCTTTTGCTCAAGTTCCTCAGTAATAGCTTTAAATACGAATCGGTTTCTTGCTATTACAACCATATTCTTAAGAGATATTTTTCCTTCAATCTCTGGGTGTATGCCCAGCTTTAACAACTCATTAATTTGATTAACGACCCATAGCGCTTCAACATATTCATCATCACACGATTGCTTATGAAACACGCCATTTAACGCCATTTCATGTTCTGTTTGTGAAAGCGGTTTGATCTTATTAGCAACATTAATTACCGCTTTTGTGCTTCGATAATTTTCTGTAAGTTGATATTGAGTGGGCTGATAGTCTTCAACAAATCGCGTTAAGAGATACTTTTCCGATGAGCCATTAAACCCATAAATCATTTGATTAGGATCACCCACCATTAAGATGCTTTTAATTTTTTCACCACAAAACGCATTTATAAATTCGTATTGAGCTTTGTTAAGGTCTTGCGCTTCATCCACACAAATATGTTTATACTTTGTGCGGTATAAGTCAGCAATCCACTCTTGGGTCAGTAGTAGTTTATGGGCATAGATGAGGATATCATCGTAATCAATACCACCGCTTGCTAACAATGCATTTTGGTAATCCTGATAAATTTTCCAAACGCCACTTTCTACACCAAAGCGTTCATCTGCTTCCCCTTGGCTTAACAGTTCTCTTTTTATTATGGAAAAAGTATCCATATAATTTTGCATGACTTGTTGGCGGTTTTTCTTTTCTTTCGAATCTTCAATGTTGAGATACGTGTCAATATCGACACCTTCATCTCTTAGTGATTGAAGAAACACTTCCATGCGGTCTTTATCTCTGTCGTAAATGTGTAACTCAGAAGGTAAGCCTAGGGTATGCCCATATTGCTCCAGTATTCTCTGAGCAACGGAATGAACGGTAGAAATCCAAGTTCGATCTTCAATGTCATCCACTTCAACTAAGCGCTCCTGCATTTCTTCAGCAGCTTTATTAGTAAAAGTAAGGGCAATCACTCTATCTTTTTTGGTGTTTTCCAGAATAAACCGAATTCGCTCAGTCAATACTCTTGTTTTACCTGAACCAGCAGATGCTAGTATTTGTATAGGAGTGCCTATTGGAGATTTGACAATATTCGCTTGTGCTGGTGAAAGACTTATCATACTGATATCCAACCTTTAACTTGCTCAAATGCTGCTTTAAAAGCATTTGGTACGAGAGTATCTTTTTCTCTTTTCTGTGGATTCCTAAAAATAACATCAGCAAGAAAACCTGCATAAGATGCTTTGGCACCCCTAAGTTTTTCCAACAAGGCTTCACTATCAAGAGTAGAAAGCTCCTTCTGCTTCGCCTCTACATATCTGGGGTTATTTGAACCTTTTGTTTCGGAAAGAACTAAGGCTTCAATCAACTCAGGGTTGATTTTTAGAATATTAACTAACTCAGCCTCAACATCATTACCATCGGATAAGAAGTAAATTTGGAACTCTTGGGCGTTTAGTTCTAACCCAGTATCTTTCTTAATATTAGCAATTTGCGATTCAACAGAAGACTTGGTATTGCCGTCATTGTCACTAACAACACATACAGGTATACCTAAACTACACCCCAACTTAATGAATGGAGCATAGTTTTTACCTGCAACGCTGATACATGTGACGCCAGCAACAAAGGATGAAAAACCGAAATAGTGCTCAAACATAGCAGGAACAATTTGTTCTTCTGTGACACCTTCAAATAGTACAATTGCTCTTGCAAATAATACTTCCCCCCGAAATCTCATAACTTCGCGTTGAAGTATCAGTAGGTCCTCAGGGTCAAAGGCGTTGGAAAGCTGCTTAACGCAATTTTTTCCATCAACTTTCACCATAGAACGAAGGTCTGGAAGGTTCGCCATAGCTGCAAGAAATGGCGAATGAGTGCTAACGAGGACCTGTCCCCTAGAATCTGCTAACTGCTGATAAAGAGTTCTTTGTGCATTCGGGTGCAAGTGCGCTTCTGGCTCTTCCGCTGCAATGATTGGAAAAAACGGTTCAACTTCTTCCGCATGCTTTTTAGCCGAAAGCTCGGTAAATGCTTTAACCGTTAGCATTGATGCCCAGCTTCGCGTGCCCATGCCGTGGTATTCCATTGAGAAAGAGTTACTTGCATGTTCTCCAAAGTGGACTGTAAAACGCTTAGACAAGTCTCTAATTTTTTTAGGGAAAGGCGTAATTTCTGTTTGACCATTGCCTTCAAATGACTGACTCAATGAGTCGAGGTGAGTTTTAAGTTCAGATAAAGGTTCACTTTTAGCAACTGCCTTTTCATTAATGTCAGCGACCATCTTTTCAAGTTCTTCAACATCTTTCTCATCATACTCAATACTTGAAAGTACTTTGCCTATGTAAGATGTTTTCTCTCTTAACTCTTGATGGATATCGCGCTGGGCATCAATGGAAATAAAAGGCAGTGCATCGTAACGTTTTCTAATTTGTCGTTTAGATATCACTTTTACATCTGCCCAACCTTCAAAATCGGGCCATGTTCCCATCCAGAATCGAGAGGTTAAAAATCCGCCTTTTACTTTGTCTCTCTCACATTTTGTTCTAATAATAACAAATTGATGGCCGTCAGCTTCAGATTGAATAATGTCTTCAAACTCTTCTATCCATTCAGCTTCAAATGCTTGAACTCTATTACCATGTTCGTCTGTTGCGACAATTCTGACATCGACAATAATAGATTCACTGCCATGATCTTCCCCATCAATATGAAAGTCTTCCTCAGTTAAAGAGCGCGAATAATCGCCCAAGGCGAGTTGTAGCGCTTTTATGATTGAAGTTTTACCTGAGTTATTTGTACCAATAAGCACTGCCACTCTGGGTAAAGAAATTTCTAAATTAGCAATCCCTCTAAATCCAGCAATCCGAACTTGATCAACTAAAATATTCATCTAACCTCCTTGCTAATTTTCCTGATTAACCAACTGACTTATTATTTTTCTTAATCTAACTTCTTTGGGAGCAGCCTGATGAGCAACTTCGAAAAAAGGGCGCATGAATTCTTGATAACTAGGGATCATATAACGTCCTTATTTTTGTTTTTGTTCTTCAATCCACTTTTCCAAATCTACGCGCTTAAATCGCCAACTTCCACCCACCTTAAAACCGGGTAATTTGCCTTCACTTGCAAGACGATAAGCCGTCTTTTCATTTAGCTTTAAGTAGGTTGCGACTTCTTGAATGGTCAAAATTTCATCGGCCATGTTTAATCTCTGTATGTGAACAAATTGATAGTATGAGAAAATTGAGGAATTAGCAATTGATCGCAATCGATCTTATTTTGTTGTATTTTTGAGCGGTTAAAAATTATTTTATAAAATATTTATTTAATTTTGATCATGCCTTAAAAATATTTGTTTATCTTGCGTTGAAATATTTCAATTTTTAAAGCCCCAAAATATCTCACAACAAAATTATTGTTTCCATTTCCAATTCAAAAACTTATTTTTAGTCAAAAAACTTGCGTTGATTTAATTCAATTTTCACTTGCACAATTCTGATGCTGTTCAGGTTGCTGTTGCAACACAAAAATGTTGTTTTTCATGTGGTTATGGTTTTAGGTGGGTTGATCAAAGTTTGATCTACAGGCAAGATATTATTCCCGAATGAATCAATTGCAGGATGCATATGAAATTAAAAGAGGTTACCTGTTCTGGTCAACTCCAGCCGGACACTTTTCCTAAAGAATTTTCATACTCTACTGGTGACTGATCATTATTAGCTGAGTGCAGTCTT
>NZ_LKDV01000002.1:0-332428 GCF_001401875.1 Pseudoalteromonas sp. P1-13-1a | reverse complement strand
ATCATTGAAAACTCTGATAATCCTAAAATAAATGTACCTAGCGCTAACACTAATAAAATAGCCGCTTTGTTTAACTGATTAGATGCCGACGCAACATCAGAACTCATAGAAGATCCTTTAACTTTGATTTTAAAATAACGAATAGCCACACGTTAACTGTGTGGGGAGTAAACATATATTAGGTGTGGAGTGTGTCAGTGAGATGGCTATTTTAAGTTAAAAAGTGTACTGCGTCATGTATAAAAATAGTATTTTTGGCTTGTTTTACTTTTGTTAACTACTAAAAAATGATAGCTATAGTGTTAATTTATAAAAAGATAATGCAGAGCAGTAAATTAGTAAGCTATTATTTGCTCGCAGAATAGCTAAAAAACACTTATATTTACAAAGTTGTTACATTTATTGCTAGCTAACATATTATTTTTATATTTGCTTGTTATTGTCGCTCTAATATTAGTCTCTAAAGGTTTTAACATATGTTTGGTCTACGAAAAGATAACGCTAAAGTTGATGAATTGGAACGTCAACTCAATGAAAGTAAATCAGTACTATCAGCTATTTATAAGCATGTAGCGTATATTGAATTTACACCTGAAGGAAAAATTTTAGATGCTAACGAACTTTTTTTAGACACCATAGGTTACAAAAGAGAAGAAATAATTGGCAAGCATCACCGTATGTTTTGCGACTCTGATTATGCTAATTCAAATGAGTACAGCCAATTTTGGCAATCGTTGCAAGGTGCAAACTCAGCGAGCGGTACTTTTATGCGCTTTAACGCTAATGGTGAAAAACTATGGCTAGAGGCTACTTACTTTCCTGTGGAAGTTAATGGTGTGGTGAGTAAGGTGATTAAAATAGCCTCTGATATTACAAAAGATTATGTACAGCGAAAATCTCAAGAAGCGCTCACCGAAGCACTTGATAAGGCACTGGCCACAATTGAATTTAACCCCGATGGCACCATTATTAAAGCAAATCAAAACTTTTTATCTACAGTGGGTTATTCACTTGCAGAAATAGTGGGTAAGCATCACAAAATGTTTTGTACTGACTCTTTTTATCAAAATAATCCTCGGTTTTGGGAGGAGCTAAGCGAGGGACAGTTTAAATCGGGTAAGTTTAAACGCATAACCTCTAACGGGGATGAAATTTGGTTAGAGGCAACCTACAATCCTATTTTAGATAACAAAGGCAACGTAATAAAAGTCGTGAAGTTTGCCTCTAATATAACTGAACGGATAAAAGAAAACGAAGCTGTAAGTGACGCTGCAAAAATTGCACACGAGTCAGCCGTGTCGAGTGCGCAAACGGCCAAAAGAGGGTCAGAGATATTACACGATGCAATTGCAAACTCCGATGCAATTGTAAGCCAAGTGCTTAAATCGGTTGATTTAATTAAAAATCTGAATGAACAATCGGCGGTTATCGGGTCTATTGTTTCGACCATAAGCAGTATTGCCGATCAAACTAATCTATTGGCGCTCAATGCCGCTATTGAGGCCGCACGAGCGGGTGAGTACGGCCGCGGCTTTGCCGTTGTGGCCGACGAGGTTAGGCAGCTTGCTGCAAGCACCAGTAGTTCTACCAACGAAATTGCTACTGTGGTTAAAAATAACCAAGAATTGACTAACGATATTTCAAAACAAATTACCTCGGTGTCTGACTCCTCAGAGCAGGGTCGTGAGCTTGTAGCAAAAGTCTCTGAAGTAATACAAGAAATAGAACGAGGCGCTGATGCTGTCTCTGCCACAGTGTCTAGACTTAACGTGAGTTAAGTTGCAGTAATTTGTTAAACTGCGACATTTTGTCGCGCTATAATCCTATAAGTACATTATATAATTTATGCCATATATAACAGTGGCATAAATTATAAATGGCTTATATCAAACGTATACAACACACTTATTTACTCTCTCCTTTAGCACTATTAATTAGCGGCTTTTTATCGCCTGTGGTGCTCGCTGATGATAATGACTTAGAAGTTATTGAAGTTCACGGACATACACAAAATAAGCATTTATCACTTGGCTCATCAGAGGCAATGCTTGGTCATTTAGGTGTTGATTTTTCGGCTGCGGGCGGAGTGTCTAACTTACCTATTTTAAATGGTTTAATGGGCGATAGAGTAAAAGTATTTGTAGATGGAGCGGATTTAACAGCTGCCTGTGCTAATCAAATGAATCCGCCGCTTTCTTATATTTCTGCCAATCAAGTTGCGGCTTATAAGGTTGTTGCTGGTGTCTCGCCAGTAAGTGCAGGTGGCGATAACATTGCAGGTGTAATAAGTGTTAATTCTATTTCACCACAATACAGCGAAACGAGCGAGTTAGCATGGCACTCCGGTTATGTGTCGGCTAAATACAGTAGTGTCGATAATGGCCGAAAGTTAGGTGTTGGCGCTCGTATAGCCAGTGATACATTAAGCTTTGATTACCAGGGCGCGTTTAGTGATGCCAACAGCTACGAAGATGGCAAGGGTAACAAAGTACTTGATACACTATACCGCGCTCAAAATCACAGTTTAACGGGCGCGATACGCGATGAAAAACAACAACTGGTCGTAAAGCTTACGCATCAAAAAATACCGTTCCAAGGTTTTGCTAACCAGTACATGGATATGACTGACAATACCAGCTATGGCGCTATTGCCCAATATAAGCGCAGCTTTGAAAGCAGTGAGCTGCAAGGGCAGGTCAATTGGCATAGTGTAAAGCACGAAATGGGCTTTTTTAGTAAAGAAAAAACCGGCATGATGCCCATGAAAACAGATGCAAAAGATATAAGCACGCAGCTTAAATGGCGTCTTACACTTGATAAAAATAGCTCATTACTGCTCGGGCAGGAATATTATAACTACCGCATTGATGATTGGTGGCCGGCGATTGAAGGCTCAACCATGATGGGGCCAAATGATTATATAAATATTAATAATGGGAAGCGTGAGCGTATTGCCTTATTTGCAGAGTATGAAAGCCAAATTAATAATAAGCTTTGGTTAAATACGGGAGTGAGGGTTGAGCGTGTTAATACGCAAGTTGATGAAGTGCAGGCCTATAACGATGGCATGAGTATGATGGATATGGGCAGTATGAGCACGATGACCACTGCTAATAATGCGCTAGCTGCAAATGACTTTAATAATGCCGATAGAGACAAAACCGACACTTTAGTTGATGTAAATGTACTCGCTAATTACCAAATTACACTTTATGACGAGCTCCAATTAGGCCTTGCTCGCAAAAATCGCGCACCCAATTTATATGAGCGCTACAGCTGGGGTGTAAGTAATATGGCAAGTACTATGATTGGCTGGTACGGCGATGCTAATGGTTATATAGGCAACCCAAACCTTAACGCCGAAACCGCCCATACCATTAGTGCAACGTATTCAAAAACAGCTAAAGATGATGCGTGGCGTGTAAGTGCTAATGTGTGGTATACCGATATAAACGACTACATTGATGCAAATATTGTTCGTAATTTTAATAGTTATGGCTTAGCAAACACAACGCGTAATATTTTACAGTTCACTAATGTTGACGCCACATTGTATGGTGCAAAGCTTGATATAAGTAAGTCGCTTTATCAATCAAAGCAGTTTGGCAAATGGCTGTTAAAAGCAAACGTTACAAGTACCCGTGGCAAGCGCGACGACACAAACCAACCGCTATATCAAATTAAGCCATTACATACAGAGTTAACATTAAGCCAGCAAATAGGGGTATTTGAAAATACGCTGTCGTGGGAGTGGGTTGATTCAAAATCACGCGTTGATGTTAACCGCCTTGAAAACCAAACAAGCAGCTATAATTTAGTGAACTTGTCCTCTAAAACCACCTTTAATGCATTAACGCTAAGTGCTGAGGTAACTAACTTATTTGATGTGTTTTACGAGTTGCCATTAGGGGGAGTAAGTATTGCTGCACTAAAACAAAATAATAGCGCGGGCTTTACCCAATTGTCGGGGCAGGGGCGCTCATTTAATATAAGCGCAAGTTATGCTTTTTAGAGGTTATTAATAGTTAAGTCACCATTGTGTTGTGGCTTAACGCTAATTATTAATCAGTAGTCGCACTTTGCTCATCGTCGGCACAAAGAGATTGCTCTGCTTCTAAAGCTTGTTTTTCGCGCTCGGCTTTAGATACATACGCTGGTTTATTACTTTTGTGTAATTTAGCATTAGCACGTTTATCTTTTTTCTGAAATTTAGTGACGATTTTTTTACGGCGATTCATTAGTACTAATACTCTGATAAATTTAGTTCGCGCATTATACAACCAATGCGATTAAAGCCGCCATATAAATTTAAAACACGATCATTGTAATCCTGTCGCAAAGCGCTATTTAATATTATGCTGCAGCGCTATAATTTGGCCTTTATTTAGTCATACAACGGGATACGTTTTGAAAAAGTTAGTTTTGCTCTGCAGTGCTTTATTTGCTTTTAATACTCATGCGCAATTACATGAAAATATTGATAGTGTAGCTGATTACGCTGTAAATACTTATCAACAATCACAAATTCACACACTAACTAATTTAGTGGCTTTTCCTACAGTAAATAAAGATTCAATACCCGCGCCACAAAATCCTGACTTTATTAATTTTAAGTCGGTATTAAAAATGAAAGCCTCAGAGCTTGGGTTTGATTACCAAGACTTAGGCTATACCGTGCTTATAGGTATGGGCGATCAAAACGAAAAGGTTACCGTTGTTACTCACGGAGATGTACAACCTGCCAATGCAAGTAAGTGGAAACAAAGCCCATTTATCATTGATACCTCTGAGCCTGGAAAATTAGTAGGGCGCGGCACAGAAGATGACAAAGGCGCTATAGCTACTGCGCTTTACGCTATGAAAGCGATTAAAGATAAAGGCATAAAGCTTGATAACCGTATAGAGTTGATGATTTACCTTGCCGAAGAGTCAGACTGGGACCCACTTACTGAATTTATGAAAACCTATGAGCAACCAAAATATGCAGTAACCATTGATGCATCATACCCTGTAGTTGTTGCCGAAAAAGGCTGGAGCTTAATTGCCCCTACGTTTAATGCTACCTCAAAGCAAACTGGGGTTTATGTAAGTGATGTTGCTGGTGGCGCGTTTAGAAGCCAAATACCGGAAGATGCAAGCTTAGTGCTGCATAACGCAAGCGCTGCAATTATTAACTCATTAAAAACAAAAGCTAAAACGCTTAGTGACGTTGAGTTTAATTTTGAAGAGCAAGGTAAAGGCTTAAAAATAACTGTAAAAGGGGTATCTGCGCACTCATCTGAGCCTGAGTCGGGCGTTAATGCCATCGCACACCTGGGTGAGTTATTTAAAGATGTAGCGCTTGAAAATAATAGCGATGGCCAGCTTATTAAATTTGTAAACCAATTAATTGGCTTAGATATTCATGGTAAGCAATTTGGTAATATTGCTTATAAGCATAATTTTATGGGCCCAATGACAGTGGCGCCTACCCTTATCGAGCGCGATGGTAATGCACTAACGTTAGCCATTAACGCGCGCCGCCCAGTAGGCAAAGAGGAAAAACTACTTAAAGCGCAAATTAACAGTGCGATAAAGGAATGGGAAACAGCAAATAACGTAATGCTTAGTAAAGTAGATACGGTTATTGGTACACCCATGCTGTTAGATAACGCACCGCACGCACAAAAGCTACTCGATATATTTAAGCATTTTACCGGCGACAAAAAAGCTGACTTCGTATCAATAGGTGGCGGCACTAACGCAAAACTATTTGATAATGCCGTGTCATTTGGCCCTTCAATGCCGGGTAAACGTTACACAGGCCACTCTGAGCATGAATTTATAACGCTTGAGCAATTGGCGCTAAATTTACGTATGTATACGGCAATGATGATAGAGCTAGGAAATATGTAAGCTATAGCTGTTTTAATTTAAAAGCCGCCTTGTTTAACTAAAGTGACTTCAGCAAGGCGGCTTTTTTGTATTTATTAAAACTGGGCTACAAAACTGAGATTGTATATATCATAGTTATTTTTATCAGTGTAGTTGGCGCTGAAATAGTAGCTATCGTTAATAAAGTATTTACCCTCAACAACTAAATCTGAGTCGCTTACGCCGATACCCACTGCAACGTGCTTATTGAAGTAGTAATTTGCCAGTACATCAAAAAAAGGGTCATCACCAGCATCGAGATAGTCAACATTTATAGAAACGTAGCTTTCATCGTAAAGGTGAGCAAAGTAACGTGATGATAAGTCCCACGAGTCTATTTCATCATCAGTCTCGACAGTAAAACCTAGGTAGTCGGTGTCATTAATTTGATGGTTATATTGCGCTTTAAATAAATAAACCGTATCACCATATTCGTAATCTACCATACGTGCAGATACTTTTAACGAATCTGCAAATAAGTAACCTATACCAAGCGAATAGGTATCTGTATCGCCAATGTTGGGTAATTCAAAAGTTGCAAAAGCATTACCGTAAAAGCCTTCTCCAAAAATCCCTTTTTTGCTATAACCATCTGAATTAAAGTAATTTAAGCCTATATTACTATCTGTATCTAGGTAGCCATAATCATCCCACACTCCCGAGCTTTGTTGCTCTTCAAAGTAATAATGCGTAGATAACCCGTACACATTATCGCTGTAATAGCGTGAATCAATTTTTGCGTAGTTAATTGTATTAAACCATTGCTTTGATGCTGATTGTTCAGCGTTTACTGACGCTGCACAGCTAAGTGCAAGCAAAGAGAGTGGTATTAAGTAGCGCATAAGTATCCTTTCTTATAATTAAATAGGTGTATCTGAAAAAGGTATTATATTTAACGCTCGTTAAAATACATTTAAAAAATTGTAAGTAACTGTATGTTTGTATAAGTATTTGTAGGAATGCGCTTGAAGGGGCTGCTATAAATTTATGACTAATGTCATATTAACTGATGACAAATAGCACCTTTCAGGCTTAAAAATTAAGGCAATAATAACCTTACATTTTAAGAGGAGAGCAAACATGAATACACCAGCATTTTTTGATAACTTAAAACGTTACTTAGTGGTTTTAACTTTTTTTACTGTAGTTAACCTAATTACATCACCCAATTATTTGTGGGTTGTGTGGCCTGCGCTAGGGATGGGTATTGCGCTTCTTAACGACTTATTAGATTTAAATCGTTCAAAAAGGGTAGGGTAATGAAAGTGAAGCCAAGTGAATATTTACTTGGCTTAAATTACTTAATGTAAAAGAGATAGCCGTTTATGAGGCGCTCTTGAGTGTTGCATTAAGAGATATTTCGGTATTGAGCAGCTTTGAAATAGGGCACCCTTTTTTAGTTTGCTCACACAATGCCTGAAATTGCTCGTTAGCAATATCTTTAATCCGTGCGTTTACGTCAAGTGCTATATGGGTGACTGCAAAGCCATCATCAACTTCATCGAGACTTACCGTTGCTTTGGTATCAATTTTATCGGCTGTAAAGCCTGCATCACCTAATGTAAGTGACAACGCCATACTAAAACAGGCACTGTGCGCCGCACCTACCAATTCTTCTGGGTTTGAACCATGCTCGTCTTCAAAGCGAGTATTAAAGCCAAAAGATTGTTTATCAAGTGCGCCGCTTTGCGTAGAAATACTGCCTTTACCTGTTTTAATATCGCCAGACCAGGTTGAGCTAGCCGTTTTTTTAATCGTCATTATCTTCTCCTTGCGTTGCATGTAAGCTTTTCAGACTAAATAAGTGCTATTTACATAAAGCAGCTAAATACAGCCTTAAAAGCCGAATTATCCATACCTTTGCAAAATAGACGCCAGATAGCTCACACGTAGCATGAAGGATTAATACTTTTTATTTTTATTACGTTTACAGCGCTCTGAGCAGTAAATAACGTTATCCCAATCACGCAGCCACTTTTTGCGCCATGTAAAAGGCCTATTGCAAACAGGGCATGTTTTTTGTGGTAAGTGACTTTTTTTGTGTGCCATATTAATTGCTTTTTGCGGTGTGTTTTTGTGTGCGAGTAAGTCCTACATGCTTTTTTAATATGTTAGGAATTGCACGTTTAACATCGGCGCGCTCTCGATATTGCCATAAACGTTCGCGCGCTTGTTTAGAGGCATCGGTTAAATCAAGCATGGGCTCGGGGTAATCTTCTCCTAATTTAAAGTCGTTAAACAGCGCTTCCATGGGTGTTTGTTGCCACGGTTCGTGTAAATATTCTATTGGTAGCTTTTCAAGTTCGGGGCACCACTTTTTAATAAAGACGCCGGATGGGTCTTGATCTTCAGATTGTTTAATTGGGTTGTAATGCCTAATGGTGTTAATACCCGTAACTGAGGCCTGCATTTGTATTTGCGGGTAATGAATACCCGGTTCAAAGTCTAAAAAGTAATTTGCCAAAGGTAAGCTTGCCTGCTGCCAGCTTATATTTAAATGGTGCGTTACAAAGCTAACCAACATAGCGCGCATTCTAAAATTAATATAGCCTGTAGCTTTTAAACAGCGCATGCAGGCATCAATAATAGGGATACCCGTTTGGCCTTGCGCCCAACGCTCAATATCGCGTTCTACATGCTCATCGGTACGATACGGAAATACATGATAACCTGGGTTTAATGCTTTAAATTCCATAGTGCATTCACTTTCAAACTTTTGCATAAAGTGGCAATGCCAGTGCAGGCGCGATACAAAAGCAGCGAGCGGACGCTTCCAGCCTTTTTTGCTGGGGTGTTTAGAATGGTATTCATCAATTGCCATTTGGTACACTTGCTTAAGGCTAATATTACCCCACGCTAAATAAGGTGAAAGCCTAGAGCAATGAATACGGCTTAAACTGGGGCTAGATATGCCTTTTTGATATCCCTTACCGCGCTCAGCAAAAAAGCTTTGCAGTATTGTGCGCGCAGTTAAAGGCCCACCTACCTGAAAGTTATCATCATTTTGCGTGTAGCTTTTGGGTAATTTAGGTGTTTTGTGGTTATCAAGGGAAATGGTTTTTATATTTTGCCAATTAGGAATAGCAATAGGAGCCTGCATTGTTTGTTGCCAGCGTGCGTTCCAATCTTTACGGTTTTTTTTGCCACGAATAACGGCGCCCGTTTGTGATTCATGCCAGTGTACTTGTTGCTCTTTACACCACATGGCAACGGCTTTATCTCGCTCAAAGGTATTGTTTAAGCCAATTTCTTGATGGCTAAATATGTTTGCTATTTGGTATGTTTGATTAAGCGTGTTTAACAGTGTCAGCATGTCTTGGCTAAAAATATAAAGCGTTGCTTTATAGCGATTTAGCTGCTGATTTATTTCACATATTGATTGATAAACAAATCGCCAATGGCGCACATTATAATGTGCATCCTCAAGCATTAGTGGCTCAAAGTTGTAAAGCAGTAACGTGGGTAAACCGTTATTAAAAGCATGTTTAAGTGGTTGATGATCGCTAAGGCGTAAATCGCGTTTAAACCACACTATGTTTATCTTTTCGCGCATATTTAAAAAAGTGGCTGCAGTTATGAAATACTGTACGCAATAAAGCGTTTTTACGATTTGCAGTACGACGTATAAAGGAGAATTATGTTTTTAGATTTAACACAAAACACGCAGCACAATGTTTACTCTTATTTAGTTGGGGGTATTAGCCCACGGCCGATTGCTTGGGTAAGCACACTTAGTAAGGAGGGAATTGCTAATATTGCCCCGTATTCTTTCTTTACAGTGGCCAGCTGTAACCCCCCAGTGTTGAGCGTGACTCAAGTAAACCCACGCGACAAAGCCAATAAAGACACGCTTTTAAACCTTCAAGCCACTAACAGCTGCGTGGTTAATATTGTTAGTGAAGAGCTAGTCGAGAAAATGAATCAAAGTTGCGCTAACTATCCGCATAATGTGAGTGAATTTGAGGCGGCAAATATTGAATCAGTAGCTAGTATACAGGTTGCATCCCTAAGTGTCGCAGCGGCTAAAGTAAGATACGAATGTACTTTAAGAGAAATTATTCAAATAAGCGACGAACCCGGTGGCGGCAAAGTTATGCTGCTCAACGTGGTAGGAATTTATATTGATGATAACGTGTTAGTGAATGGCTATATAGACCCCACGCGTTTAAACAGCCTAGGCAAAATGGGTGGAGACTACTTTAGCTCTACCAAAGATAAATTTGTACTAAAGCGGCCACAATTGTAAAATAACAGATTAACTTTATACACTTAGTGTTAACTCATTAAGCGTTACTTATAAAAACAAATGGATATTGAATGTCTTAATTTTACCTCACTTTAGTACTTGCCCTACTTAGTTTTAGTTGTCTCTCAGCGCCTGATAAAAAGTTACCCATAGAAGCGTTTGCTGGCTTAAAAAGCATAAGCCAAGTTAAGCTCTCACCTGATGGAAATAACATTGCGTATGTAAAAAACCTTGATGGCGATTTAGTTTTAATGGTGCAGAGCCTTACAACGGGCAAGGGCAAGCCGATTATTAAATCGGATAATCATACTGTATTTTTTGACTGGTTTAGCTGGGCAAACAATAATGTGTTGTTATTGGGTGCACGATACATTAAATATCAATTTGGTGGGGTTAAGATATGCATCTACTTTAATGTATTCGTATAATTTAAGTGATGATAAAGGAATAAAACTGGCTTTTAGGGCAAACAAAACACGTGATGAAAAGCAGCCCCAGTTTTCTGACCAAATTATTAGTTTTTTACCGGAGCAAGAAAATAAAATACTTGTGCAGGGGGATTTTAAAATTGCCAATACCCCTGCTGTGTATGAGCTTGACCTAACTACTTTACGTAAAAAACAAATACAACGTGCTCGTGCAGATGTAACCAGTTGGTTTGCTGATAGGCAAGGCAAAGTTCGTATTGCTAAAAAAATGGATGAAACACAATTTACTTACGAGCTGTACAACGAGCAAAAAGAGTCGTGGCAAACACTATTTAGCTACGAAGTATTTAGTGAGCAAAGTATTTCGATACTTGGCTTTGATAAAGACCCTAATTTTTTATACATCACTGCGCTACATGAGGGACGTGAAGCATTATTTAAGCTTAATTTAACAACTAACAAACGTGAGCTCATTTTTAGCGATGATAAGTACGATGTAGATGGCGATATTTTTTACTCCCGTAAAACTGGTGAAGTTGCAGGCTTTACGCATTCTCAGTTAGAAGATGGTATTGCGTATTGGGATGAAGACTTAGATAAGTTACATCGTTCTTTACGAGCTTCATTACCTAAAGATTCATTTGAAATGGATATTGTTAGCACCAGCGACGATCAACAAAAATATGTACTTTATGTCAGCTCAGATAAAACTTCAGGCGCCTACATGTTAGGTGACAGAAAGCGAGGAGACTTAACATTTTTTGCAGACGTTTACCCACACATTAATGAAAGCGTATACGCCGGTAAAGAGCTCATTAGCTATAAAGCACGTGACGGGCTTGTTATAGAAGGCTACTTAACGCTGCCTGTTGGCTATGAGAAGGGCGATAAGTTACCCACTATTATATTTCCACATGGTGGGCCTATGGCGCGAGATTATGCAGGCTTTGACTATTGGACGGCGCTACTGGCATACAATGGTTACGCCGTGTTACAGCCTAACTTTCGTGGCTCAAGTGGTTATGGTTATGACTTTTTAATGCAGTCGATCCAAGGTTTTGGTTTAGCCATGCAAGATGACTTACAAGATGGAGCTAACTGGTTAATAGACCAGGGGATTGCTCAGCCAGATAAAATTTGTATTGGTGGCGCAAGCTACGGTGGGTATGCCGCCCTAATGGCTGTTATTAAACACCCTGAAACATTTAAATGTGCGGCAAGTTTTGCAGGGGTAACTGACCTTGAGCATATTGTGAGTAAAGCTCGATACTTTACAAACAAAGACATAGTAAGAAAACAGTTTGGAACAAATAGCGATAAGTTAGAGGCTAATTCTCCTGTTAACTTTGCAAAATCGATTAACAAACCAATTTTACTTATTCATGGCAGCGACGACAGCGTAGTACCTATTTATCACAGCCGAGAAATGGAAGGTGAATTAGATGACGAAGATAAAGATGTTACTTACATTGAGCTAGAAGAGGGTGATCATTACTTGTCCTATCAGCCGCATAGAATTAAAACATTACAAGCGTTTCTCGATTTTTTTGATAAGCATTTAAAAAACGATTGATAACAAAGGCGACTTAGGTCGCCTTTTTTGATCTTAAATTTCTAAATAATGCACATTGTTTGCACTTTTACTTGTTAACATTGTACGTTGTTATTAAAGGCGCTATTTATAAGTCGCTATAATAGAACACACAGTTAATACAATTGGTATTACAGGCTATTCTTAAAAGTGCTTAGAGCTTTTAAGAATACGTTTTAGCGGTAAAAAAATACGTAATAAATAATAGCTCAAATGCTTTAGAGTCAGGTTTATAAAAAATAAATGAAAATTCATAATAAACTTTTTTTAATATTATTTAGTTTTACTTTTAGCATTATTGCGGGGTTAGTTGTGCTTATTCAGTACAGTATTGGCCAAGGTGTTATTGATTTTGTTAACGCTAAAGAAGTAAAAGCATTAGAGCCATTGGCAGTACAACTCGCTAATAAGTATGCGCACACTCCCTCGTGGGATAAAATTATAGGTAACGATCAGCGCTTTTTAAGGTTGGTTGAATCGCAATTGCAATCAAGTCAGTTTTTACCTAGTTTACGCGATATGCCACAGCGCCCAGAAATTCGCGGCGAACGCAGACCCAGGCCCCCACAGCATTTGGCGCAGCGCGATCGTCGCCCACCGCCTGAGCATGCCGCGCACTATGCACTACTTGATGAAAACCAGCAGCGTATTTTTGGTAAATTATTTGAGGATTTAAAGTACATTAAAACGCCCATAGAGCTTGAAGGTAAAACAATTGCTTATCTTGCTGTTTCAAAAAGAAAAAGCCTAGCAGATGGGTACGAGCTTGATTTTTTAAAGCAGCAAACTAACTATTTATGGCTTATTGCGTTAACCGCAGGGCTACTTACCTTAATGTTGTCTTTTTTATTAGCAAGGCACTTAGTTGGCCCTGTAAAGCAAATAGCCAGCGGTATGCACAAGCTTACTAAAGGGCAGTACAGCACAAAGCTTTTATTAGATAGAAAAGACGAGCTGGGCCAGCTTAGTGAAGATTTTAACACCTTGGCCTTTACGCTTGCTAAGGATGAGCAAGTACGTAAACGTTGGCTTGCAAATATTTCTCATGAACTAAGAACGCCCATGAGCATTTTACTCGGTGAGCTCGAAGCTATGTTGCTTGGGATACGTGAACCAAATAATAAAAATATAAGTTCTGCTAACGATGAAGCGCTGCATTTAAAGCGCTTGATTGACGACCTACACATGTTAAACAGCGCAGAGCTAGGCGGCATGCATTACACCATGCAACCTACCGACGTAGGTTATTTACTTAACTCCATAGAGCAAAAGTATCACGTTATTTTTAAGCAGCACGCTATTAATTTTTACTTTCTTAATAGCGCTAATAACACCACAGTAAACGCAGATAAAACGCGTATACTGCAGTTGCTAGATAATATATTAATGAATGCGGTGCATTACGCCCAGTGCTCAACTATTTCTTTAAGTGCCAATAACGTAAATATTAAAGGCCAAGCCTATTTAGAGCTTATTATAGAGGACAACGGGATAGGCGTTGAGCAAACGCATTTATCGCACTTGTTTGAATATTTATACCGTGTAGACAGCTCTCGCAATCGCCAAGAGGGAGGTTCTGGTTTGGGCTTGTCAATTTGCCAACATATCGTTAAAGGCCATAATGGCGAAATAGCGGCTGAAAAAGCAAGTTTAGGTGGTTTAGCGATTATTATTCGCCTGCCTTTAGTAAAGGTTTAGAGGACAGTATGGAAGATCAAATACTTATTGTTGAAGATGAAATAAAACTTGCCAATTTAATGAGCGACTTTTTAACAAGTCATCATTATCAAACGCACCTTATTCATCATGGTGATGAAGTACTTAGCTGGCTTGAAAGTAACAAGCCAAGTGTTATTTTATTGGATATTATGCTGCCAGGGCAAAGCGGTATAGAGCTGTGCAAAGCGATAAGAAAGTTCTCTAATGTGCCCATTATTATGGTTTCGGCAAAGGTAGAGGAGATTGACCGATTGCTTGGGCTAGAATTGGGCGCCGATGATTATATTTGTAAACCGTTTAGCTATGCTGAGCTGGTGGCGCGTGTAAAAGCAATTTTAAGGCGTGTGAATAGCACAAAAGAGCCTGTAAATAATGCCATGACACTGGATGAAAGTACTTACAGTGTTAACTATAAAAATAGCAGTATAGAACTAACTAATTTTGAATTTCAGCTATTTAAGCCTTTGTATTCAAATCCTAACCGAATTTACTCACGCGATAGCTTAATGGACACCATGTACGCAGACCAACGTATAGTTAGCCACCGCACTATAGACAGCCACATAAAAAAATTACGTAAAAAGCTGGATGAAGTAACGCAAACCGAAAGCGTTATTCAGTCGGTTTATGGGGTGGGCTATCGGTTTGTTCATCCTCAATAGCTAAAAGTGAGCGCAGCTTTACTCATCATCTGCATTTTTAATACGTTCTAAACGGTCGAACTCTTCGTATTCGGCCGCTTGTATTTCATCTAGCACAGCATCTACATCTGCAACTTCGCTACTGTCTTCAAATTCCCCGCTGAGCACCGTGTTTGGCGTTAAGCTGGCCTCTTCAAACAGTGCCCACATTTCTTTTGCGTATTGGGTTTTTAAAAGGCTAGGTGCAAACTGCGCATAATAACGGCGTATGTTGTTTACATCGCGCGTAAACATTGCTTGCGCACTGTTATTAGCCGCGGCGTTTACAGCTTGCGGAAGGTCAATAATGACAGGCCCTTTATTATCAACAAGTACGTTAAATTCCGATAAGTCACCGTGGATAATACCCGCGCACAGCATTAATTTAATATAATGAATCATCATACTGTACTGCTCAATAGCGTGTTGCTGCGTAAGGCTCACATGACCTAACTGTGGAGCAACATCACCGTCTTCATCGCACACAAGCTCCATTAACAACACGCCATCAATACAGTAATAAGTGTCGGGAACTCTGACGCCAGCACGTGATAAACGGCTAAGCGCGTCTACCTCTGCATTTTGCCAAATTTCCTCTTCTAGTTGCCGCCCATAACTAGAGCGTTTACCCATGGCACGGGCTTGGCGTCCGCCTCTCACTTTTCGACCTTCTTGATACTGTGCGGCTTTTTTAAAGCTGCGTTTAACGGCTTCTTTGTAGACTTTAGCACAGCGAATTTCGCCACCGCTGCGTACCACAAATACATCCGCTTCTTTGCCGCTCATTAAGCGGCTTATCACTTCATCAATTAGGCCATCATCAACGAGTGGCTGGAGGCGTTTAGGTATTTTCACTGCGATACAACTAGTAAAATTGGAAGATTAAACATGTATGTTTATAAGCCCTTAGTATGTTAGCTCTCAAAAACGTGTTGAAAGTGGTTTTAGGTAATTAGTCATCACAATAACCGAAATACCGAATAAGGTAAAAATAACATGATAAAAATCAGCTTTATTTTTATTTCCTTATTTTTTGCACAATGTTTGCGCTTTTTAGGCGTACTTTATATTCATACCCTTTATTAATAGCTAACCCAAGGTGACCACGATGAAGCATTTCTCTACTTTTGCCGTTGCTGCATTATTATCTATGGCTTTTTCAGCCAATGTTGCAGCCCGAGGCGGTGATAACCCACCACCTAAACCTGACTTTTCGAGCATAGATGCAGATGGTGACGGTGTGATTAGCCTTGCAGAATTTAGTGAAAGTGCGCCACCGCAAGGCGATGCGCAAACTATTTTTGATGCTATAGATGCCGATGGGAATGGCGAAATTAGCGAACAAGAATTAAGTGAACACAAGCCACCACGCCGCGCACGTTAAGGAAGAAAAAAATGATCAACAGTATTGGTAGCTCAGCGAGTTTTATGGCTCAACAATCGAGTCAAGTAAGTGCTTTAACCACAGAGCAAACTGAGTTTGTTAAAGAAACACTGGCAGAATTTGATGCACAAAACCTAAGCACAGAAGATGCGCGAAGTATTCAAGCCGCATTTGAAGAGCAGGGGATCTCGCCTACAAAAGAGTTAGCGGATTTAATGAGCGAACTTGATTTTGACGCTAAAAGTATTGGCGATGCAGGACGTCCTGAAGGGCAGCGTCCGCCACCGCCGCCACAAAACGCGCTAGAATCTGTTGATACTGACGAAGTGGTTAGCTACTTAGATGAGTTATTAACTGAGTATTCAAGCCAGCTATCAGATGAAGATAAAGAATCAATTCTTTCATCGGTACAAGAAAAATTTGGCTTAAGTGAAGGCGATTCACTGCTAAATGTAACAGCTTAGGTGTTATAACTTGAGGTAAAGCTGAGCGTTTATCCTTAGGTCTTAAGTCCAAAGCCCGGCAATAATTTTGTTGGGCTTTTTTATTATACCCATTCGCTTAATTGATTACGTATTAGTGCGGATTGGGTTTACTCTGCTTGAGGCAAAAAAATCGCGCTAATAGCACCTAATAAACCGAGCAGGCTATACAACAAAATAAGCTGTGCAGTTGATAAAAATGCATCTAAAAGCCCTATACTGCCTAACATTAGAAGCAAAATACCAATTATAGTATTGCTAACCGACACGTAATCGGTGCGTTTATTGCCTTGTGCCATATCCACTAAATAGGTTTTACGCCCGAGCCGCACCCCTTGATGAGCAATACAAAGCAAAAAATAAAAACTAGGTATTACCCAAGCATATTCAAACAGTTGGCTATACCATGAGGCTATTACAAACACGCTTACGCCATTTATGGTGACAAGTAACGCACTGATCACAAGCACCTTTTGGCTAGAAAAATCGCTAAGTCTTCCCCATATTGGCCCAGAAATTAAACTTGCTAAGCCAGACACGGCTAAAAATATTGCCAATAATGAAAATTCAAACTGTTGAGAGCTTGCTAAAATAATATAAAAAGGCGCGCTTAGGGCTGAGCAAAGTAAAAAGGCGCGGGTAATGACAAAGTGTGCAAATTGTTTATCTTGATAAAGCAGCTGTAATTTACTTAGCGCAATTAAAAAGCCATTTTTACCGCCTTGGGTCGCGCCTTTGTATTCGTTTATGCGGCTATAAAAAAGTGCAGCAGCAACCCACAAAACGGCGCCTAAACTTAGCGCAATTAATACCGTATTTTGCTCTTTTTGCCCCGAAAAAAACCACATCATTAAACCAAAAGTAAGTGTTGCAAGTCCGGCAATACTTGCTGCCAGGCCACTAATATTACCTCGCTTTTTTTTAGGGATCACTTTACCTAATACATCTTTAGCAGCAATAGAGTTAAACCCGCGGGCGAGGCTAAAGAGCACCAACAGAGCTAAAATTGCATAGCCAGCTTGAGCGCCTTCTAGCACAAATGAAACACCCACCATAGCGCCAATACATAAAGCTTGGGCAAATGCACCGCAAACCCATACCCACTTTCTCACAGGGCGTTGGCGGATAATATTGGCTATCGCTAATTGGGGTAATAAAGAGCCTGATTCTCTAATAGGCACAAGCCAGGCTATAAACGCGCTTGGTACGTTTAAGCTTTGCATTAACCAAGGTAGGGTTACTTTAGGATTGAGGAGGGCATCGGCAAATTTACTAAAAAGCTGGCTTGCTAATAAAAGAATAAAGTTACCAGCAACTTCTTTGCAGTCTTCATCGTTTATGTCTTTACAGGCACGTGCGTCTTCATCGTTATTAAGGCGTTTATAGACTTGCTCTTTAGTGAGTTTTTTCATATTGCTAGCTACACAATTTGTTTTGCTCGTTGAGGTATGATTCTACAAAGTGTTGTTCCATAGGTTTAGAAAAATAATAACCTTGCAGGTGAGACACGCCAATTTCTTTTAGCACATTGGCTTGCTCTAGGGTTTCGACGCCTTCGGCAACTACTATAAAATCAAGTGTAGAGGCCATTTGCACAATTGCATGAATAATACTTAAGCCTCGCTTATCCATATTCTGAATAAAGCTTTTATCTATTTTTACTATGTCTACACCAATATCTAACATGCTCGATAAGGATGAATACCCTGTACCAAAGTCATCTATAGAAATACAAAATCCTTGTTTTTGCAGCTCTTTTACTGCGGCTAAAAAGGTGAGCTTATCCTCTGCAAACACAGATTCAGTGATTTCAAGGTGCAGGTTTTCGGGCTTTACATGGTATTGATTCACTATATTTACAACTTTAGTGACAAAATCAGGGTCTTGAAGTTGTATTACCGATACATTAACGCTCACAGCAATAGGGGGTTGTACGTTTTTAAACGTGCAAGCTTGCGCACACGCTTGTTCAATCACCCATAAGCCAAGTTCGGTTATGAGGTTGTATTGCTCGGCAATGGCAATAAACTCATCGGGAAATATCGCTTCGCCATTTAACTGCCACCTTAAAAGCGATTCAAACGAGGTTACCTTTGTTGTTTTACTATCAACTATAGGCTGAAACACTAATCGCAAGCCGTTATTTTTTATTGCCATTGCTAATTGTTGGCTGAGTAACTGTTCGCGCTCTTGCTGACGCTTTAAGTCGTTGTTGTAAATATTAACGCAGCCTTTTGCAGTTCGCTTTTGATGGTACATGGCTAAATCTGCTGAGCGGATTAATGCGCCTAAATCAGCCTCATGTTCAGGAAATAAAGCGATGCCAATAGTGGCTGATACCCAACTTTGATATTTATATCGTTCATGCTCGGCACTAATACTTTTAATCACCTTTTTGGCAAAATTAAATAAATCTTGTTGATCTTCGTAGGTTGTTAAAATTAAAAATTCATCTCCGCCCCAGCGACATTTGTATAGATGTCGAGTGCACACCGTACTGAGGCGCTCGGCTATTTCCTTAAGCACTTGATCACCTATTTTATGTCCCATAGTGTCATTAATTTGCTTAAATCCATCTAGATCTACAAAAAGTAAAGCGAGTTTTTCGTTAGGGTGATCTGCAAGTTGTTTATTAGCTACCTTTAAAAAAGCGGTGCGGTTTAATAAATTTGTTAGTGGGTCAGTATTAGATAAGCGGTAAATTTCTTCAGTGCGCTTTTCTACTTTGCTTTCCATCTCGTTAAGTAGTTTGCGGTTTTGATTTCGTAATTTTATTGCTGTTTGGGTAAATGTGGCAGATTTATAGGAAGAGGCAACCATAATGGCTGAAAAAGTAATGCCTAAGAACCCAAGTATATACTGGTAATAGTTATCAGATAAGCTAAGCACTAAAGAGTAAGGCATTAATAAAATAATGCTGTAGCACACTGAGGTAAAACGACTGCCAGAGAGTAAATTGGCAGAGCCTCCAGCAAAGGCAGACAAAATAGCTATAGTGGTGGTAATTTCAACGATGGATGAGCTTTTATGAAACCACAGTGCGTAACATGACCATGAAATAGCAGTTGCAATGCAGCCCACTGAAAAGCGTTTTAAAAAGTTATTTGCATTAAATCGGTGGTTAACGCCTTTAGTGTAGTTGAAGTAAATAACATCAATTAGCCTAATTGCTAAAATGACCAGCATGAAAAAAAGCCAAATTATTTTTTCTTGTTTGGTTGTCTTATTCGTTAAGTCAAAAGCAAATACAAGCACAAAGCTTACCAATGCAGAAACGCCAATGCCAGATAAAGCATTAGAATATAAAAGTTTTACGGCTTCTATGCGTTCATTACTATTTAGGTTTTTATATTGCACTCATCAAAGCCTTATTAAAGTAATGCGGGTTACATTTATAAAAATACAATAATAAATATAGTTTAATGATAGGAAAATGCAGACTTTAAATAAAAAAATGCCCATAACACAATGTCTTGTTATGGGCTTTAAGTTAAAAATCGTTAGCGCTATGACGCTCGCTGAGTTGTTCTTCTTCTGGGCCCCAAGTACGATTAACCCGCTGACCACGTTTAATAGCGGGGCGCTTCGCTATTTGTTCTGCCCAGCGCATTACATGAGTGTAAGAGGCTACATCTAAAAACTCGGCAGCGTCGTATAGTTTTCCAAGCACCAATGAGCCATACCAAGGCCAAATAGCAATGTCGGCAATAGAGTATTCACTACCCGCCATGTATTCGTTTTCACTCAAGTGACGATTTAATACATCGAGCTGTCGCTTAGTTTCCATAGTAAAGCGGTCTATTGGGTATTTCATTTTTGTTGGTGCGTAGCTATAAAAATGGCCAAATCCACCCCCTAAATAAGGTGCAGATCCCATTTGCCAAAACAGCCAATTACGGCATTCTGTCTTGGCTTTAAAATCTTTTGGTATTAGTACATCAAATTTTTCTGCCAAGTATTGTAAAATTGAACCCGACTCAAAAATGCGTGTTGGTGGTGTGGTTGAGTGATCCATAAGCGCGGGGATTTTAGAGTTTGGATTAATATCAACAAAGTCCGAGCCAAATTGGTCGCCTTCGCCAATGTCAATTAAGTAGGCATCGTAGTCGGCATCGGTTAGACCAAGCTCTAATAGCTCTTCAAACATAATGGTCGCTTTTTGGCCATTAGGCGTGGCTAATGAATAAAGTTGAAATGGATGTTCGCCAATGGTCAAGTTTTTATCATGTGTGGGGCCTGCAATAGGGCGGTTGATGTTGGCAAATTTACCACCACTTTCACTGTCCCACGTCCACACTCTAGGCGCAGTGTATTCGTTTTCATTACTCATAAATAACCTCAATTTAAAATGTATTAATTTCTATACTGACAAATAAAAAGCTGGGGGTGTAAATAATTATTTAAAGACAATGCAAAAAATTATCGTGCTTTTAATTTATCTGATTTGGCAAGTTTATATCCTAAAAAGAACCCACTTAACGCACCAAATAGATGACTTTCAAATGAGACATGAAAGCGCTGTGGCAAAACGCCCCAAATAAAGCCGCTGTAAAGCACCGCAACTACTACGGCAATAACAATCGATTTGAGTGAGCGTCTAACCACTCCATAGCACAGTATAAACCCCCACAAACCATAAATAACACCGCTTAAGCCTACATGAAAACTACTACGACCAAAGGCCCACACTAATAGCCCACCCATTAATGCAGTAAAAATGAACACAGTATAAAAGCGTTTTACACTGTATTGGCAAATAAGCCAGCTAAGTAAAGTAAAAGGCAACATGTTGCTAGCAAAGTGCCACCAGCTTCCGTGCAAAAATGGAGCGCATAAAATGCCAATTAACCCGTGTACACTTCGCGGATAAATTCCTAAACCATTAAGGGTAATGCCTGGTAAGCTATTGATAATTTGCAGTACTAAGCACAAAAAAACAACGCTAAATATTGCAAATCGAGTACTGGTTATAACTGAAGAAGATGATGAGTTAGTTGGCATATAAACGCCTTTGTAGGATTATTTTGTACCAGTATAGGAGTATGTTTTCGCTATTAAAAGCAATTTAAAAAGCGCGGCGATATACACCGCGCTTAATGGTTGTTTAACCAAGTTTGGTTAATAGCTTTTTCGCCGCAAGCTCTGAACTTGCTGGGTTTTGGCCTGTAATCACTAAACCATCTTCTACAGCTAATACGCCCCAGTCGTCGGTTTTTTGATAATCACCGCCTTTTTTAATAAGTTCATCTTCAACTAAAAATGGCACTACATCTGTTAATTGCACGGCAGCTTCTTCTGAGTTAGTAAAGCCTGTTACTTTTTTACCTGCAACTAAGGCATTGCCGTCTGCATCTTTAACATTTAAAAAAGCAGCACTAGCGTGACAAACAGCCGCCACAGGTTTTTGTTCTTTTACAAACTTTTCGATAAGTGAGATTGAATCGCTGTTATCTACTAAATCCCATAGTGGGCCGTGGCCGCCTGGGTAAAATACAGCGTCAAAGTCGCTGGCGTTTACTTCGCTTAATTTTTTTGTGTTTGCCATAAGTGTTTGTGCTGCGCTGTCATTGTCATAGCGCTTTGTTGCAGCAGTTTCAAAATCAGAAAGTGTACTCGTTGGGTCAATCGGTGGCTGGCCACCCGCAGGGGAAGCAAGTGTTACCTCTGCACCGGCATCTACAAACGCGTAGTAGGGGGCTGCGAATTCTTCTACCCAAAAACCTGTTTTTTCGCCTGTGTTACCAAGCTCTGAATGCGAGGTAAGTACCATAAGTATTTTTTTAGCCATAACAATATTCCTTCGATTAGTGAGTAAATTAAAGCTTGGTGTTAACCAAGGTGTTGTAATAACTATATGCACTCACAAGGATTTAAACAACGATGATAAAGTTAACTTTATTGGTTTAATTATTGATACAATGATTGAGTTAATAACCAAAGGTGGCTGTGTGATGAAAGTGTCGTTTGAGCAACTTAAAAGCATGGTGGTATTTGCGCAAATAGTAGAGCAGGGGAGTTTAACTGCGGCTGCAAAGCAGTTGGGGTTAACGCGAGCGGTGGTAAGTTATCACCTTAAGAAACTAGAAACGCAATTAGAAGTAACATTGCTTAACCGGTCTACCCGCACAATGGCGCTAACCGAAGCCGGTATTGCTTATTACGAACGCTGTAGAGTGATCACCGAGCAAGCAAACGCGGCTAATCAGCAAATAGAAAACATTAAAAGTGAGCCACAAGGAATATTAAAAATAAGTTGCCCTGTTAATGTTGGCATGCAATTAATTGTGCCCGCAATTAATACGTTTAAACGCCAATACCCTAAAATTGAAATAGACTTACAGCTCACCGATGATGTGGTTGATATAATAAAAAATGGCTTTGATATAGCTATCCGTGGCGTCGCTTTAAGAGACTCTAATTTACAGGCTACTAAATTAACAACCATGAGTACCTGTATTTGTGGTTCTGCAACGTACTTTGAGCACTTTAGCAAACCGTACACGCCAGCTGAATTAGCCTCACATAAATGGGTGGTGTACCAACTTAGCAGTAAAACATTAACCCTTAGCAAAGAGGGCAAAAAATACGATGTAATACTACAAGGTGGCATAAGCACCAACAATGCCGCCGCGCGTACCGCGTTTGTGGAAGCTGGGCATGGGCTTGGTCGTATTCCTTTGTATGACGCGTGGCCTAAAGTACAAGCTGGGCTGCTAGAAATAATACTTGATGACTATAAAACAAAAGATATAGAGCTTTATGGTGTGTTTCCGCCTGGGGCCGCTGGCTCTAAAAAGCTTAGGTTATTTATTGATTACTTAAAAGCGTATTTTGTAAAACAGCACACCGCGTTGGGCATGCTGAAAAACGTTTAAAAAGCCTTGTGTTGAAGCGTGCGGCTAAATAATGCAACAGCTTGCTGATACATAGTGATTGCAAGCGCTGCATCGTAGCGGTCGCCCTCATCACGCATAAACGCATGCTGTGCGTTTACTTCTTGCCAGTGGTAGTTAATACCTGTAGCGACACATTGCTGATAAATTTTACTACGCCCTTGTTGCGGTACATGTGGGTCTTGTTTACCCCAAATAAAGTGTACTTCGCCTTTAATATCAGCCATGCGTTCAAACGAATTGTTACCTGCATTAGCGGGTAAGGTATCACTATGAATATCGGTGGCGTATAAACAAAATGCCGCTTGTATATGTGGATTTAATGCGGCTCTGTAAGCTAAATGCCCACCAATGCACACACCCATAGCTCCTACGGTACCAGTGCAGTAATCTTGGTTTTGTATAAAGTCGATGAGTGCTTGGGTATCGCTGTCGTGTTGCTCAAGTGGCTTTTGCCATTTATCGGCATTGCCTTTATCTTTACCCGCCTCATCGTAGGCAAGTACAGTACCAATCGGGTTTAGCTCATGAAATACCTCAGGCACTAACACAACAAAACCATGGCTTGCTAAAATTGCGGCGCTGCGCGCAATCGGGGCTGTTTGCTGAAAAATCTCAGAGTAAAAAATAATACTTGGGTATTGGCCAGGAGCATGAGGACGGTAAACGGTAGTTCGCATCAAGCCTGTTGGGGTGGGTAGGTCGGTATTATGGTGTTGGATTATCATAAAAGCGCTCAGTTAAATAATTAATAAGGTTATGGTAACTGAGCGCAAAAAAATAAACGACCGCTATAATACGTTTTTTAAATACTTGCAGGCATTTTATTGCAACTTGCGTAGTAGCTTACGGTCGCAGGCCAATCCGAAAATATTCCTATAACGCCTACATCCTGCGCGAGTACATCAACGACCTTCATCATGTCGCCATCGTTATCAATAACATCAGCGATAGATTGATAGTAATAGCCACCGCCCTCGTTAAGAGGCCCCGAACGCTCTAGGCTCCATGCAATTAGTTCAAGCCCCGCTGCTTTTGCATCAATAGCGTATTGTGAGGGGACTATATTACTTTCGTTATCGATAGTAAGCATCATCCAAATAGGAGGCGCTAAGATTTTAACACCATCGGCTACCAGCGCTTCCATACTTGGTTGCCATGTATCAGGGTTACTTGGGTCAAAGCCCGCTTCGCTGTCGCGGCCATCTAAATATACGCTTTGATTTGCAAAGTCAGGATTGTTATTTATCCAATACTTTACATCATCAAGATTAAACGATTGCGGGTACACATCACTGCTTGGTACGTCTAATAGCGTGTACTCATCAAGCATTTTTTGTGCGTATTGCTGTTGTGTCATCCCCTCAAAAGGCATGCTAACTTGCGGCGACTTTAGCTCTGGGGTCATTTTTACCCCAAGGCTTTTAAATAACTCAATACTTTGTTTATGCGTTAATAACGTGCCACTAGTAGCGTATAGGTCTGTACGCCAGCTAGGCGTACCTTTGATGTATTCATCGACGGTGCTGGCTTGGGTATTGGCGCCATCCATTTTACCTTCAAGTGTTAAAAATTCGCTTAAGGTTATATCGCTTGTGCAGCATTTAGCGGTGGCAGGCGTGCCTCTTGCCGCGTTAGCTGGCGTAAAAGGCACACTGCATTTAGCGGCAAGTTCATCAATGGCTAATATATTGGTGGTGGTGTGCAAATCGCACTGAGAGTGGCGACACACGAGCTCTTTGTCGCTTGTAAAAGTGACATCGCACTCTACAATACCTGCTCCCATTCGCGCCGCAGCTATATAAGACTCTTTCGTATGCTCAGGGTATTGCATAGGCGCACCACGATGCCCAATAGAAAAATCTGTACGATAAAATGGCCCATCTTTACACGATTCTAATTTTGTTTTTAAATCGCTCTGAGTCATATCGTTAATTAGGTAATCAGCACGAGTACCTAACTGAATATCTGGCGCATCGCCTTTTGCCACTTCAACAATCACTGGCGTAGGTACTTCAACAACTTCAACAGTGGTATTGGTAACCACCACCTCTTTTTCTACCACTTCGACATCGTCATCGCACCCGCTAAGTAGTGCCAGCATTACAGAGCTTGTTATTAGGGTAAGGTGTTTCATGTTTAATCCTTCATATTATTTTCCTTAACCCTAATCGTATTTAATGACAAATTAACTACAAGGGTGTGACGTTCTGTTTATTTGTTCCTACTTTATTGATTGCCAGTGCTGCTAACATAATTACCCCACCGATACTTAAGCGCATAATATCTGCATCTTTATTCCATATAAGCACGTTAACAATAATGCCGGCAGGAATAAGTACGTTGTTCATAACGGCTAACACGCCTACATTTACTTTGGTTGCGCCTTTATTCCATAAAAAGTAACCAAGGCCCGAGGCAACAATACCTAAATATATTAAAATACCCCACTGGGTAGGTGTACTCGGTAACTTGCTTGTATCGCCAAATAATACATAGCAAGCACTTGCCACCACCAAGGCGCCAATAAAAAACCAGCCAAATACGGTTTTGTCATCTAGCTGATTAGAGGCCATTAAACGTTTATAAGTTACTTGTCCTGTTGCAAAACTAATATTGGCACCCTGAACCAGTAATAAACCTAACATATAGTGATTATTGAGGTTTTCCCAGCGGATAGCCACCGCGCCCAACACAGCGATAAGCGCCACTACAAAAAAGCGCGGGTTAAAATGTTTGTTAAGCGCATCGTTTAAAAGCGTTATATAAAGCGGCGTCATAACAGTAAAAAGCAACACTTCGGGCACGCTTAAAAATAAAAATGAATGATAGTAAAAGCTGTACATAACACCCAGCTGCACAGCGCCTATCAGCATAAGCTTTAGTGCGAGTGGTTTTGAGGTAAGTTTAGGTTTTAAGAAGGGTAAAAAAACCAATGTGGCTAATGCAACGCGTATTAATACGCTAAACCATGCGTCTACTTGGCCTGCTAGGTACACACCAATTAAACTAAATGAAAAAGCCCACAGTAAGGTAACAGCAAATAAATAGCCCATAATTGTCGTTTTTTATAATTTATAATGTGACTAGTTTATCTGTTATAAACAATAAAAGCCCGCAAGCGGGCTTTTATAAAGCAAAAATTAATAAACGAGGTTATTAATCAACTAAACCACGACGCTTAAGAAGTGCATCTGTTGTTGGTTTTTGGCCTCTAAACTCAATGTAGCTTTGCATTAAGTCGCGGCTGTTACCTTTAGATAGGATTTCTTCACGGAACTTGTCACCGTTTTCGCGGGTTAGGCCACCGTTATTTTCCATATGTGCAAAGGCATCTGCTGCAAATACTTCTGTCCATAGGTAGGCGTAGTAACCTGCTGAGTAACCACCGGCAAACGTATGGCTAAAGTAGTTTGATTTATAACGCGGTGGCACTGGGTAGTAATCAATACCGTGTGCTTTTAGCGCATCGCTTTCAAACTTTTGAACATCACTGATTTTTTTATCAGAACCAAATGAGTGCCATTCCATATCAAGTAAAGCAGCTGCTAAGTATTCAGTAGTACCAAAGCCTTGGTTGAATTTTTGCGATGCTAGTACTTTATCAAGTAATGCTTGTGGAATTGGCTCACCCGTTTTGTAATGCTTAGCGTAGTTAGCAAGTACTGTAGGTTCAATCATCCAGTCTTCGTGGGCTTGTGATGGAAACTCAACAAAGTCACGTGCTGTAGCCGTACCTGCTAGGCTTGGGTATTTAACATTTGAGAATAAACCGTGCGCAGCATGACCAAATTCATGGAACATAGTCGATACTTCGTCGAAGGTCATTAGCGTAGGCTCGCCCTCAGCTGGTTTTGGAATGTTTTGTGCGTTATAAATAACCGGTTTAGTGCCTTTTAAGCCGCTTTGGCTTACATATGCACTCATCCATGCACCGCCACGCTTACCTTCACGTGCGTATGGGTCCATGTAAAATAAACCAATAGCGCTGCCATCAGCGTTAAATACTTCGTATGCAGTTACATCTTCATGGTAAACAGGTAGGTCTTTACGCTCTTTAAAAGTGATTCCGTACAGCTTGTTCATTGCGAAGAATAAACCATCATGGATCACAGAGTTCATTTCAAAGTATGGCTTAACTAGCGCTGGGTCTAGGTCGTACTTTTCAGCACGTACTTTTTCTGCGTAAAACGCCCAGTCCCAGGGCTTAAGCTCAAAGCTCTCGCCTGAATCGTTAATTACTTTTTGGATAGCGGCCGCTTCTGCTTTGGCTTTTTCAACTGCTTTTGGTGCTAGGTCATCTAAAATGCCGTACACGTTATCGGTTGTTTGTGCCATGCGCGATGTCATTACATACGATGCCCAATCTTTAAAGCCTAATAGCTCTGCTTTTTGTGCACGCAGGTTTGTTTCTTCAATAATGATAGGACCGTTAGTTTTAGCAGCACGGTTTGTAGAGGCTTTAAAAATTTGCTCGCGTAGCTCACGGTTTTCAAGGCTTGATAAAATTGGCTGCTGAGTAGTATTAACCAAAGTTATCATGTAGCCCTCTTTACCTGCTTTTTTAGCAGCGGCTGCAAGGCCTGCAATTTCACCTTCAGATAGGCCGGCAAGTTTAGATTTGTCAGTCACTACAATTACGTCTTCTTTAAACGATTTTAAAATGTTTTGAGAGAACGCGGTAGATAGTTTTGCAAGCTGAGCGTTTATTTCACGCATTTTTGCTTTTTCAGCATCGCTTAACTTAGCACCAGCTTTTACAAACTGCTTGTAGTAGTAATCAACTAAGCGTTGATCTTCAGCGTTAAGTGCATCTTTATTATCGTAAATAGTTTGTACACGCTTAAATAACGCACCATTTAGGTAAATGTCATCAGAGTGAGCAGATAATACCGGCGCCATTTTTTTACTTATACGTTGGTATTCGTCATCTGAAATTAAACCCGATAGATTATAAAAAGCAGCAGATACGCGGTTTAACAATTCGCCAGACTTTTCCATCTCAACAAGTGTATTTTCAAATGTTGCTGGTTCTGGGTTGTTTGCAATTGCTTGAACTTGTGCAGTGTGCTGAGCAATACCTGCATCAAAGCCTGCTTCGTAGTCTTTTGTACCAAATTTATCAAACTCTGGCGCCATGTATTGTAATGGGCTTGGTTTGAATAATACATTGTTTGCGTTCATATCTTGCACTTGTGCTGCGCTCTCTTTAGCTGTGTTCTGAGTTTCGTTAGATGAACAAGCAGATAGGATTAGGGCACTAGCAATAGTAGTGGCGATCAGTGTTTTACGCATAATAACTCCATAAAAAGATGAGCCGAAATAGGCTTTTCGAGTCGAAAACCCAGTTAACTTATCAAATTTTGGCGTTTATACAATAAAGTTTATCGGTATTAAGCGGGATTTAAACGCAAATTAGCTACTAAAAATGCGTTTTGGAGGTAAAAGTAGCCTTAAAAATAAGCGTAAGGCTACTTAAATATTGTATTGTGTGTGTTTTAAAAGGTTAGTTATAGCCAAGCACAAAGCGTTTTTCAGAACCAAAGCTATTTGATTGCTGGCCAAATTCTTTATTAATTGTCGCCAGTGTTTGTTCTTGTTCAGCAAGAAGACACAAAATTTTATTGCGATAATCTAGGCTGCTTTCAAACAAATTTAAGTCTACCTGCGGCTGCAAAGTGGCGAGTCTTTGATTTAAAGTAAGTTGTGACATATGTAATCTCCAGTGCGTGTACACTATTTATATAGCACTCGGTGCAATAAAGAGTTAATAAATTGTTTAAACAAAAACGTTAAACCTATTAACTTAGCGACTTAACCCTATTATGCCGTGCTAAGCTTAGCGAAGACTGAACCACACTAAATTTTTACTGAACAAACAACAAACAATGAATAAGACTTTGGAAAACATATGACGCTCGAACATATTCAACATTATCTTAGCTTTGTCATTTTTACCTACAACGACGTGCACATCACCGTAGCTAAGGTTATACAGGTCCCTTTAATTTTATTTGCTATGTGGTTTGTAGTAACGCGGATTGGCAAACTTATTAAAAAAACACTGCTGGCTAAAAAAATAAGCCAAGATGCGGTCCATCTGTTTACGCGCATTTACTTTATTTTGAGTATTGCGATACTTATTTTCACCTCGTTAGAGGTCTTAAATATTCCACTTACTGCCTTTGCTTTTGTATCAGGAGCCATAGCCATAGGGGTAGGTTTTGGCGCGCAAAATATTATTAATAACTTTATCAGCGGTTGGATATTAATGTGGGAGCGCCCAATCCGCATTGGTGATTTTTTAGAAGTGGGTAACGCAAAAGGCGTTGTTGAAACTATTAATACACGCTCTACCCGTATCCGCCGAAACGATGGTGTACATATGCTGATACCTAATTCCCAGCTTTTAGAAAACACCGTGACGAACTGGACGCTAATAGATGGTAATGCACGTTCGTCGGTAAGCGTGGGCGTAGCCTATAGTTCAGATGTTGTGCTTGTTAAAAAGTTAATTCAACAAGTGCTTGATGAGCATGATGCTATATTATCAAATCCAACAGCTTCTGTTTTATTTGATGACTTTGCTGATAGCTCTCTTGTATTCAATGCGGTTTTTTGGGTTTGTGCAGAGTCAGAAACCATGCTCAGAAAAGTACGTAGCGATATCCGCTTTAGTATTTATGCCGTTTTTGAAAAACACGATGTGGTGATTGCATTCCCACAGCGCGATATTCACATTGATGGAGAAATAGCGCTAAAGCGTACTCAATAAATGTAGCTTTTAAAATTTAGTGGCATTGGTGGGTTTTAATTGCGTGTTTCTGTATTGGGTTTATTTGTCAGGTTATATATTTTGCTACTTTAAAGTGGGTTTTGATGATAAGGACATATGTCCGCATTATTAGCCTTTTGCATCTAAATAAGGGTAAAAAAGCAAGAAAATGAGGTTAAATGTTGCAAAAAAGTTTACTTTTTTGTACATATTTATGCAGTAAATTTGTAATACAATGGTATAATCTGCATCGTTCGTTCAGCCTCATTACTCCGTTTTTGTACTCTCGGTGATGAGGTCCGCGCAACTTTTTAGTCGCGAAAAATTGGCCGAACCCGCAATGAATACATTGCGCAACACAAAAAACCGTTGAACAAGAGTGCATACAAAAGGTTAATACCCGACATGAAAGCAATCAAAAAAACTGCAATAGCGACCATTATTAATGCTGCTTTATTATCTGCAGCTGGTACCTCTGTTTCTACTCTTGCTGCTGAAGAAGAAACAGCAAAAAAAAATAACCAATTAGAAGTTATTCAAGTTACTGCTCGTAAACGTGTAGAAAATGCACAAGAAGTGCCTGTTGCTGTATCTGCATTACAAGGTGATAACCTTGATGCTTATAGTTCTGCTGGTATGGATATTCGCTTTATGAGTGCGAAAATTCCAAGCCTTTCAATCGAATCATCGTTTGGACGTTCTTTCCCTCGTTTTTATGTTCGTGGTCTGGGTAATACCGATTTCGATCTTAATGCTTCACAACCTGTTTCATTAGTTGTTGATGAAGTAGTTCAAGAAAATGCTATTTTAAAAGGCTTTCCTGTATTTGATGTGGAGCGTGTAGAAGTACTACGTGGTCCACAAGGTACTTTGTTTGGCCGTAATACGCCGGCTGGCCTAGTTAAATTTGACACTGTTAAACCAAGTCAAGAATTTGAAGGTTACGGTGCTGTTTCTTACGGTAGCCGTGGCGCTGTAGATACAGAAGGCGCTGTAGGTGGTGCACTAACTGACCGTTTATCTGCACGTGTTTCTTTGCTATGGCAAGATAAAGATGATTACATCGACAACCAAGCGCCTGGCTTTGAAGCGAAAGACGAGCAGGGCGGCTACACAGAAAAAGCAGCGCGTATTCAGTTTTTATACGAAGGCGATGACTTCACTGCTCTACTAAACTACCACACGCGTGACTTAGACGGCTCACCAATTGCGTTTCGTGCAAATGTTATTGAAGCTGGCTCAAATGATTTAGTAGACAACTACGAGCATGATGTTGTTTATCAAGATGCTGCTGTACGCAACACACAGCAAGTTGAATCTGAAGGCGCAAGCTTAAAACTTGAGTGGGATATTAGCGATGAATACACGCTAACCTCTATTTCAGGTTGGGAAAGTGCAGAAATATACTCACGTGCCGACATTGATGGTGGTTACGGCGGCTATACAATAGATGATGTTGCAGTTGATATGGGGCCTGGTGTTATTCCTTTCTCTTCAGAAAGTGCAGATGGTATTCCAGATCACGATCAGTTAACGCAAGAGCTGCGCCTTGCAAGTAACTTTAGCGGTGACTTTAACTATCAGGTTGGCCTTTTTTACTTTGACGAAGAGTTAACGATCGAAAACTTTAGTTATGACACGGCAAGTAACGGTATTTTAAATGGCTACGTTCAGCAACAACAAGATACAACGGCATGGGCTATTTTCGGTTCTGTAGATTATATCTTCTCAGATAAGTTAAAAGTAACTGCGGGGCTTCGTTACTCTGATGACGAAAAAGATTTCTCGGCAGACCGTACACTTAGTCCACTTAGTGTATTTGGTGTTGGTCCATTATTCATCGAAAGAGAAGTTAGCGACAGCCACGTAAGCTGGGATTTATCAGCAAATTACAAAGTTAATGACGATGTGAACTGGTACAGCCGTGTAGCAAACACGTTCCGCGCGCCTAGCTTACAAGGCCGTATTTTATTTGGTGATGACGTAACAACGGCTGAATCAGAAACCGTCACTTCATTCGAAACTGGTATTAAATCAGACGTTCTTGACGGTCAAGGCCGTGTAAATGCAACGGTATTTTACTACACAATGGACGACCAACAGCTTACTGCTGTAGGTGGTGGTGCTAACTTTAACCGCCTAGTTAACGCTGATAAAACAACAGGCTACGGTTTTGAGCTAGATACAGAATGGGTATTAAGCGATGAGTTTAATGCAACATTTAACTTAAGCTACAACAAAACTGAAATTAAAGACGATGAGTTAGCTGTAGCGGTATGTGCTCAATGTATCGTGAATGACCCTATTAACGATGCAGGTTTAGCCGTACTTGATGGCAACAGCTTACCGCATGCGCCAGAGTGGATCTCTAATTTTACCCTTCGTTATAACAAAGAGCTTGAAGATGGTAATTTCTTCGCATTAGGTGATATTTCTTACCGTAGCGAAATTAACATGTTCCTATACGATTCAGTAGAATTTGAAGGCAAAGCATTAACAGAAGTAGGCTTGCGTGCAGGTTATGAGTGGGCTGAAGGTGACTACGAGTATCAAGTATCTGCTTTTGTTCGTAACTTGTTTGATGAACAGCAAGTAATTGGTGCGGTAGATTTCAATAACAATACGGGTATTGTTAATGAAGAGCGCTACATTGGTGCTGAATTTAAAGTTAACTTTTTCTAAAACTAACTTAAATTAGACTAATTTTAAAAGCCTGCCTTGTGCAGGCTTTTATGTTTTTATAAAGCTGGTAAAGTAGCGTTAATTAAATTGAATGAGATAAACAAATGGCTGGATTTTGGAACTACCGTGTAATTTTTTGTGAAGCAACGAAAGACGAAGCAGCGCAATACCAAATACACGAAGTAGAATATAACTTAAATGGCAAAGTAACTAATTGGTCAGAAACAGGCGCAGCGCCTTTTGGTACAACATTAGATGAGCTAGCAGCTGATGCTGATCGTTTAAAAACGGCGCTAGAAAAACCAGTGCTTAAGGTTGTACGCAAAGCCCGAGGCTACGAACTGGTTGATGTTGAAACCGGTGAGGAAGCATTTGCTGAGCCACCTGCTGGCTTAACAGCATAATATTATAAAGGCGCCTAGGCGCCTTTTTTAACGTTAAAATTTAAGGAATGAGGATGAGCTTAAACGCAGTATTGTTTGATATGGATGGCACGCTAGTTGACTCTGAAAGCATGCACTTTGCGTGTTGGAGCCAGCTGCTTGCACCCTACAATGTAAGTTATAACGAAGTGGAGTTTTGTCAGCGCTTTTCAGGGCGCCCAACGTTAGAAGCTGCAATTGATATTAAAAATGAGCATAATTTAAACGTCAGCGCACAGTTTTTAGCAGATGAAAAATATCGATTATTTGGTGAATACGTAAAAACTAATTTACCGCCTGTTATGCCTTTTACTGAGCAAACTTTACACGCTGTTAAAAACTGTGGGCTAAAAATGGGATTAGTTACCGGTAGTGCTCGCAGCGAAGCCATACCTATTTTAAAAGGGCTAGGTTTTTATGAGTTATTTGATACGGTAGTGACAAAAGATGATGTAGCAAATCCAAAGCCTGCAGGCGATCCTTACCTTTTAGCGCTTGAACACATACATGTAGCCCCAGAGCATGCAATTGCAGTAGAAGACACCTATACGGGCGTTTGCGCTGCAAGTAATGCACAGGTTAGTGTTGTTGCCATTGCAAATCATCACACAGTTGACCATGACTTTACTAAGGCGACCTATAAAATGGCTGACCTAGGTGAGTTTTGGCAGTGGGTAGAATCTCAACTATAGTTAAAGCCTTATTTTATTTGCAGGGATGCAGTAATGGCTCAGCTAAAGTACTTACTTTTAATTGTTATTTTAATAGGTTCATCGCTTACGTTTGCGGCGCAGCCTCAAGTGTTATTGGCAAAAGTATATGATGAATCTAAGCATGGTGATATTAGTGAATACCTCGTTAGTGAAAAATTCGATGGTGTAAGAGCAATATGGACGGGTGATAAGTTTATTACCCGCAGAGGAAATGCGATTAATGCCCCGAGTTGGTTTACGGCGCCTTTACCCGATGTTTGGTTAGATGGAGAGTTGTGGATAGCACGGGCTCAATTTTCTTTGGTCAGTGGGGTTGTAAGAACTAAGCATCCCCGTAATTCAGATTGGCAGGCTATACGCTTTCAAATATTTGATATGCCAGATGCAACCCTTCCTTTTAGTACGCGTTATAAAAACTACCAAGCCTTGGTAAAACAAATCAATAAGCAGCATATAACTGCAGTTAAGCAACACCGCTTTACCAGCACAGCCCAACTAACAGAGTACTTTGAAGATTTAACTAAGCAAGGGGCTGAAGGGGTGATGCTGCATTTAGCCAATGCTAAATATAAAAGCGGACGCAGTAATACATTATTAAAATTAAAGCCCTACCTAGATGCTGAAGCAGTTGTTATTGCACATTTACCCGGTAAAGGAAAATACACCGGTATGTTAGGTGCATTAAAAGTAAAAACGCCCCACGGGCAAATATTTAAAATAGGCACGGGCTTTAGTAACAAACAGCGCCAAACACCGCCGGCTATAGGTAGCACGGTAACATATCGGTACCACGGTTTAACAAAACATGGTTTACCACGTTTTGCGAGCTTTTTAAGGGTAAGGGAGGGTCATTAGCGTTTATAACTTTGGCAAAGTATGCTAAATTGCGCGGCCTTTTTCTAATGTATGGTGAAGTATGTTTGTAGGTTTTGATTACGGTAGTTCTAATTGTGCCATGGGAGTTATGGAGCAAAAGGAAGTACAGTTAGTGCCACTTGAGCAAGGAAAACATTATTTACCTTCTACTCTTTATACGCACCATAGCGCATTAGTTGTCGACTTTGTGGCAAAGCATGTAAAAGGCACAGCACACGAGCATGACTTTTTAACGCAGCGCCAAGCTTTATTAAATACACTCCCGCGTATTAAGTCAGACCTGGATTTACAACCTACAGATGAAACGCTTTTTATTGGCCGTGAAGCTATTCGTGAATATGTGCAGTTTCCTGAAGAAGGCTATTTTGTTAAATCTCCTAAATCATTTTTTGGTGCCACAGGATTAAAGCAAGGGCAAATTAATTTTTTTGAAGACATTGCAACCGCAATGATTTTAAAAATAAAGCAACGCGCCGAGCTTTCGCTTGATAAAGCACTTACCCAAACAGTTATTGGGCGTCCTGTTAACTTTCAGGCCGTTGGCGGTGAGCAGTCAAACCAGCAAGCGCTTGGTATTTTAGAGCGAGCTGCAAAACGCGCAGGCTTTAAAGATGTTGATTTTTTATATGAGCCGCTTGCAGCCGGAGTTGATTACGAAAGTGGTTTGACTGAAGATCAAAAAGTATTAGTTATAGATATTGGCGGTGGTACCAGCGACTGCTCGTTTGTACAAATGGGGCCAAGCTTTAAAGGTAAAAGTGAACGCGATAATGACTTTTTAGCGCACAGCGGTAAACGTGTTGGCGGAAATGACTTAGATATAGCCCTTAGTTTTCATGGCTTAATGCCTTTGCTTGGTTTGGGCAGTACCTTTAAATCGGGCTTACCTTTACCAAACCAACCCTTTTGGCAAGCGTGTAAAATTAACGATGTAAATTTACAAAGCCAGTTTTACAGTGAAAGCCACTACAGAGAACTCACCGCACAATTACGCGATGTAAGTGCGCCTGCGCTTTACAAACGCTTAATACAATTACAGCAAAATAAGCAAGGTCATCAACTAGTTCAACAAGGTGAGGCGGCTAAAATAGCACTTTCAACTGCAAGTACATTTGATTGCAACCTACATTTTTTAGATAGTGATCTTAATAAAAACCTATCGGTTAGTGATTTAGCGGTTGCAGTAGAAAGCAGTATTAGTCAAATAGTTACGCTTGCCAAACAAGCAATTACCGATGCAGCCACCACCCCAGATGTTATTTATTTAACGGGCGGAAGTGCGCAGTCACCGCTTATTAAAGCGGCGTTAAGTGAGCATTTAGGTGATATAAAAATGGTGAACGGAGATCACTTTGGTAGTGTTACAGCTGGCCTAACAAAATGGGCCAGCATGCTTTATAAGTAACCTAAAAAACTTTAAAGATTGATTTGCCGGGTTGCGAGATACTTTTCGTAATCCGGCAAAGTACGTTCCAGCTCTGTATCCATAAGTGGTGAGCTCAAAAGCATATCGGCACTGACTTCATTACAGGCCACGGGAATATTCCAAACAGCGGCTAAACGAAGAAGTGCCTTCACGTCCGGATCATGTGGCTGCGAGGCCAATGGGTCCCAGAAAAACACCAATACATGAATTTCATGTTCGGCAATTTTTGCGCCTAACTGCTGATCGCCTCCCATCGGGCCACTTAATAATTGAACAACTTCAAGCCCTGTTGTTTTTTCAATCAGATGCCCTGTAGTGCCTGTGCCATAAAGCGTGTGTTTGCTAAGCGTATTTTTGTGTTTTTCACACCATAGTTTTAGCGCGGCTTTTTTTCCATCATGAGCAACTAAGGCAATATTTTTATTGGCTGGTAACGACTGTTTTTTTTGTTCCATGCTGCGTCTTATTATTTGTGAATAAATACTACTTACTTGTAACTAGTATAATAAATTTATGGCAAGCGCAATAAACACTATACCGGTGACTCTATCAATCCACAGCTGACTGTGTGGATTACTTCTAAAAAACTGGGCAATTTTATCGCCAAAATAAATATACGTGCAGTCAATCGGAAAAGCAAAAATAGGGTAGAGCAAACCAAAAAAAGCCAGCTGAAAAGTCGCTGATGATAAAGTTGGATCTACAAATTGTGGTATAAACGCAATAAAAAACAACGCCACTTTAGGGTTTAGCACCTCGGTCATCATGGCTTGAAACATTACATTTGATTTTTTACTCGTACTAATGTGCGGTTTGTCTTCGCTTGTACTGTCCTCTGAAGTGTCGGGGGTCTTTAATGTGCCCTTTATCATCATAAGCCCTAAGTAACATAAATAGGCGGCCCCTGCATATTGCACTGCACTATAAGCGGTAGGGGAGGCTTTTAGTACCGCGCTTAGGCCAATTACGGCAAAAAAGGTATGTATTACCCCACCTAAAGCAAAGCCAAATGCGCTTTGCATGCCTGCTGTTCTGCCATTGGCAAATGTTTGCGCCATTAAAAATGCGTTTGATGGCCCAGGGGCCACCGCCATTAAAAAGCTCGCCAATAAAAATGATGCTAAAAAATCAGGGTTGATCATGTATTAACCGGGTGCAATGTATGGGCTTTTTTACTCATTAAAATTAGCCAAAGTGGCGTCAGTAATAATAAGTGAAATGCAATTAGCCAAGGTGTGCTAAGGCCTAAATATTGCGTCAAAAATACAAGTAAGCTAGCGCCACTCATTTGCATAGCTCCAATTAATGCTGAGGCAGTACCCGCTTGCTTAGGGAAGCGCGATAATGCCATACCAGCTGCAGAGCCTAAGCTCAAAGCAAAACCAAGTGCGGCTATTAAAATAGGCAGCATAAGCGCAATGGCCGACTCGATATGGCTAAGCGCAATCATTAATATACCTGAGCCTACTAACACAGTAACACCTACACGCAGGGCTTTTTGACTATTGCGCTTAATGTAAATGGGGGTAGTAAAGCTGGCTACGATGCTTAAAATTGCATTGAGCGTAAACCAAAAAGTAAAGTCGGCCACAGTGCCACCTAGGTGTGTAATAATCCACCCCGGTGCTAAGGTAACAAACACAAGGATTGCGGACATCGCAACCATACACAGCAAGCTATTAAATAAAAATATGGGAGTGGTTATTATTGGAACAAAGCGACGTAGGTCTAAAATGTGCCCTTGATAGTGACTATCTGCTGGGCGAGTTTCCCTAAATAAGGTGAGCGTAATTACCAACCCCGTTAAGGCAAATAAAGTTAAAAACATAAAGTTCATACGCCAGCCAAATTGCACGGTAAGCCAAGCACCTAAAATAGGTGCAAGCGCAGGAATAAAGCACACAATTCCATTTAAATAGGTGATCATTTGCCCACTACGTTCGCTGCCATACTTATCACGTACGATAGCAAAGGCAACAACAAACGTAGCACATGCACCTAAGCCTTGTAGAGCGCGTGCACACATTAATACAGCAAAAGAGGGCGCCATATAGGCGAGTAAAGCTGAGCCTGCATATAAACTAACACCAACAACCGCTACTGGTTTTCGGCCAAACTTATCGGCAAGTGGCCCCGCAATTAATTGCCCTAAACCCACAGTAAGCATAAAAATAGCTACCGTTTGCTGAACTTGTTGTTCAGTTACATTAAATTGCTTGGCAATAGTTGGAAAAGCGGGCAGATATATATCAATAGCCATAGGGCAAAAGATTACGAGTAACGCTAAGATGAGTAATAAAATTAAGTTAGGTTTAGCGGGCTGTGTTTGCATTAGGTCTCCTTTTGCTGGCTATTTTAGGGGTCCGCTTATAAAAAAGAAAGGACTTATGAGTGAGCCACACTTCATTGTGATAAATATTTCATGACATAAGGATTAACAGCACGATGAATTGCACTTTTTTTAACTGGTCTGATGTGTTAGTTTGGATTTATAAACACAAGATGGGAAATAACAATGAGTAATAAATCTGCCCTTTTAAAAACGTGGCATAAATTTAAACGCTTACCTTTTGGCAATTGGTTGTTTAGTAAAGCTGTTTGTATTAAAGCCCCTTATTTTGGCTCAATGAAACCGTATGTGCTCGATTTAAGAGAAGGGCACTGCAGTGCTGTGGTAAAAAATCGACGAAGCGTACATAACCATATTGGGACTATTCATGCTATTGCACAATGTAACTTAGCAGAGCTGTGCGCTGGTGTAATGGTAGATGCGACCGTGCCTTATAAAACGCATCGCTGGATCCCTAAAGGAATGACGGTGCAATATTTAGCTAAAGTTGATACCGATGTAACGGCTATTGCAGAAATTGACTTGCCACGCCAATGGGTAGATAAAGAGGATTTAGTGGTGCCGGTCAAGCTTTTTAATACCCGCAATGAACTGGTGTTCACTGCCGATATTACAATGTACATAACCGAAAAAAAGCAATGAGTGCTTAATTAGATTTAGCTTTATCAGCGGCTTGTTTATTTACAAACGATAAGTCGCTGTCAGCCCCATCAAGCAAAGTTTTTACTTCTTTTGCGGGCTTTAACTCTTCGCTAATAAGTTCCGGTTCTTCTTTTTCAAAGCGTTGTTTTAAGCTGCCTTCAATAATGGCTCCTGCGTCAATACTGAGGGTGTCGTGAAAAACATCGCCATGCACGTGAGCACTGCTTTGAATATTCACTTCACTGGCATTAAGAGAGCCAATAATTTTGCCCTTTACAACGACGCTTTTAGCCTCAACCACACCTTCAACAATGCCGGTAGAGCCAATTACCAGGTGCTCTGCTTTTATATCCCCATCAATGCGGCCATCTAGCTGTACTTCGCCTTGGCTGGTAAGTGTGCCAGTTAAGCGCACATCTTCAGAAATAATAGAAGGGGTGTGATTTACTCTTTTTAAAGTAGCCTGGCTACTTGATTGCTTTTTTTTACCGAACACGAGAAAGCGCCTTTGTTATTTTTAGAGGATTGACATGTTTGCCATCGAGTAACACTTCATAGTGTAAGTGGGTGCTGGTACTTCTGCCAGTGCTACCCATTAATCCAATTACCTCATTTTTAGCGATTGTTTGGCCTTTTTTTACTTTAATCTTATTTAAGTGGCCAAAACGAGTTATCAAGCCATTTTTATGCTCTAGCTCGATAAAGTTACCATAGCCGCCGTTTCTGCCAGCGCGAAGCACAACAGCATCGGCAGGGGCAAAAATTTCGGTTTTGTGCCAGCCGGCTAAATCAACACCTTTGTGAAAAGCTCGGCGGTTGTTCATTGGATCTTTTCGAAGACCAAAGTTGCTCGAAATATAGTATTTAGCCGCAGGTAAGGGCAGCGAGTTAGGCAGCTCGGTTAAAAAGTTTTCAAGGTTGTTGAGTAATAAAAGCTTATCAACAATGACTAAAAACGGCTTTGGTATTTTAGTTTCATCAAATACATCTAACGGCCCACCTTGTGCGCTGTTTTGGTAGGCCAGCGCTAAATGTTGTTCAAGAGCGGATTCTAACCCAGCCCCTTTTAACATCGCTAAAATTGCATCATGGCGCTTATTTATTTGTGCATCGATACGCGCAAAATTATGCTCATAGTGTTTATTTAAGCGCTCATATCGTGCAGCAAAAGTTATTGGCGTTAATAGGTTTGCGTGTTTGTTTTTTTGTTCTTCATCAACAAGCGGCTCATGAAACTCGCCTTTGTCTTCATTTATAGGCGATTCAAGTTGCTCTTCTAGTTTTATAGTATCTTTGCTTATAGATGCGGGGAGAGATTCAATCATACCTTGTAAAAGCGCTTGCTTTTGCTCAAGGACGGCAAGTTGCTCTAACTGCTTAGCGTGCAGCGCCTTTTGTTCACGAACCTGTTTTTGCCAAACTTGTTGCTTATCAATTTGGCTTTGTTCAATGTGTGTTATTTTATTTGTTTGGCTATAAACACGAAAACTAGATATACCCACCCAAATAATAGTGCCTAAAATAAGTAGTACTGTAAAAAGCTGAAACCAAGGCGCCAAAACAACATGCTTAACTTCGCCATTTTGACGAATAAGTAACTGACGGGCTGGAAAAATTTTTTGGTAAAAAGACTTAATAAATACTGACATGACACATAAATACTCGCTATTAACCGGATTAATGTATCAATTTCAGTTTAAAAAGCCAGAAAAAATTTGTAACTGTTCAAAAATTAATAAAAAAGGGCTGCTATTAATAGCAGCCCTTTTTATAATTTGACGCAAATTAGCTAGCTTGTTGCTCATCGTTATTTTTTATTGATGCTACGTTGTCGGCTTTTTTAGCTTTAGCTGCGCCTTTTGTTGAGGGCTCTTTTGCACCTTTTAGCACTGCCATAAAGTCATCTTTACTCTTTGCAATTTCAAGCGCGAGCGATTCTACTTGTTGCTCGCTTAAAGGCACATCTACTTTTTCCAGCATTACTTCAAGCGATTCTGCTATATCGAGCATTTTGTCATAGGCATCCGCTTCTTTTTTAGTAGTAAACGTCATTCGCTCAACTCCGTTTCGTTCTACAACATATTTAACAACAACAGCCATGATCTCTCCTGCTTGATTGCGTGGTAATGTGGTTACTGACTTGTAGGTCACTGTTTTTATATACAGTAAATGTTTGCGAAATAAATTGCAAGTATTCACGACATTTTAGATTGTCATAGATTTGACAAAAAAGCGTAACTTTACTTTATTTAGATAATCACTTTGTTGTACCAGCTGCATTTTAGGTTTTCGGATTTAGGTGATTATGCACTGGAAATAATATAAGTGATGCAAGTCGATCCTTATTTTAGATTATTTCCTCTAATAAAAATTAAGCCCTTGCTTAAAGCCAAATTAGCCGTTTAACCATAACGCTTTGGCATAAACAAAAATAAGGAATAACAAATGAAAAATCTTTTAACGCTACTTATTATTAGCTTTCTAGGTTTTAGCGCGCTCACCTACGCTAACCCTGTGGTTGATAAGCCTATGGCCGAAATGCAACAACCCCCCGTTATTAACATTAATAGTGCCGATTCAGAAATGCTATCAACGCTTCCCGGTATTGGTAAGAAAAAAGCGCAGGCTATTGTTGATTACAGAGCCGAAAATGGTGAGTTTACTGAGCTAAGTGATTTAGCTAACGTAAAAGGAATAGGCAAAAAGTTGGTAGCTAAATTAGAAGGAAAAGTATCTCTATAGGTTAGGCAGGGCGCTAAGCGCCCTGTGAATATTGCTCAAGTGCTTTTGTTAAATACTTTTTAGCAAAGTTTATTTCAATCGGTGTTGTTAAAAGCGGGTAACACAGTCCCCCTAAAATTAAGAAGGGGAGGAGTTCCCATCCTTTAAAAACAGTAAATAATAAAAATAATGGGCTGAGCAATAGCAGCTTTACTATTCTCAATAACACTCTATCGGTTGCGGGGAGCATACTTAGTGCAATCGCAACAACGGCTTGTCGCTGTCTCACTTTAAGGTGCTTTAATTCAGGCAGCTGACTGGAAAAAAATGTAAACATATTAAATAGACTTTTTAGTAAGTAAGCGAGTGATAACAAGTACAAAAAGCGTGATAGTAAATAACGCAAAAAGAATTTCCATCCACGCTGGCATACTTAATCCTGCAAATTGCCAATCAATATTTCCGCAATCCCCAGTGGCTTGAAAAAAACTAGGGATCCATTCATGCAGTGGCATAAAAGCTGGGAAGTTAGGCTCAAATTCACAGCTAAACGCAAAGGGATCGGTGGTTGTTTGCATTTCTATGTGTTCCCGCGCAATAAAGTAGCCCCATACGCTTGATATACCCCACACTAAATAAGCAATAGTACGTACTAGTTTACTCTGCGGTTTAGTTGCGCCAATAATACCCGCCCCTAATAACCCTAATACCGCAGTTCGCTGGTAAATACACATAATGCATGGTGCCAGGCCCATTTGATATTGAAAAAACAGTGCGGTGACTTCTAATAAAAATACAATACCTGTAAATAGTAGCCATGGAGTGCGTTTAGTAGGGAGGTGTGCTAGCCAGTTCATAAAAAATCCGCATTGAATTAAGACGTTGAATTATGTACTAGGATAAAGTAACGAGCAACAAAAAGGGTAAAAAAGCTACCGAAAGGGCATTTTTTAAGATGAAATTAATAAGAAGTTATTGCCAATTCTATTGAGATAAAGGTTATTTTGCTAAATAAAACATCTAAGAAAAGTAAAAGGCTTATTTAAACGTTACAGTTTACATGCTTGAATGTACTTGCATACAAGGTGCTGCGCACTTGAGCTTTTGTAGTAACGTAATGGTGAAGTATTACAGTAATAGTATTACATAGATGCAAGTGATGAGATTAACGCAGCAGTTATAGAGCCCACTAAGTTACAAACCTCCCGGCGCGATTTAATCCCCCCTAGATTGAACAAATTCAATTCAAAAAGATCAACACGCTTTAATGTACCTACTATGAATAGGGTAAATTTATATAGCAAATTTGGCCAAATTTAAGCATGTTGAATTTTACAATTTATTATTACGAAATTTTCAGCTGATGGTTGACACTTATATCAACGAGTTTACTTGTTAGTTATATTTCATCTGGTACAATCTGTCAGTTATTCGTATAAAACGATGTGTTGTGATTAATTCGAGTGGGAATTGAATGAGAATTTTTAAAGCTAAAAGCCCAGCAGGATTTGCTGAAGAGTATATAGTTGAATCTATCTGGAACGGCGATTTCCCTCCAGGTTCAATTCTACCTGCAGAGCGTGAGCTTTCTGAGTTAATTGGTGTAACCAGAACAACCTTACGTGAAGTACTGCAACGCTTAGCCCGTGACGGTTGGTTAACGATTCAGCACGGTAAGCCTACAAGAGTAAATAACTTTTGGGAAACATCAGGGCTGAATATACTTGAGACTCTAGCGCGTTTAGATGAAGACAAAATGCCTGAGCTAACAGATCAGTTACTATCTGCACGCACCAATATTAGTGCTATTTATACTCGTGCAGCTATTAAATATAACCCTGAGCGTGTTATTGAAATTTTATCTAAAAGCGATGAGCTCGAAGACACAGCACAAGCTTTTGCTGATTACGATTATAAAGTTCACCACGAATTAGCTGTTGCGGGTAATAACCGCATTTACGTACTTATACTTAACGGTTTTAGAGGGTTTTACTTTAAAATTGGTTGTCATTATTTTTCAGACGCAGGCACTCGCCAGTTAGCACGCCAATTTTATAAAGACCTAACCGTATTGGCTGAAAAACGTGAGCACGATGGTGCGATTTCGATGATGCGTAAGTTTGGCCATCAAACGGGTGAAATTTGGCAAAATATTAAGGGCGATATGCCTTCCGATATCATGGATTAAATACTTTTTAAAACCTGCAGATGCAGGTTTTTTTATAGCCGTAATAAAGTTTTAATATCTGTTCGGTATTTTCGATTGTATACATCGCTAAATACGATTGTTCTTTTTTCCTTATTAAATTTAAAATGCCATGTAATTATGTGTTGGCGCTATTGTTTTTTAATTTTTAGCGCCCATATAAGTATCAGCATTGCGTATGCAATCGACAACAAACTCAAAATATTTGGAGAATAAAATGGGTGTATTAGTAGGCCGCCAGGCACCAGACTTTACCGCTGCAGCTGTTCTAGGTAATGGTGAAATTGTAGATAGCTATAACCTTCATGAAACAATTAAAGGTAAAAAAGCAGTAATCTTCTTTTACCCACTAGATTTCACGTTTGTATGTCCTTCAGAACTTATCGCATTTGATAAGCGTTATGAAGAATTCCAAAAGCGTGGCGTAGAAGTAATTGGTGTTTCTATCGATTCACAGTTCTCACACAACGCATGGCGTAACACGCCTGTAGCAGACGGCGGTATTGGTAAAGTTAAATACGCACTAGTTGCAGACGTTAAGCACGAAATTTGTAAAGCGTACGACGTTGAGCACCCAGAAGCGGGCGTTGCATTTCGTGGCTCTTTCCTAATCGATGAAGAAGGTAACGTACGTCACCAAGTAGTGAACGACTTACCACTTGGCCGTAACATCGACGAAATGATTCGTATGGTTGACGCACTAGCATTCCACAGCGAAAACGGCGAAGTATGCCCAGCTGGTTGGGAAGAAGGTAAAAAAGGTATGGACGCAAGCCCTGAAGGTGTTGCTAAATTCCTATCTGAAAACGAAGGCGAGCTATAATCTAGCCCTACGTTTTTAATAAAAAACCGCCAATTGGCGGTTTTTTTGTTTTTAGTATGCCCATTTAATAATGGGCTATATTAAATTAAAACGAGAAGGTTACTTTAGTGTAGAAGTAACGACCACGTGGGTTGTGTACTCCCGACGCATAACCGTAGAGATCCGAATCGCCATCACCAATGGCAAATGGTGGCTCTTCGTCAAACACGTTATTTACACCCAGCGACACTTTCGTTGCATCACTTACACGGTAAGATGTTTGTAAATCTACCAGTGCTTGCGAGTCAACCATTCGTGATGTATTACTATCAAAGTCTAAGTTACCGTCAAAGTCTATATCTGGGGTATCTTCAAACTCGCCTACATAGCTAATATTTACGTTGGTATTAAATTGGCCAATTTCCCAGTTAGTAGAGAAAATCCAACGGTGCTCTGGATAATAGTATTCACCCGTGTAATCACGACCATCTTTTTCAAACTTGTTCTGGTATGCCCATTCTAAGTTAAATTTAAGTAAGCCTAAATCATCCAATGAGTGGTTGTAATTTGCTGATAAATCAACACCAGACACTTCTTGCGAAGAGACGTTTTCAAAGGTGCTGTATATTTTTTGAATAGTCCCTAAGCTATTACCGCCACTAGGGGCTAAGCGTACACATACAGTGCTATTTTGGTTATTACACTCAGAGTTATAAATTGGGCCAAATTCTTGCTCATCAATTTTATTATCTTGAGTAATACTCCACACATCTACGCTTAAACCAAACTCAGCAGAAGGGGCCCAAATAAAGCCAACATTCCACGATTCTGACTCTTCGGCTTCTAGGTCAGGGTTACCAGCAAATTCAATGTTGTAATCTAGCGCGTCACAATCAAGGCCGGTTGCTTCACAGCGGTATGTATCTACAAAAAACTGACTCTCCTGTGATGGACCTAAACCTACTTGTGCAAGCGATGGCGCTCTAAACCCTTGTGCCCACGAACCACGAATGGTTATTTCGTCAGTCGGTGCCCAACGTAAAGCGACTTTAGGGTTTGTTGTATTACCAAAGTCGCTGTAATCATCGTAACGACCAGCTAGTTGTAGCTCTAGGTTTTCAGCAAGTGGGATTGAGAATTCCACATAGGCTGCGTATTGGTCGCGCTCTGCTGCAGCAGACACAGACTCAGTACCAAAAATTAAACCGCGCTGAAATTGGTCATCCGGTGTATCGGTTACATCTTCTTCACGGTATTCAATACCTGCGGCCATCATAACCACATCATCACCAAAGCTAAATGCTTCACCAGAGATGTTAGCGTCGAATGAGGTCATATGAGACTCACCGCGGCGTACTAGGCTTGTGGTAATTCTGTCAATGACTTCAGGGCTGTTATAGGTGCCACCAAATGGGTTGTAGTTACCGGCATCAATCTCTTGTTGTAAAAAGTCGGTGCGTACCCAGCCTTGTGAGCGATCGCCCGTTTGCATTGACTTACTACGGCCTTTTTGAACAGCAGCTTCCCAGCTCCATTCGTTTATTTCACCTCTTAGACCGGCCACAAATCGTAGTGTGTCTGACTCAATATCCCATTGGCGAGCGCCTGCATCCACTGTGCGGTAGCGGCCAATTTGGATATCTTCACCAAACGGATTATTTGGGTGGCTAGCGGGTACAGTTAAACCTGCGTCTTCATCAAGTGGCGTAGGGGCGCCGGCTGCCACAGAGGTATTATGCTGTACTGCCATTTCTAAAAAGCCAGTAATGCCGTTATCAAAATTGTATTCAAATTGAGAAATAGCACCTACGCGCTCAGACTCAGGGGCAATATAACCAAATGGGCCGTAATCAAATAAACAACTGCCGCTTGCTGTTGCGTTTTCTGCGGGACAATCAGGGTCAATTGTTTTTACACCATCAACATAAAAGTAGCCTGGAAAGCCACGAGAAGAGCGAAAGTCTTCGCCGCCATAAGGCGATTGATTAGCGGTGCCTAAACTGCCCATTTCGTCTGATGAAAGCGAAGTGTTTTTAAAGTAGTCAATAATAATTGAGGCGCTACTTTTTTCGCTAGTCGTACCCCATACTAAACTTGCTGTTGTTTCTTCGTAATTAGGGCCATCGGTACCGCCGTAGCCTAAGTTTAGTTCAACGCCATCTATGTCTTTTTTCAAAATAACGTTGACAACGCCCGCTACTGCATCAGAGCCATAAATTGCTGATGCGCCATCTTTTAAAATATCAATGCGTTCAATCGCCGATACCGGAATACTATTAATATCGACAAATGAGTTTGTAATACCTTCGGCAAAGGCACTAATAGCCACACGACGGCCGTTGATCAATACTAAGGTAGCATCAGCACCTAAACCGCGTAGGCTGACCGCCGCAGATCCATTTGCAGTTGAATCTTGATTGTTGCCGCGAGTAGAGAAAGTACCGCTGCCTGCCACTGGCATTCTTTCGAGGAGCTGTTGAAGGTTATCGTAACCCATGTTTTCGATATCTGCTTTGCCAATAGATTGTACAGGCGAAGGTCCTTCGATATCGGTGCGTTTTATGCGCGAACCTGTTACTTCAATGCGTTCTACTTTTTTTGCTTCTTCAGCAGCATAAGCTGTTGTTGTAAAACCTGCTGAGAGTGCGATTGTAGCACCTGCAATTATGCTAGGTGTAAATGCAATTGATTGCTTCATCCTTAAGTCCTTGTTGATATGTTATAAATTTAGTTGCTTAATACCAATTCGCGATAATACTTAATCATTTTGCGGGGCTAAACGTGTCGCTATCTGTGTTAAAAAATTCTCTTTTAGAACAACTAAATAACGAACTTTTTGCCTAGCTATCAACACGTTTTTCCAACCTCAAAATAGAACAATTAATTAAGCGAATTGGTATTACAAGCGCTGATATTAATATCATGTAACTTAAGTGTTATCAATCTTCACCCTTTGCGATTTTAGTATGAGTTTTTGAAGAGTATTGAGGGAAAAATATTCAATAGTAGAAACAAAGAAAAAGGATAGACAAGGCTAAATTACTCGCTTTGCACTATAAATTTTGCACACTAAAATGGGCGTGTATCTAAAGAAGTTAAAAATATAAATAAAATGTAATAATTTATTTATACTACGCACGGGGATGAATTAAATAAAGCTGAGGGTAATTTGATCAGGTTGTTTTAAATTCAACCGATGAGAACTTAAAAAAACGCCTAAATAAATTAGGCGTTGTGCTTATACTTTGTGTTTCATGAGGCGTTCTTTCTCACGCGACCAATCTTTATTTTTGCCATCTTCACGTTTGTCATGCATTTTTTTACCTTTAGCTAAGTGAAACTCAAGTTTCACCCAACATTTTTTCCAATACATGGCGGTGGCAACAAGTGAGTAGCCCTCTCGCTCAGTGGCACCGACTAATCTATCAAGCTCTTTGCGGCTTAATAGTAGCTTACGATAACGCATAGGATCGCAGATAACGTGGGTTGAAGCGCTATTTAAAGGCTGGATTTGACTGCCTAACAAAAAAGCTTCGCCATTTTTAAGATGAATATAAGTTTCTGAGATATTTACCTTACCAGCTCGGATACTTTTTACTTCCCAGCCCTGTAGTTCAACACCTGCTTCAAACTTATCGTGTAAAAAATACTCATGACGCGCTTTTTTGTTAAGCGCGATGGTATTACTGTTCGATTTTGATGATTTTTTCTTAGCCATAGTGCCCTATAATATACGTATTAAGAGATGTTTTACATCGATTTTTTACATGCGCCTTTAAAATAATCAAGTGAACTTAAGACCATGAAAATTTGGGGAAACGCGCAAAGCTTGCTAAAATTCGCCCACACAGTTGGGAGTGAGTATGCCACAAATAGAAAAAAGTGCGCTGGTTATGTACAGCACTAAAGAGATGTTTGACCTAGTTAATGATGTAGAAGCTTATCCGCAGTTTTTACCTAATTGCTCAGACTCTAAAATCGTTTCGCAGCACAATAATAACATGACCGCGAGTTTAGAAATATCTAAGGCCGGTATAAAAAAGTGGTTTACCACTGAAAACACCTTTATAGATGAACAAACTGTTCAATTAAGGCTTGTTGATGGCCCGTTTAAAACATTAAAGGGGCGTTGGCATTTTCAAGCGTTAGATAATAAGGCATGTAAAGTTGAGCTTAAGCTTGAATTTGAATTCTCTAGCAAGCTTATCGAATTGGCGTTTGGTAAAATATTTAATGATGTAGCCAAAAATATGGTTAGTGCATTCACGCAACGTGCAAAAGATGTATACGGAGCAAGATAATGATTAGCGTTGAGATAGTTTTTGCATTACCGACTAAAGCAACCACATTAACGGTGGAAGTAGCGCAAGGAACCACAGCCGAACAAGCTGTTATTCAATCGGGGATCATTGATAAGTGCCCTGAAATAGATCCAACTGCGCTTACACTAGGGGTATGGAATAGAACAGTAAAAGCGCATTACGAATTAAAAGATGGTGACAGAGTTGAAATCTATCGCCCACTTATCGCAGACCCTAAAGATGCTCGAAGAAAGCGTGCAGAAAAAGCAAAAGAGGAAGGTCGAGCAAATAAAATTACCGGTGGTCGTCCTTTATAAAAGTAACCAGTATAGGTATTAAAAAGGTGAGCCATGCTCACCTTTTTAATACCTAAAGCGTTTACTGCTCTAGAGGAGTATCAAAGTTTTCGGGTTGATCATAATCACCCGAAACAGCAACCAGTTTTTCATTTTCAAATTTAATCACCAATTCTTTATGCTGCTCATTATCGCGGCCTTTGTTAAAGCTATACACATAACGCCAGGTGCTATTATCAAAGGCATCCTCTGCAATGGGACGACCTAGTACATAAATAACTTGCTCTCGCGTCATATTTACACGAAGCTTATCTACATCTGATTGCTCTAAAAAGTTACCCTGTGGGATATTGATTCTATATACCCAGCTAGAACAACCTGCTAAAGAACTGAATGTGAGAGCAACGATAAGCCAAAGAGAAAAAGTTTTTAACGACTGCATTGTTAGTTGTGATCCTTATTTTTTATAATCTGCATAATACCGATTAGTCACTGAAGGTAAAACCCTTTTAAGAAATTGTTTTTAGTTACGAGGGTTAGGGCAAGGTTTTGACCACAAACACACACAAAAGTTTAAGTATAAATATAAGCAAAGAACACAAAGTACCCTCAACGTGGTATTTGTATATAGTGCAAACGCGTTTAGGCCACTGGTATACAGGTATAACAACAAATGTTGATAAGCGCATAGCTGCACATCAAGCAGGTAAAGGTGCAAAAAACCTAAAAGGCAAAGGCCCTTTGGTTCTAATTCATCAACAAAAGGTAGGCACAAAGAGTGAAGCCAGTAAGTTAGAGTGGCAAATTAAAAAATTAAGTAGGACTCAAAAAGAGCATTACGTCCAGCATCTAATGATTAAGTAGGGCTGTGGCATTTTTTAATGCATTTAATTTATTACGATAGCGGGCTTTGTCATAATTAAATTCGGCATTTATACCCGCCAAGCGCATATAATGTGTTGCCTGCTTTATATTGCCGGTAAAATAATACGCTCGCGCAAGGCCAAAGTGGCTTTCGTGTAGTTTAGCGTCAATTTTATAAGCGCTTTTAAAATGCTTAATCGCTTGAGAGTAGTTTTTAAGTGCCAGCTCACTATTACCCAGTGATATATGGTAATACGGGTTAGCTTGGCGCTTTTTATTGAGCTGTTTTAGCATTTGTTGGCCCTGTTTAGCGCGGTTACTTAAGGTGTACAGCACTGCGAGATTACCTATGGCAGTGTGGTTATTTTTATCAAGCAATAAAGCATAGTTATAAGCCTGTTCGGCTTCTTTTAAATAATTAAGCTGCCTAAATACAATGCCTAAATTCCCCCAGCCACCGCTGTATAATGGGGCGGCTTCAACTGCGGCACTAAAGTAGCTATAAGCTAAATTATAATTTTTATTTACTAAAGCTAGAGCGCCTTTATTGTTATAAAACATAGCCGTAACAAACTCTTTGCTTAATGGGGTGGTTTTAAATCGTTGTTTTCTTATATTCGGGTCAAAATCTATGGTTAACTGTTTATCACGTTGATAAACCATTGTGGCTGGTATTGTTTGCATAAGCGCATTGTCAATTGATAAGTTAATATGTCCTGTTAGTAAATTAACCCCTTTATTCATTGCCCAATATTCAGGAATATGAACTTTTTGAAAGCGCGCTTTTATGCCTAAATAATCGGCTAAGCTATACGCTAATATCGATAACGACAGGCAATTAGCGTTTAAATTAGCGTAGGTTTGCGATGCACTCAGCGTGGCGCCACTTTGATAAGTTAACGAGCTATCACCGTTTTTTAATAAAAAACTTAAAATACTGTTTGCTAAGTAATGCGCGCTTCGCTTACTGGTTAGGTGGGCATCAAGTTGGGAGGTGATTGTTTTATCGAGCTTAAATATGTCTTGCTCGGTTTCAACGTTAATACGGTTAAAGCTTGGATGGTTTGCAAGGGTCAGCGGAGGCGGTTCACGCACTGTGCTGTTACATGCGCTTAAGTATAAGCAACTACTGAGTAATAATGCGTTAAAACAAGATATGCTCATAAACCACCTCCAACATATTACATCTATAAGTGTAGATGCAATATGCGAAGGTAGTTTATTAAAGTGTTACAAAACGTGTTTAGTAGTGTTTTTCAAAGGTGGCCACGAGTGCATCTAGCGCTTGAGCGCTATTTGCTAAATCGCGAATTGCTTGCTCTGTGTTTATTTGCTCATTCATAGCACGGTCGCTAATTTCACTTATTTGCTCAATATTACGTCCTACATCGGCAACCACGTTACTTTGTTGCTCAGTAGCGGTGGCAATTAAAGTAGCCATATCGTTTATTTGATTTGCTGTTTCGCTTATCGCATCAAGCAGCTCAACAGAGCTCTGCATTGCGCCTACACTTTGTTGGGCCTTTTGTTTTGATTGACTAATATCGCTAACCACATCTTCAGAAATAGTGGTTAACTCTTCAATCATAGACTGAATTTCGGTGGTTGATTGCGAGGTACGATTAGCAAGTGCGCGTACTTCATCGGCCACTACGGCAAAACCTCTACCGTGCTCACCAGCACGAGCCGATTCAATGGCTGCGTTTAAGGCCAGTAAATTAGTTTGCTCTGAAATACCGCGAATAGAATCAACAATACTTGCTATATCAATTGTTTTTTTAGAAAGCAGTGTTACTTGCTCGGTAATACCATCAATGTCAGTGGCAAGCGCTGAAATAGTGGCTTGACTTTGCAGTACTTGCTGATGGCTTTGACTGGTGTTTTCTTGACTGCTTTGAGTGAGCTTGGCTGCATTAGCTGCGCTTTGTGCTATTTCTTGTACGGTGGCGCCCATTTCGTTGATGGCTGCAGCCACCGAAATGGTTTGCTCTTTTTGATTATCAATAGACTGCGAGTTGTTTTTTGCTTGTTCAAATACATGGTTAGAGCTTTGGCGTATTTCGGTACTTTCGTTAGCCACTTGCTTGATGGCAGTTTCAATTTTATCAATAAATTGATTAAAGCCATGGCTTAAATTATTTAGTTCGGGCTGATTAGACTCTGGCAAACGGTAGGCTAAATTAGCATCGCCTGATCCTAAACGTGAGAACAGTTCAGCCATATCAGAAAGCGGCGACGCTAAAGAGCGAGCTAACAAGTAGCTTAGAATACTAGCCACAAGTGCAATAACGAGCGTAAAGGTAAAAATTTGCCACTCCAATGTACTTACAGTTGCAAAAACTTCACTTTTTGGTACTTGAGCTAATACGTATAAGTCGGTATTGGCTATTGGCATTGCAGCTAAGAATGTGGCTTCGTTATTTAGTGTCAATTCTGTAATTGCGAAGCCAGAGGGGTTGAGCAAATTGCTATGTACATTACGGCCATAAAGTGTGTCTATGTTTACTTTAGCCACTTTATTTGCATCTTTATGTAACTGAATTAGGCCGCTTTTATCTGCGATAAATACATAACCTGTTTGCTCAATTTTAAATTGTTGTAATAGCTTTTGCATGTCGGTGATGCTTTTTGCAAGCCCCGCTAATCCAAGGCCATTTGTTTGTTGATGATTTACAAACATTTTTACATCAGTCGGGGATTCTTGATAAATACTGATTGAGTACGGATTATTTGAATTGGTAAAGCCAAAAAACCAACCATCTGCCGCATCGTTTTTAAGTACGCGTAAAAAACCGTCTTGGTTCCAATATTGTGCTGTATCACGGTTGGCCCACGACGCCGTTGCTAAATCAAACTGCTTTGCTACGCGGTTTAATTCTTGGAGCAGTAGTGTGTCGTCTTGGTTATTTGAGCGTGCCCACGCTAAAATAAATTCATTTGATGATAGTTGCTGTGCAGCGCCTAGTAGTTCGTTTATTTCGCCACCAATTTGATTACTAATGCTATGTAATTTGCTGGGTAGCTCCGATTCAATCATACGTTGCTCTATAATATCTTCAGAGCTATATAAAGACGTCAAACCAATTAATGCAGCGACACATATTGCAATGGTACTGCCTAAAATGGTGATTTTTTGAGTGATAGTTAGGTTTTTTATCGTCATATTATTTAACTTTACAACTAGGTAGATAGCCATGTTAGCACATTATTAATTAAGCGCTAATTATTGCAATATATCTAAAAGGGTATACTCGCTTTTTATTATTACTAGCACGAAAAAGCCCACAGCATATGCATGTGGGCTTGGTTTCTAACAAGCGAAACTAGTTATACAATTTTCTTCATTGCTGACATGTAGCCGCGCAGTCTTGCGCCAACAATTTCAACAGGGTGCTCACGTAGTGCCGTGTTAATTTGAATCAATGTTTGGTTATCTACTTGGTTACTTTGCTCATTTAAACCTTTACCAATAACATCGGTGTCGATGTTTTTCATAAAATCGGCCAATAATGGTAAACACGCATGGTTGTATAAGTAACAGCCGTATTCTGCAGTATCAGAAATAGTACGGTTCATTTCGAATAACTTTTTACGTGCTATTGTGTTGGCAATTAACGGTGTTTCGTGTAACGACTCATAATAAGCCGACTCGTCAATAATGCCCGCTGCAGTCATGGTTTCAAATGCAAGCTCAACGCCCGCTTTAACCATAGCAACCATTAAAATACCGTTATCGAAAAACTCTTGCTCAGAGATTTCTACATCACCAGCAGGGGTTTTCTCAAAGTTAGTTTCGGCTGTTTCAGCGCGCCACTTTAGTAGGTTTGCATCATCGTTTGCCCAATCTTCCATCATTACGCGCGAGAAAGTACCGTCGATAATGTCATCTTGGTGCTTGTTATAAAGCGGGCGCATAATAACTTTAAGTTCTTCACTTAGTTCAAATGCTTTTACTTTTGCTGGGTTTGATAAACGGTCAAGCATGTTCGTTACGCCACCGTATTTAAGGGCTTCGGTAATTACTTCCCACCCGTATTGAATTAGTTTTGATGCATAACCTGCATCAATGCCTTTTTCAACCATCTTATCAAAACATAAAATAGAACCCGTTTGTAACATGCCACAAAGAATTGTTTGCTCACCCATTAAGTCTGATTTAACTTCAGCAATGAATGATGATTTAAGTACGCCTGCACGGTGACCACCAGTACCCGCGGCATAGGCTTTAGCCTGCGCTAAACCATGACCTTGTGGGTCGTTTTCAGGGTGTACTGCAATAAGCGTAGGTACACCAAAGCCACGTTTGTATTCTTCGCGTACTTCAGAGCCTGGGCACTTTGGTGCAACCATGATAACAGTAATGTCTTCACGAATTTGCATGCCTTCTTCAACAATATTAAAACCGTGCGAGTAAGCAAGTGTAGAGCCTTGTTTCATTAAAGGCATAATGGCAGTAACAACGGCCGTATGTTGCTTATCAGGAGTTAGGTTTAATACTACGTCAGCACTAGGAATTAGCTCTTCGTATGTACCAACAGTAAAGCCGTTTTCAGATGCGTTTAAGTATGACTGACGACGTTCATCAATTGCTGATTGGCGCAACGTGTATGATACATCTAGACCTGAATCGCGTAAGTTTAAACCTTGGTTAAGACCTTGTGCGCCACACCCAACAATAACTAGCTTTTTACCTTTTAGTGCATCTACACCGTCGGTAAATTCACTTGGGTCCATAAACTCACATTGAGCTAACTGCGCTAACTGCTCGCGTAAAGGTAAAGTGTTAAAATAATTCGCCATGTTAGTGTCCTATAATTCGTGTTTGTTAGATGCAAAGCCTATTTGCTTTGCTTAAACACACCATAAAAAAAAACTTTGCTTGCGTAAAATGATATATTTGCACTAAAGTATTTCAAAAAATGAAACATGGAAGCGGTTATGGATCATAAGCATTTAAATTACTTTTTAGCGTTAGCTAAAACGCTCCATTTTGCCCGCGCGAGCGAGCTCTGTCATATAAGCGCCCCTACATTAAGTCGAAATATTAAGCAGCTTGAAGATGAAGTGGGTGTTGCATTATTCATACGCGATAACAGAAGTGTAAAGTTAACTAAAGAAGGGGAGTCATTTATTGATTACGCCACCTCTACGTTAGCCAATTGGCAGCGCTTTAAAGCGAATGTTAAAGATCCCACTCAGCATATTTACGGCAATGTGAGTATTTATTGCTCTGTCACTGCCTCGTATAGTTTTTTACACCAAATATTAGAGCAACTCCGCGCGCAGCATCAGCATATTGAAATAACGCTAAATACAGGCGATCCAGCGCTGGCAATAAACCGAGTGCTGGATGCTCATGAGTCAATGGCGATTGCTGCACGGCCTAGTAAACTCCCTGCCCAAATTGCATTTGTGAATATAGGCCACTCTCCATTAGTTCTTATAGGCCCTAAAATTCATTGTCCAATCAGTGAAAACATAGCTAAAAATGCCCCTGATATTGATTGGTCAGAATTGGAGTTCATTGTTCCAGAGCAAGGGTTTTCTAGGCAGCGATTAGAGCAATGGTGGCGAAAAAACAATGTACATGGAAAAATTTATGCGCAGGTGGCTGGGCACGAAGCAATGGTGTCTATGGTGAGTTTGGGATTGGGTGTCGCCATGGTTCCTAAAATAGTGCTAGATAATAGTCCACTGCAAGATAAGGTACACGTACTGCCGAGCAAAAATTACCAACCAGAAGGGTTTGATATTGGTTTAGCGGTACTTAAAAAAGAGCTCAACGACCCTGCAATCAGTGCATTATGGAATATTGCGCAAACTTTAGGCGCAAATGTTATTTAATATTTTAACGGTTAATATAATTCAGTAAATAGTATGATTAACAGTTGCGTATGAGTTTACTATTACTTAACATGAAAGCTTAATAATAAAAAATAATGACGCACGAGAGTTTATAATAATTATGGATCATGCTGTATCGCTCGCTCATTCTGCTCAATGTTTAAAAAAAGCAATTCCTTTGATGGTAAAGTACCGGATGCCGGTAACGCCTATCAACTACGCAATTTGGTATTGCTATGTGCAAGGGAGTAAGCCGGCATTAAATGCTGAGCTCGATCACGTCATTGCTGAGCAACAAACATGTACTCAAAATAGGGCGAAAGAAATTTTTGATAAGCATTTAAGCGAAGATGACTTAGTGTTTTTTCAAGAGATGGCTGATCGCTTCCATGGCACTATGCAGCAAGTACAACATGATATAAGCGTAACCCTCGATCATTCTAAAAGCTTTACCACCTCGTTGGTAGATTCTCAAAATGAGCTGGCAAGTTTAGTTAATGTAAATTCATTTAATGAGATACTTGGTTGTGTTGAGCGCTTGACAGATGAGTCAGTGGCTATGCAAGAGTATGCGCGTGAGTTCCAGACTAAGCTTGCTCTAGCTTATAATGAAATTAAAGATTTAAAAGAAGCTTTAAACCTTTCTCAAGAAGCGGCAGATACAGACCCTCTTACAGGCTTTTTTAATCGAAGAAAGTTTGATGATGATATTCAGAAGTTCTGTCAAAACTATTCAGAGCAAGCTGATGACAGCGTTTTGGCGGTACTCATCATGTTTGATATTGATCACTTTAAGCGTTTTAACGACGATTTTGGTCATCAAAAGGGCGATGAAGTACTTAAATTGGTTGCCAAAAAAGTGTCGCAAAATATCAGTGATAGCCTAAATGTTTACCGCTATGGCGGAGAGGAATTTTGTATTACCGGGTATTTTGACAGCATCAACGACATTATGGTGTTTGCTGATAAAATTCGCCTAGATATTGCCTCATTAACTATCCGTAAAAAAGACGATATAAATTCTAAACGTGCAATTTCTGCAAGTTTTGGGCTTGCAATTTTACGGCCCTTTACCAAAGGTTCGGTGCTTATTGAGCGTGCCGACCGTGCTTTGTATATTGCTAAAACCCATGGACGTAACCGTATTGAAATAGCGCCTGATATTTAAATGTTATTTAGGTGTGTAAAATTTGTGAATGATTGTAATCAGGTGGCGCACATTTGTGCTTACCTTGCTAGTATGAGTCACTTACTTATTTTTACTCACTCAGATTAGTTTAATGCGGCTAAAACCTTTAGTTTATATTTTTTACTTTGTTGTTTGCTTCGTTTGTTTGCCCAGCCAAGCGTCACAGGCTAATAGTGAGCAAAAATATGCGCAGCAACATATTACTGTTAAGCAATGGCATGTAAGTCTTAGCGCTGGCGTGGGTGTTATTACCAACCCACTGCATGGCGGCAAAAATGTCCCACTTCCTTTGATACCGCGAATTGCTTTTTATGGTGAACGTTGGTTTTTTGATAATGGCCGCCTAGGCTATACACTTAAAGAAAATCAACAACATCATTTTAATATTGTTTCAGAACTCAACGCAGAGTCTCGGTTTTTTATTAATTGGCATCCTAATAACCTTTTTGTTTTACCGACTTCCACGGGAGGGGCAGCCTTCGCGCAAGCGCAAAACAAGCCCCAGCCTAAAAAAATACATGTCGATAATATTGATAAACGCCATTTAGCCTTAGATGCTGGGGGTAGCTATCATTATGTGCAGCAAAACCATGTGCTATCGATACAGTTATTGCACGATGTAAGTAATGTTTATAATGGTATTCGTGGCGCCGTACAATGGCAGTACCACAGTAGAATAGGGCGTTTAAAGTTAAAACCAACACTGGGTGTTAACTACAAATCGGCTGAATTAAATAGCCACTTTTATGGTTTAAAAGCACACGAAACTTCATTAGGTAAAATTGACGTTGGTAGTAGCTGGCAACCTTATGCTAAAATCGACGCCAGTTGGCCATTAAGTGAGGCTAACAGTCTTCGTTTTCATGTAGCATATTATGACTATTCAGCTATGGATAGCAGTCCGCTTTTTGAACGTAACTATTCAATGACTGCTTTTATAGGATTCGATCATACTTTTTGATATGAAGTATTTAATGTTGATTGTGCTTACAGTTTTTCTGTTTAGCCCTCCCGTTGTAGCGCAAAATGCGTTTTTAAAGGTTTCCCCTAAAGTGTGCGTTGTGTCTAAGCAGCAAGCATTTTGCGATCTCGATTTAACGTTTGATTGGCAGCAGCCATCGCCAAGCGATGTATGTCTGTACCAACAAAGTAAACTTATTAAATGCTGGCAACAGCAGGCTATTGGTGAGTTTAAGTATAAAGCGCGTGTTCAGGTAGAGACCATATACTCCTTAATCAATCCTCATACCGGTGTGTTAATTGCTAAAACACACGTTGAAGTGCAAAGTGCTGATGCTAAAAAAAGTAGGCGCAGACTTCGCTCTCCATGGAGCTATTTTTAATTTAGGAGCAACTCATGCCAAAAATTTTACTTGTTGAAGATGACCTAGGATTACAACAATTAACAAAAGATTATCTTGAACATAATGGCTTAGAAGTAGATGTATTGAGCCGTGGTGATGAAGTATTTAGTTATCTTGAGAATAACGCTGCTGATTTAATGATTTTAGATATTATGTTGCCAGGTAAAGACGGTTTTAGCGTATGTCGTCAAGTCCGTGATAAATTTTCGTTGCCAATTTTAATGCTTACTGCAAAAGGTGAAGATTTTGACCAAGTGATTGGATTAGAACTAGGTGCAGATGATTATGTTGTAAAGCCTGCTGAGCCGCGTGTTTTACTGGCGCGTGTAAATGCTTTACTGCGTCGCGGGCAACCAGAAGTTAAAGCGGCCGAAGAGATTCAATTTGGTGATTTAGTCATTGATAAAACTAGCCGAATTGTTAAGTTAAATGAAAACGAAATAGTACTTACATCCCATGAGTTTGAGCTATTATGGTTACTTGCCTCAAATGCAGGCGAAGTGCTAAGCCGTGAACAGGTTCATCAGCATATGATTGGTCGCCAATACGATGGGCTTGACCGCACTGTTGATGTACGTGTATCACGCATTCGCAAAAAGTTAGGTGATAATAGTGATAAACCTTACCGTATAAAAACCGTGTGGGGACAAGGTTACTTGTTTGTATCTGATGCTTGGGAAAAATAATATATGAAGGTAAACAAGGAATAATGGGCAAACTATTTATAAGTTTATATGTTTATATCATTGTTTCTTTATTTATTGTTAGTGGTGTTATAGAACAAATTTGGCCTTACGAAGAGACGCAGCAGCAAGTGCTGCTAGATGATGAGTTTGGCCAAGCTCTTTGGTTATTATCGCAAACTGATGATGGATTAGATAAGCTCAAACACAGTTTTGAAAGCCATGTTATTGCCCGTAAAGATCTTATTTTACCCCTTAAGCAGCAAGCCTCATTAGATAAAAATCATTACCTGTACCTGTATGATAAAAAGCAGCGCATAGTGTGGTATGTTGAGCTTGGTGATAACAAGCTACTTCAAATTGGCCCTGTAGGCGTTTTAAAAGCACCTGAAAGCTCTGTTATCCCGTATTTAATGTTACTGGCTATTGTAGGGTTACCTGTGGGGCTTTGGAGCTTTTTACTATGGCGTGATTTTTCTAAGTTACGCCATGCGTGCGAAGCGGTAGATGGCTCGCAAGACTTTACTGTAAGTACTCCTTCTAAGTCGTTTTTCTTACCTGTTACTGATACTTTAAAAGTAATGCAGCAGCGCATAGAGCATCTTCTTAGTGCACAGCAAGAACTGACTTCCTCTGTATCTCATGAGTTTAGAACGCCACTTGCACGATTAAAATTTGGCATAGCTATGCTAGAAGAAACACTGCAATCAGAAAAAGGGCAGCATTACCTAACTAATATGCAGGCAGATATAAGCGAACTTGAGGCGCTTGTGTGTGAAATGCTTGAATATGCTCGGCTTGATTCGCAGCAACCAAGTTTAGCGACAAGCGACGTTGACTTGGCTACCTTAACAAAATCGGTCATTGATAAGCTAAATTTTGCAAGCGGCATAGAATTTAATGCGGTGTTACCACCGGCTCTAGTGTACAAGTGTGACGCACACTTTATTGCGCGTGTAATGCAAAATCTGGTGGGCAATGCGTTAAAGTACGCTGTTAGTCGTGTTGATGTGACACTCAAAGCGCAGGCTGATGCAATTTACTTTATTGTGGAAGATGACGGTGAAGGAATTTTAAAAAGCGACAGAGAAAGCGTATTTAAACCTTTTACTCGTTTAGATAAAAGCCGTGATAAAAGCACAGGGGGCTTTGGTTTAGGCTTAGCAATAGTGGCAAAAATTGTATCGTGGCATAAAGGGCACTATTCAATCACTGACTCATCGCTTGGTGGCGCTAAGTTTATAGTTACCTTACCTAATACCTACCCACAATAATACTTAATCATTTTGTGGGGGCAGATGTGTCGCTACCTACGTTAAAAAATCCTCATTTACGACTGCATGGATGCAGAAGGTAGAGCAATGCAGAAGCAATTGCCGAGAACAACTAAATAGCAAATTTTTTGCCTAGCTATCAACACGTTTGTCTATCCACAAGATAGATGACTTAGTTATACGGATTGGTATAAAAGCAACTCACCTAAAAATACCAGACATAAAAAAAGCGCCTAAGGCGCTTTTTGTGGTTAAAAACCAAAATCAACAAGTAGCAAAATAATAGACCCGGCTACGCGAAAAAAGTTCTCAATTATTTTTCATTTTTTTAAGTAAAGGCATCAGCATTTGCTCAAGCCCATTTAATTTAACCTCGTACATCAGCGCCAGCTGCGCCCCGAGTTTACTTTCTGGAAACCCTTGTTGTTTAAACCACACTAGGTAAGGCTCCGGCAAAAGAAGCAGTGGCCTGCCAGCATACTTCCCGAAGGGCATGATTGTATTAATGGCGAGCTTGAGTTCTGCTGTATCCATAATGAGTCAGTCATTAATAAAAAGTAGGAGGGAATACTACTGCTTTTTGGCTAAAAACGCATTAAATACTGGGTTTTAAAAATGGGCGAGAAAAAATAAATAAAATAGGCTGTGACGGGCAAGAAACAGCCTATTGAATGAGGGAGTAGGCCCTCTAATTGAATAAATTTATGTTGATAAATAAATGCTTACCTTACATTAACTAGCTGGAGTCTAATTAACTGACAGAGGTGCGAAGGCGTTTATTTAAGCAACACCGGTAGTTTATCTGTTTTTCTTGTTGATAGAGAGAAGTAATGTAAAGGAATGTAAATAAAATGGTTTTTTAAACAAAAACTAATAAAAAAGCCTTATTAATAATAAGGCTTTTTTATTTTGCTTACTCTATTTTTTAGTTTTAAAGTATTATTTTTCAAATAGCTCTTGCTTAACATGCTCAGCAAAACCACTGCCTGCTTCTAGGTAAAAGTTATAGGTGGAGTTAACGCCCATTTGTTCGAGCTCTTTTTGCTGATCTGGGTAATTGGCGATAGCTGTTACTTGACCGTTATAGCCTGAGGCTTGTAATTGTTCTAATGCAAAAATATTTTGCATATGTTTTGGCATAGCTAACATCACCATTTCTACATGGGAGTGGTTAACGCGCTGCCAAAAGTCAGGGTCGGTGGCATCAGCAAGGAGTACCTTTCGATTGCGTTTAATATGTTTTTCGACCACCTCTGGTTTTATATCAATGCCCGCCACTACATTAGGGTGAGTCGCATTTATTGTTTCGTATGCACCTGTACCTATACGCCCCATACCGAATATAACGATTTTAGTGTCGTTTAAATTAACGGGTAGCTCTTCAGCTAAGCGAGTTTTGCTTTCAAACTTTAATAGCCAGCGCTCAATTTTAACGTATAACTCGTTTGAGCGTTTATTAAGTGGCGATGCAATAACAAACGTAATAGACACCGCAATAGCCATTACGGCCAGCCACTCTGAGGTGATCATACCCGTAGAAGCTGCCACAGCACACACAATAAGGCCAAACTCACTAAAATTGGCAAGGCTAAACGCAGTGAGTAACGAGGTGCGCGCTCTGAGCTTAAAGGTATTCGTAAACACATAATAAAGTAAGGTTTTAACTGGCAGCACAAGTATAAGGATTAACGCGACAATTAATGAATTAGCTGTAAGCTCTGCGTTCAAACCAATACTTAAGAAAAAACCGACGAGCAAAATATCTTTTAAATTAAGTAGTGATTTAGAAAGCTCTCCCGCCTTTTTATGTGGTGCAAACATCATCCCCATAATAAGTGCGCCTAAATCACCTTTTAAACCTGCAAAATCAAATGCGTTATAACCGGCTACCAATGCAAAGAAAAAGCCAAATAAGGGTAATAGCTCTCCATGTTTAGAGCGGTTAAGCACGGCATACATAAGCGGGCGTATTAAAGGAAGTGAGATAATTATAACAAGTGCCCACATATTAGGTACTTTGCCGGTGCTAATGGCTAAAAATATAACCGCAAAAATATCCTGCATAACTAAGATGCCAATGGCTATTTTTCCGTGCAGGCTTGCCATTTCGCCTCGCTCTTCAAGTACTTTTACGGCAAATACAGTGCTCGAGAAACTTAGTGCAAAACCAACTAATAACGCACTTTGCCAGCTTAAATCAACAAACATAGGCACAGCAAAAATACCGAGGAGTAACATAAAACCACTAAATAAAGCACTGCTAAAAATAATGTGCAGGGTTGCAGGTGCCCAAACTTGGGGCTTTATTAAGCTGTTTACTTTAAGTTTTAAACCAATACTAAATAAAAGAAGTGTTACGCCCAAGGCGGCAATGGTATCGAGTAGCTCGGTGCTTTTATAGCCAGATAAATTTAATGCAAAACCAGCAAGTAAAAAGCCAATAAGAGGGGGAAGTTTTAATTGATAAACACCAAATCCACACACAAATGCGGCGGCAAAATAGATTAGTTCCATAATTCTTAATATCACTTCATTTGGGATTGCAGTGTAGCGAAAATTTTATACCATTGAAAATAAAAATAGCCCTAAAATTGAGCGCCTTTAATCAATTACTTGTCTAGCCATGTATAAAAAATGCACATTAAGCGTGTATTTAATAGTAAATAGCATGTAAATAACATTTTTTCACTGACATTGGCTTTTAAATATGGTTAAGATGCCTTAACGAAGGAGTTTAAGCTTGAGCAACAAACTGAGCCGCTCAGCTTAAGGAGATAGATATGTTTAAAAAGATTTTAGCGTCGGTTGGTATTGGCGCTGCAAAAGTAGATACAATTTTAGAAACTGAGCATCTTCAGCCGGGGCAACTTTTTAACGCTAATATCGTTATAACTGCAGGCGATGTGGCTCAAGAAATCGCGGGTCTTGATTTGTTTTTAATGACACGCGTTAAAGTTGATGGCGAAGATGGTGAATACTTTACTAACCACGTGATTGATCAGTGGCGTATAACCGACATAGGCACTGTTGAGCCAGGCGAAGTTAAAAGTATTCCATTTGAAGCGCGCCTTCATCCAGAAACGCCAATTACCGAAATTAATGCCGGCTACAACCAATCACATGTATGGATTGAAACGGGCCTTGATATTGATTTAGCACTAGATCCAACAGATAAAGACCATTTGCATATTTACCCTAACGAAGCCGTTAAAACCTGTATGCAAGCAATGGATAAATTAGGGTTTAGTTTATTAAAAGCTGATGTTGAAAAAGGCCATTTACGCGCGCCTACTTTTCAGTCGGTATCGGGGTGTTATCAAGAGTTAGAGTATAAGCCCAATAGCCGCAGCTTATTCGGTATTCAAGAAATTGAATTATCGTTTGTACCAGAAGCACACAAAACACATGTTCTAATTGAGCTGGATAGAGCATTTAGAGGCGATGGTTATGTTGATTTAACCATAGAGCACGACCATGTTAATTTATCGCAGTTGTGTGACCAATTAGAGCGTTTGTTTGCCTAAGTGATGCCGTAGTTTAATTAAACCCAGCTCAGGCTGGGTTTTTTATTTTAGGATTTTATATGTCGTTTAAATGTGCGCATTTTGATGCGCTTGATTCGCGTACTTTGTTTACGATAATGCGCGGTCGCGTTGATGTATTTGTAGTAGAGCAAACGTGTCCTTACCCTGAACTCGATGAAGTAGACATTAACGCTAGTACTCAGCATTTATATGTAATTTCAGATAATTATTTATTAGCTTATGCCCGGTGCTATGAAAAAAATGAGCAGTACAGTGCAATAGGCCGTGTACTGGTTTGTAAAAGTGAGCGTGGTAAAGGGCGGGCTACTGAGCTTGTCAATGCGGCTATAGCATGTTGTAAAAAGCAGTGGCCACAGCGTCCTATTTATATAGGTGCACAAACCTATTTGTTAGCATTTTATCGCTCTTTTGGGTTTGCAGAAGTAGGAGAGCAATACCTAGAAGATGGCATTCCCCATCAGGATATGGTGTTAAATACTCTAAACTAATTTATTAGGGATAAATTTAAGCTATTAAAAAGCCCACTTAATGCATGGGCTTTTTGCTTAATGTAGTATTTAACCTGAACTCAGGTTAGTTAAAAACGTTTTAACTTAACACTGAGTGTAAAAACACAGCGCCAATGGCTATAGGGCACACAAACTTTGTGTATACAGGCCATATTTTCCAAAAGAGCGTGTTATGAACCTCAGGGTTACCTTGTTGTATTGCTTTTAGTAGCGAGCCACGGTACCAAATCCAGCCAACAAAAATACAACACATTAAGCCAAGTAAAGGCTGAGCGACTTTAGTTGTTAAGGTGATCACTAAACCAAATAAGCTGCCTAAGTTACATACTATGGTAATGCTCACTGCACTTATTAGCGCACCAATTAACCATGTTGCCTGCAGGCGGCTCATTGCAAAGCGCTCCACAGTATACGACACGGGCGCCTCTAACATTGAAATAGAAGAGGTAAGTGCGGCTATGCTCATTAGGGCAAAAAATGCAAAACCAATAAATAAACCTACTGAGCCCATACCATCAAATAAAGCTGGCAATACCTGAAATACTAATGTGTCTTCAGAAAGAAGTGTGCCAGTAGATGAAAAAATTTCTACGCCTTGTGCTTGTGCTACATACATGGCGGGTATAATTAAAAGGCCCGCTACAAACGCGATAAACACATCTATTAACGTTACATAAGCGCCCAGTGTAACAAGGTTTTCTTTTTGACTAATGTACGAGCCATAAATAATCATCACGCTGGTGCCTAGCGACAATGAGAAAAACGCTTGACCGAGTGCACTTACGAGTAAGTTTGCATCAAATATCGATGAGAAATCAGGTACTAAATAGGCTTTTAGCCCTTGCATAGCACCTTCTTGAGTCATAACGTAGGCAATTAGGGCAAATAAAATACCTAAAAGAGCGGGCATTAGGCGCTTAGACCATTTTTCTATGCCGTTTTCTACGCCACGGCTAATAATCGCCACGGTGAGTATAATAAATGTAACTGTAAATAAGATATTTCGTGAGAGTGACTGCTCACTTAACCACGTTGAAGCACCGTTTGCGCCAGCCAACGTAGTGATAGGCTCGACTGTAGCGCTGAGCATCCAGCCTGCCACAATAGCATAAAAACTTAAAATAAAGCCCGCACATAAAATTCCGCCAAAACCAACAATAAAAGCAAAGCGCTTTTGCCACGTGTGTGATGTTATTTTTGTTAAAGAGGATACCGCATTAGCTTGTCCGTGTCGGCCAATTATAAGCTCAGCCATAAGTGCGGGGTATGCTAAAAAAAACGCTAGTATCAAATAAGCGACTAAAAAAGCTGCACCACCATTGCTTGCTGTTTGGGTCGGAAACCCCCAAATATTACCTAGACCTACTGCAGAGCCTGCGGCGGCCATTATAAATCCAAAGCGAGAGCTAAACTCACCTCTAACTGCGCTCATATTGTTATACTTCTCTATTTTTTGACGGCGCTGACAATCTACTGGAATTACAAATAAATAAAAAGCACTTATTTACCCAATTGTGACAATAATTATCGTCTGATGTGTCTGTCGCGCGATGCATTTAATTAATGTTATCAACAGGTTTAGAATAAGGAGTTGATTTTGTGTAATAAATTTTAGGGCCTGTTTACCTTTCGAGGTTAAATTTGCAGCAGTCTGTTTGGTGTTTAGGCAAGGCAGAGCCTATGTAGTGTGGTTGTTCCCCATAAATAGGCGATAACGACGTATAAATGCCAAACAGGCGCTGCCCTAAGGGTTCTGCCTAGGGGCTATTTACTCTTTGTTACTCGGTTTTTACGTAGCCCACTAGGTTACAAACCTCGCGCCGCGATTAAACAGCCCCTAGATAGAACAAATTATAACCCTAAAAGGCCAACTAGCCCTAAATACAGTTGTGTAAATATTTTTTTACGTATCGTGGTGCTGACCAATTTTAAGGGTAAAACAGGCCCCGTTAAGTCGCGTACTTTTACTAACACTTACACTGCCGTGATGCCAATCTGCCACTTTAGCAACGATTGCTAAGCCTAAACCATAACTTTTATCAGCACGGTTACGGTGGCTCTCTTCTCTAAAAAATGGGCTAAAAACGTTATTAAAGTTCTCTGGTGCAATGCCTGGTCCATCATCTTCAACCGTAATATATAAATAATGCTCATCACGTTTTGCACTGACATAAATAGTGTCTTTTGCAAAGTCGCAGGCATTGCCAATTAAATTACTAATAGCCCGAGCAAGCCAATGTAAATCAGCAAAAACTATATCGTCACTGCTATTTAATTGTACTTTGAGGTGGCTGGTTTCAATTTTTGGCGAAAGCTGGGTGAGTAAGTCCTCAAGATAGTGCGATAAATGAGTTTGCGAGTAGGTAAGTTGATTGGCATTTTGCTCAAGTGTTGCAAAGGCTAAATAGCTTTTAAGCATCGACTCCATATGGTCAAGGTCGTTTTCCATACGCCCAAGGTACTGCTGAATTTTAGGCAAGTCTTCCGTCTCTAAAGCGGCATCTAAGCCAAAGCGTAAACAAGCGATAGGGGTTCTGATATCGTGCGATAAGCTCGATGCCATTAACTTATTCTCCGCCACGAGCTTTTCTATTTGGCTCGCCATGCGGTTAAATGTAAGTTCAACGTCTCTTATATAGGTAAAGTGTGAGACCTTTATTCTCGCTTGCACATCTCCTGCGGCAAATTTTTTAGCCGCTTCGTTTAACACTGTTAAGCGTTTGGCAAGTGGGGCAATAATAAAGCCCATAAAAACGCATAGCCCTGCATAAAACAGCAAAGTAAGTATTATATCGTTGCGTTGTTCTGCCTCAACCCCTTTATCTAGACGCATAGAAAGATGATAAGGCGACAACACTTCACTGCTGTAGAGCATATAAAAACCTTGTTGGTCTTCTAAAATAAGCCCGCTTTGGGCATGCATCTGTAGTATTAAGGGCGGGGTTAATGCAAGAGATTCATTACTTTTATAATCGAGTTTTACATTAAAGTCGCTTGCCAGTTGCTTTACATAAGCTGCGCGTTCAGAGGTAGCTACATTAGCTAAATGCTTACTAAAGCCGTTGATCATTTGGCTTTGTACGCTAAATTCATCATGGGGTGTTTGTGTTTGTTGGCTAAATGCATCAATTAGCCAGCCCAATACAACAATAGATAGTAGCGCACTACCGAGTAGTGAAATGTAAAATTTTTTCATTTAAAGCGCCACGGTCACTCTTCCCACGCAGTGGCAACAAGTAAATAACCACGCCCCCAAATTGTTTTTATTTTTTCTGGGTTTTGAGGGTCATCATGAAACTTTTTGCGAAGCGCGGAGATTAATACATCCACACTTCTATCAAGTCCATCATACTCACGGCCTTTCGTTGCTTTAAACACTGCATCCCTTGAAACCACTTGGCCTGCATTATTTGCTAAATAGTGTAGTAACAGGTACTCAGCACTGGAAATAGTAATATCTTGCTTGTTAAATGTTACACTGCGAGATTGAGTATCGATACTGAGTTCGCCGACTTTTATCACACTGTCATTGGGCACTTTAGTTGGTTCACTGCTCAGGCGCAGCGCTGCTTTAATACGGGCTAATAATGCGCGAGGGCGCACCGGTTTCATGATGTAATCACTTGCCCCTACTTCTAAGCCAATAACTTCATCCATTTCATCATCGCGGGCGGTCAACATAATAATGGGGGCAGTGTAAAAACTACGTAGCTCTCTGCACACACTTATACCGTCTTGGCCTGGCAGCATAATGTCGAGTAGCACAATGTTAGGGTTTAAGTTTTTTACCTGGCTTATAACTTCATCACCGCGGTGGCAAACATGGGTCGTATAGCCTTGTTCGGTTAAGTACTCTGCCACCCATTGAGCTAGAGAGGTGTCATCTTCGACTAATAAAATAGTGCCGTAATTATCCATAAAGCTTCCTTAGTAGATTAGAATAGGCGCCAACGGCGTTTTTTTTGTCTATTTTGATAAACCCACTGAAGTTTAACTTCAGTGGTGGCAATAATTTGGGCTGTATTACTATCAAACAGTTCAAAAGAAATACTTTGCTGGGAGTCAAATGTATATTCAAATACGCCTTGTTGTTGTTTTAACCAACATTGCATAATATATTTTGATGTTGCGTCTCGTAAGCAGTAGTTTCCAATAGTCGGCTGTTGCCAACTAAGTGTAATATCAGCATAGCAATTGCGGCCCTCACGCAGTGCTACACAGGTGTCTGGAAGCGCGGTTAAAGGGGCTGTTTTATCTGTCGTTTTTGCAGATGAAATAGCAGGGAAGATCAATAATAAACAGATCCATTTAAAATACATAACGCAGGCCTACCTTGGCTTTATGCTGATACCCTTGTGAAATAATAGGGCTATCGTCTATTTCTTTTGAAAACCACGTTGTTAACCAGCCAGACAAAAATACCCAATCTTGAGATATAGGGTACTCAGCATGAAATTCAAACATAATGCTGGTGCTGCCATTCGGGGTGTAAATAGGGCGATTAGCGGTGGTTTCGTCGGCGTCTATACCAAAATAATAGTTTGTAAAACTGCCCGAGTAAGCGCTTATACCCACCCCTGATCTAAACTCCCAATTACGCCATGGCAAAATGTGGCTAAAAAAGGTGTTTAATACCCAACCGTTATGTGTACCTGTAATGTCATGTAAAAACTCAAACGAAATTTGCGAGTTTTCAAAGCGGCGCGTTAATCTAAGTCCGGCATCAAAATCGTAATTACGCGATTTTATACCCGCAAGCTCTTCTATGACACCGTGGTTGTAAAAACCTAAGCCTTTTTCGTCAAATCCGGCTTGTGTATTAGTGCCCAATATATCTAGGCCCCAATCAAATTTATCTATAAGGCTGTAACCGACGACTAAACCGCCGCTTAACTGGTTATGGTCAAAGTCGAGGTAAAAGTTTTCGTAGGAAATGGCCAGGCTTAAATCGAGTTCAATACCATCGTCGTATGAGTCAAGGCCAATTAGGTAAGAGTCTTCTACATAATAACCAGCCCCAGCGCTCCAATCCCACGCAAAACCTTGGGTAGGCTCTAGCGTGTTATCAGCATAGTATCGATTGCTTGCCTGGCTTTGAAAGCTCAAAAAACTGGCGCAAAGCAATACGCTATTAATTAAAGTATGCTGTAAGAAAGCGATTTTCATCCCTGGGGACCTAATTATTATGTGTTATTAAACGTAGTATATTAGTAAGTGAATCCTTGAATCTGTAAAAAAATGTAGTTTTTTACGTTATTGCACTTTTATTTTGTCAATTAAAATACTGCTTAAGTAATATTGCATCATAGGTGTTAAGGCGCTCACTTCGGTACGCGTACATGGACCTTGTAATTTAGTTAAGCTGCTTAATTTAGTAATGGTTTTAAAAGGCGGTACAGTTACTTCTTTACCTGCGCGCGCTATACGGGCTTGCTCGGTATTTTGCTGATGTACAAATGTTGCGACTTCTAACTCATTAGTAATTTTTTGCTCTTGGGCAAAGCTAAACAATAAAGGCTCACGGTGGAAGCTTGCGCTGTCTATTGATGATTTTGCAAACCATACCACATCGCCTGAAGCACGGTGCGTAATGCGCATACTTACTTGCGCGAGTATGGTGGCGCATTGCTGAGTAGGGTATTGCTGCGCTACTTTTGCAAATAAAGGGTAAGGGTTTTCAGGCTGGGTTAACGCATATTTGGTATCGTCAGTAAATGCTAGGTCTAACTGATGAATAGCGAGCGTGTAATCACTGCTTTTATTATTAGTCACCTCTAAGCCTTTATCGTTTAAGGCTTGTGTTATTTGTTTTAATAGTGTGTCTGTTACGCTTGCTTTATCTGTTGTAATACGCACTGTTTGGCCGCGTGTTACTTTGTGCGCCGGTAACTGTACAGACTTAACTTTTGGCGATGCGTGCTCTGTTTTATACTCAAGCTGGTAAGTTTCGCTCTTTAATGTTGGCTTTAACGGTAAAGCCAAAGGCTCGGCCGGCTGTTTGGTAATTGCACAACCTGCTGATAATAATATAAAAAGTGATACAACTATAAAACGCATAACTACTTAACATCCACTTAAAAAGCCAATAATCGCAACATTGTACGTTAGTCCCACTAAAACTTCATGATATTATGCTCATAGATGTAGTTAAAAAAGAATAAATTTGTAACGAATGAAGTATCTCACTAATTTTATGTATGTTTGGGTCGCTATTTGTCTATCTCTTCCGCTTAAGGCAATAGCTAAAGCAGACTCAAACTGGGATGGATTCGTAAAACAGTATGGACGCTACGCAGAAAAAAAACTTAACAGTAAAGGTATACCTGGCGCTGCGCTCTCTATAGTGAGTATTGGTAACGCTGATTATATTCACACCATGGGCCGCACTAAGGCAGGAAGTGGTACTCAGGTTAATCGCCACACCCGCTTTAGGTTGGCTTCGGTGTCAAAAACCTTTGCTGGGTCCTTAACTGCAAAGCTTGCAAGTGAAGGGGTAATCGATTTATTTAAACCGGTAAGCGAGTATATACCTGCCTTTAAAGACACTGTTTATAAAGACAATTTAAAAGTGTTTCACTTATTAAGCCACTCCAGCGGTTTGGTCCCTAATGCATATGACAATTTAATCGAATCAAGAATGAGTTACCCCGATATTGTCGAAAAGCTATTAACAGTAAAGCCCATTTGCGAACCCGGCCAATGCTATGGGTATCAGAATGTGATGTTTAGTTTAATTGATGATGTAATTTATCGCAGTACCAATAAAAAATATGACCAGTGGCTGGAAGAGGGGATTTTTACACCATTAAAAATGAACGACACCAGCTTAGGCTACGATGCAATGGTGCAGGATAAAAATTATGCGTTGCCGCACGTTAGAGGAAAAAAACGTTGGTACACAGCCAAGCTGAAAAAAAACTATTATAAAGTTGGCCCAGCTGCGGGCGTAAATGCAAGCGCAACCGATATGGCAAAATGGTTAAAAGCGCAATTAGGGCAAAACCTAGATGTACTTTCTTTAGAAGCACTTGCTACACAAGCACGCCCTTTTACACTTACAAAAAAAGAACGTTATAGACGCGTATGGAAAAGGAAATTAGAACAAGCTTATTATGGTTTAGGCTGGCGTATTTATAACTATAACGATGAAACGCTGTACTATCATAGTGGTTGGGTGCAAGGTTATCGTAGTGATTTGGTTGTTATACCGCATTTAAATGTGGGGTTTAGCTTGATTGTAAACGCGGAAACCGGCGTTATAAATGAATTAACCACTGAATTTTTAGACCGTTTATTAAAATACAAACGCACTAAATAAAACAGGCCTTAAATTGCTTAAACAGAGCCGTACTTTTAAATTTATTTTTAAAAGTAAAAAGTATAATTAAGCACCTATAATAAAAAAACCAGCTTAATGCTGGTTTTTTTATAAAAAGCTCACTGCACAATTAACTTATGCACGTGGTAATTGAATCTTTTTTTCTGCACTTTGACGATACAATACAACAGTGTGACCTATTGTTTGTAGCTTAGTAGCGCCGGTTTCACGAACAATTGCATCAAAAATAAGTGCTTTTGTTTCACGATCGTCAGTAGGTACTTTTACTTTAATCAATTCGTGAATCTCTAATGCACTTTGAATTTCAACGACTACGCCCTCGGTTAAACCGTTAGAACCTAGTAAAACTACAGGCTTAAGGCTATGTGCCTGGCCTTTTAAAAACTGCTTTTGTTTGTTTGATAATGTCATGTTTATACAAATTTTGCTGAATATGGCTTGAATTAAGGGTATTCTAACGCCATCTAAAGAATATTACTAATTAGTTGCGTGTTAATTTATGACAAATAAAAAACATTCAGCCAGTTCAAAGCGATGGCTGAAAGAACATTTTGATGATCAATATGTTCAGCAAGCGCAAAAAAAAGGCTGGCGTTCTCGAGCTGTTTTCAAATTAGATGAGATCCAAAATAAAGATAAACTGCTTCGCCCTGGTATGACCGTTGTTGATTTAGGTGCTGCACCTGGCAGCTGGTCACAATACTTAGCCGAGAAAGTATCTGATAAAGGTCAGGTTGTTGCGTGTGACATATTACCCATGGACTCACTTGCGGGGGTCGACTTTTTACAAGGCGATTTTCGTGAAGAAGCCGTACTTGATGCATTGTTAAAACGCATTGATGGTAAAAATGTTGATGTGGTACTCTCTGACATGGCACCAAATATGAGTGGGAATAACTCGGTAGATCAAGCGGGTAGCATGTATTTGGTAGAATTAGCACTTGATATGTGTCATCAAGTATTAAAGAAAAATGGTGCATTTGTTGTTAAAGTGTTTCAAGGTGAAGGCTTTGATCAATACTTGCAAGACGTTCGTAATAGTTTTAAAGCAGTGAAAATACGCAAACCTGATGCCTCACGTGCCCGTTCTCGGGAAGTATATATAGTAGCGACCGGCTACAAACTGTAGTACAGTTGCTTGGCGTTTAGTTGAATTTAAATTAATTGGATACAAGAGGTTAACCCCTTGAGCGATATGGCAAAAAATCTAATACTCTGGCTGGTTATTGCAGTTGTGCTAATGTCAGTATTTCAGAGCTTTAATGGTGGCGATCAAGTTGATCGTCAAACAAGTTACACTCAATTTGTAAAAGACGTGCGTAGCGGCTCTTTACAAGAAGTTATTATTGACCGTGGAACGGGTAATATAACCGGTACTAAAAGCAGTGGTGAGCGTTTTCAAACCACAATGCCAATGTACGATGAAGACTTAATTAATGATTTACTTAAAAATGATGTAAATGTGAAAGGCGTTCAGCCTGAAGAACAATCGTTTTTAGCAAGTATTTTTATTTCTTGGTTCCCAATGTTGCTGCTTATAGGGGTGTGGATATTCTTCATGCGTCAAATGCAAGGCGGTGGCGGTAAAGGCGCAATGTCGTTTGGTAAAAGCAAAGCTCGCCTGATGAGCGAAGACCAAGTTAAAACAACCTTTGCTGATGTAGCAGGGTGCGATGAAGCAAAAGACGACGTAACAGAGTTAGTAGACTTTTTACGTGACCCTTCTAAGTTCCAAAAACTTGGTGGTAGTATTCCTAAGGGTGTACTAATGGTAGGTCCTCCTGGTACGGGTAAAACATTACTTGCTAAAGCCGTAGCCGGTGAAGCAAAAGTACCGTTTTTCACTATTTCAGGTTCTGACTTTGTTGAAATGTTTGTTGGTGTTGGTGCATCGCGTGTACGTGACATGTTTGAACAAGCTAAAAAGGCTGCACCTTGTATTATCTTTATAGATGAGATTGATGCTGTAGGGCGTAAGCGTGGCGCTGGCATGGGCGGTGGACACGACGAACGTGAACAAACACTAAACCAAATGCTAGTCGAAATGGATGGTTTTGAAGGTAACGAAGGTATTATCGTTATAGCGGCAACTAACCGCCCTGACGTACTAGACCCTGCATTACTTCGTCCTGGTCGTTTTGACCGTCAAGTAGTGGTTGGCTTACCTGATATTCGTGGCCGTGAGCAAATCCTTAAAGTACATATGCGTAAAGTGCCATTAGGCGATAACGTAGAAGCGGCAGTTATTGCACGTGGTACACCTGGTTTCTCTGGTGCTGATTTAGCAAACCTTGTAAACGAAGCTGCACTTTATGCCGCACGTGGTAATAAGCGTGTTGTAAGTATGGCTGAATTCGATGCTGCTAAAGACAAAATCATGATGGGTGCAGAGCGCAAGACCATGGTGATGAGTGAGCAAGAGAAAGAAATGACGGCTTACCATGAAGCAGGGCATGCTATTGTTGGCCGTATGGTGCCAGAGCACGACCCAGTTTATAAAGTGTCGATTATTCCACGTGGCCGTGCCCTTGGTGTAACCATGTACTTACCTGAACAGGACCGTGTTAGCCATTCTAAAGAGCTTTTAGAGTCAATGATTTCTAGCCTTTACGGTGGCCGAATTGCTGAAGCACTTATTTATGGCGAAGACAAAGTAACCACGGGTGCGAGTAATGACATTGAGCGTGCAACAGATATTGCACGTAAAATGGTAACGCAGTGGGGCTTGAGTGAAAAACTAGGTCCGTTACTGTACGCTGAAGATCAAAACGAGATGTACATGGGCGGCGGCGGTGGTCGCGCAATGAGCATGTCTGATGAAACAGCTAAAGTCATTGATGCTGAAGTACGCTTATTCTCTGACCGCAATTATCAAAGAGCAGAAGATATATTAAAAGAAAATATTGATATTCTTCATGCGATGAAAGATGCATTAATGAAATACGAAACAATTGATGCTAAACAAATTGATGATTTAATGGCGCGTCAGCCTGTGCGTGAACCACGAGATGCACATGATCGTTTAGACGATAAGCCAACTAAAACAGTGGCACCTCAAGAAAAGCCGGTTGATGAAAGCCAAAAACCGGATGATTCATCGAAAAAAGATGAAACAAACCTTGATGATAAAGCTGAATAATCGTTAAAATAATGTTTTAAAAGCCCCGTACTTCGGGGCTTTTTTGTATCAAATAACTTAAAGGTTGGCGATGACTAACACAATAAACCTTCCCCGCGGGCGTAAATTAAATTTAGAAAAACCATGTGTGATGGGTATTTTAAATGTGACTCCGGATTCATTTTCTGATGGCGGAAAGTTTTTAGATACAGCGCACGCGGTAAGGCAGGCAATGCAGTTGTTAGATGAGGGTGCAACTATTATTGATATTGGCGGTGAATCTACACGCCCAGGCGCACCAGATGTTAGTTTAGACGATGAACTTAATCGTGTGATTCCTGCAATAAAAGCCATTAGAGCTAAAAGTGACTGTGTTATATCGGTAGATACCAGTAAAGCGCAGGTTATGGAGCAGGGCATTTTAGCAGGTGCAGATATAGTTAACGATGTGCGTGCATTGCAAGAACCAGGTGCACTAAGTACACTCGCTAATTACCCTGATGTTGCAGTGTGCTTGATGCACATGCAAGGGCAGCCCCGCACAATGCAAAATTCGCCCACTTATACTGACTTATTAGCACAAATTAACCATTTTTTTGAGCAGCGTATAAAGGCATGCGAAACAGCGGGTATTAAGGTAGAGCAACTTATCCTCGACCCGGGTTTTGGCTTTGGTAAAACCCTTGAGCATAATTTTGAAATACTGGCTAAATTTAATGCATTTAATAAGTTTGAACTACCACTTTTAGCGGGTCTTTCACGCAAGTCGATGATAGGTAATTTGCTAAACAGAAAAACAGATGAGCGATTAGCGGGCAGCTTAGCCGGTGCGCTAATTGCCGCGCAAAATGGCGCAAAAATTATTCGTGTACACGATGTAAAAGAAACGGCAGATGTGCTTGGTGTCCTCCAGGCATGCGAAAAAGGAGCTTTATAATGAGCGAAAGAAAATATTTTGGTACCGATGGGGTACGTGGTTTAGTGGGCACAGCGCCAATTAACCCTGAGTTTGCAATGAAATTAGGCTGGGCCGCTGGCCGAGTTTTGTCACTTAGTGGAACAAAAAAAGTAATTATAGGTAAAGATACCCGTATTTCAGGTTACATGTTAGAAACCGCGCTTGAAGCTGGTTTAATCGCCGCAGGAATAGATGTTGTATTGCTTGGGCCAATGCCGACGCCTGCAGTTGCCTATCTAGCGCAGACGTTTAGGGCCGAAGCGGGTATCGTAATTAGTGCATCGCATAACCCTTATTACGACAACGGAATTAAGTTTTTTAATGGCCAAGGCTTAAAACTGGACGACGACGTTGAGCTACAAATTGAAGCGATGCTTGATGAACCAATGACATGTGTTGCCTCCGATAAGCTTGGTAAAGCCTCGCGCTTAGTAAGTGCTGATGGGCGCTATATTGAGTTTTGTAAAAGCCAATTCCCTCAAGGTTTATCACTTGAAGGTATAAAAGTTGTACTAGATTGTGCCAATGGCGCAACCTACCATATTGCACCGTCGGTGATGCGTGAGCTAGGCGCTGAAGTGATTACTCATGCTTGCGAGCCTAATGGGGTGAATATAAACCATGAATGTGGTGCTACACACGTTGATACGTTAAAGCGCAAAGTGCTAGAGCACAAAGCCGATGTAGGTATTGCTTACGATGGTGACGGCGACCGCGTAATGATGGTTGATCATAACGGTCGTGTATTTGACGGTGATGATTTAGTTTACATTATCGCCTGCCAAGCGGCTGAAGATCACATGCTAGGTGGTGGTGTTGTTGGCACGGTTATGTCGAACATGGGGCTTGAAAATGCATTAAAAGCAAAAGGCATTGAATTTGCACGCAGTAAAGTTGGCGACCGTTATGTTATGGAAATGCTGCAGCAAAAAGGCTGGAAAATTGGTGGTGAAAGCTCAGGGCATGTATTAAATCTTGATTTAATCACCACAGGCGATGGTATCATTTCGAGCCTTCAGGTATTGGCTGCAATGGTGGCTCAAAATCGTACATTACAAGATTTAGGGGCAGGTTTCACAAAGTACCCAATGAAAATGATTAATGTACGCTACACACCTGGCACAGATCCCACACAAGCACCAGAAGTACAAAATACGGTTGCGCAAGTAGAGCAAGCTTTAGGCGACAAAGGCCGTGTTTTACTTCGTAAATCAGGCACTGAACCGGTAGTACGTGTTATGGTTGAAGCCGAACAAGAAAAAATAGTCATAGACAGTGCGCAAAAAATTGCAGCAGTTGTCGAATCTATGAGCAAATAAACTGGTTGATAACAATAACCTCTTGTAACTTAGGGCGAGAAAAGTTAATATCTCGCCCGCTTTCTAATCTGGAGTGGAAAATGGCAATACGTAAGGCAATGGTCGCAGGCAACTGGAAAATGAATGGCTCTTTAGAACTTGTTACTCAACTGTCTGATGCCATTAACAGTGTTAAATCAAATGAGATAGACATTGTTTTATTTCCTCCATTCCCATTAGTACCAGCACTAGTTGAAAGCGGTGTAACCACGGGGGCTCAAACGCTAAGCGAAAATACCCCAGGCGCCTTTACCGGTGAAGTGGATGCTCAGCTTATTAAAGATTTAGGAGCTAAGTACGTACTCGTAGGCCACTCAGAGCGACGCAGTATCTACAAAGAGAGTAACGCAACCGTAGCCGCAAAATTTGCCCGTGCACAGCAAGTAGGACTAACACCAATCTTGTGTATTGGGGAAAGCGAGAGCGAGCAAGAAAACGGTCAAACCGAACACGTAGTTGCTGCACAAATTGATGCGGTAATTGAGAAATTAGGTGTAGCAGCACTGAAAGATTCTGTGATAGCATACGAGCCCGTTTGGGCCATAGGCACAGGTAAGACTGCATCGCCAGAACAGGCACAAGCTGTTCATAAATTTATCCGTGGTAAAATTGCTTCTTTAGACAGCGATTTAGCACAAGGGCTTACCATCTTATATGGTGGTAGCGTTAACGAAAAAAATAGCGAATTATTATTTGCACAACCAGATATAGACGGCGGCCTTATTGGCGGTGCTAGTCTTAAAGCAGATTCGTTCACTGCAATCTGTAACAGTGCAAAAGGGACCGTATAAGATGTACGAAATTTTATTAGTAGTTTATTTAGTTGTTGCTTTAGCTTTAGTTGGTATGGTTTTAATCCAGCAAGGTAAAGGCGCGGACATGGGTTCTTCATTTGGCGCCGGTGCTTCGGGCACAGTTTTTGGCTCATCAGGTGCAGGTAACTTTATGACCAAAACAACAACAAGCTTAGCAACAGTGTTTTTTGTTTTAAGTATTGTGTTAGGTAACTTAACTGCCGGTCAAATCAAAAAGACCGATGAGTGGGAAAACCTTGAAGCGGCACCTGCAGTAGAAACTGTAGCGCCAGCAGAAGAAGATGTACCTGTTACTCAACAGCAGAGCTCTGACGTACCAAACTAATTTAGCGTAAAGCTAACGTTAAGCGACTTATACTCCTCAAATAAGTCAATAAGTTTAACACCTAAGCGAAAGCTTGAAAATGCGGATGTGGTGGAATTGGTAGACACGCTACCTTGAGGGGGTAGTGCTTTCGGGCGTGGGGGTTCAAGTCCCCCCATCCGCACCAAATTATAAAACCAGTAGCAGTAATGCTACTGGTTTTTTTATGGAAAAATTTCACTTTGCTTGCTTATTAACCACCTTGCCCTTTTTGAGCTTACCAGTTGTTGAATACTCGCTGTATTTGTAAAAAAAACTAGAAATATTACAAATTTAGTTAACACTTATAGGTAATAAGCCGATAATAGATATAGACAACAAAATAAGGTATACACAATGGCTTCAGGCTTCTCTTTTCAAAACCTCAGCATAAGTAAAAAAATTCATGCTATTACCAGCATTGCGGTTCTAGCATTTTTAGCGATCGTTTTGATTAATTACTTTGCAATGAATGATAATAGAATCGCACTTGATGAAATGGAAAAGTCTTCGTATCAGGTTGTTAAATTAACATCGGCAAATGTAAGCCTTTTAGAAAAGCTCGATGAGCTTTATACGCAAGCTGTTACTTTTGGTGAGCAGGAGTTAGTAGAAAAAGCAGCAGATACATACAATGCACTAAGTAACAACATAAATGCGGTTGAGCAAATAAACGCGTCGTATATTCATAGCGATACAAAAGTACAATTAGCCAATTACGAAAAAATATCATCCAGCATTGCGAATGGTATGGTTAATGGGACAGCCGATTTTAGTAAAATCCAACAACAAGCGCAGAAAAAAACAGCCCTTTATAATGATGTACTTGAAAAGTTTAAAACCGCGCAAGCTAAAGCAGACGCTCGTTTCTTTGAGCTAGTTGCAAGTACAAAAGAACGTTCTGATCACGCCCTTACACTTATGTTAGTGGTATCTATTGTTTCGTTAATTTTACTGCTATTTATGGCTATTTGGATTGCTAAACGTATTGCTGCTTCTGCGAGTGATGCGGCTAATAACCTGAGTTTACTGGCGAATGGTAAAGGGTCACTGAGCACTAATCTGAGCGTAAATTCAGAGGATGAAATTGGTCAAGTATCGATTAACTTTAACTCATTTATCGCTCTGCTGAAAAAAACAGTCCTTGAGGTAATTGCGGTATGTGAGCCACTAATGGAAAACTCAACTCGCTTAGTGCAAGGTATGGAGCAGGCTGAGCGCGCAACCACAAAGCAAACAACTGAGGCTGAGGTGGTTAAACAGTCTATGGAAGAAATGAAGCAAAGTGTGGGTGATATTTCTCAATCAGCGGCAAGTGCATCAAATGCAGCGCAAACCGCAGAAAAAGAGGTAGAGCAAAGCAGAACTCAAGTTCAAATGTCAGTCAGCGCCTCACGAACGTTGAGTGATGAAATAAATCAAGCAGCTTCGACAATTAATAAGCTAGCGGATGATACAAAAAATGTGTCTCAAATCCTTAATGTAATTACATCTATTGCTGAGCAAACTAATTTATTAGCTCTAAATGCTGCTATAGAAGCGGCCCGTGCGGGTGAGCATGGTCGCGGTTTTGCTGTGGTTGCAGATGAAGTAAGAGAGCTTGCATCACGTACTGCCCACTCTACAAATGAAATTCGTGAGTTACTGAGCACATTGACTGAGGCTGCAAATGAGTCGGTAACGGCGATGACATCTGCGCGAGATATGGCCACAGATAATGCAACAGCCGCAGAGAAAACTGGTGTGTCGATAGAAAAAATTGCAGAGCAAATGCTAGAAATAAATGGTATGAATTCACAAATTGCCGCTGCTACAGAGGAGCAAACATCCGTTGCTGCGATGGTTGTAGAAAATGTGACGAATATGCATGAATCGTTTGAAGATACAATGGACTCACTCGCGGCGGTAAGGGATGTAGCGAAAAACCTGCACTACCTTTCAGATAACCTATTAGATGCGACTGCGAAGTTTAAAATTGAGTAATATTAATCTGTAATAATACTTAATCATTTTAGAGGCTAAGCCAAGCGCTAGTTGCATTCAAAAAACGTTATTTAGAGCAACTAAATAACGTTTTTTTTGCCTCGCTATCTACACACTTGTCCGCCACATAACTGCTCATTTGTTTAAGTATATTAGTATATAGCCATAATATTTAGATATAAAAAAACCACCTAATCGGTGGTTTTTTTATATCTAGCGACCGCACTTAAAACGTAGCAACTACCTTAACTTTATCTGTTGCCTTGCTGCTATCTATGTAACCAATTGAGTCGCCATTACTAGCAACAAAATCAATAACAGCCTGGTCAGAATCAAATTTTTCTGGTGGTGTACCTTTACCTGTAAAAACAAGTTTTGACCAATAGGCATTTAATTGGCTGCTTGATTTACCAACTACTTTAGAATTGAATTCATCAGCCACAGCGGTACCATTTTGAGTAACAGGGCTAACTTTATTACCGTTAGCAAATGATTTTGCTTTTCCTAGGTAAATCTTTTTAATTGTATCGGCATCAAGTGCACTTGCATTGCCTGGGTTTACTATCACCGCTACTTCAGCTGAGGCGCTAAACGTACATAGCGATAGTACACTTGCTAGGATTAATTTTTTCATATTTCGCTCCAATTAGAATACTAAGTCAACGCCAACAGCTACTACATCAGTTTCAAGGTTCGTTACGTCATCGTCAAATCGACTAAAATCAATTTTAAATGCAGCTGAAGGGTGGAAGTCATAGCGCGCGCCAATGGTGTATACGTTACTCTCTGCTCGCATGCTATCAAGGGCGAGGTTTACGTTTGTATTTAATAACGGAATTGATTCGAGTGTATTAAAGCGTGATGAATCATGTTCATCATCATTTTTTTCATAAGTTACATGAACAATAACATTATCTATACGGTAGCCAGCTGAGGCATAGTATTGTGATTGCTCAGCCAAAATACTTCCCTCGACTTCAAACTGAGTATATTCGGCATCAAATAAAAAGTTATCATAGTCAACAGAGAAACCAATCCCGAAAAAAGTTGTTTCATCTTCGTCAGTGATAAGGTCGTTCGCTGTGCTGGTTAAACCGCTTGCATTAAGTACATCAATAATACCATTTAGGGCACTTAAGTTACTTGAATCACTGTTATCTATAGAAATGCTAGTGTCGGCCACAATGTATGCAGCTCTTGCGCTAAACCAGTCGTAAGAAACGCTCCAGTTAATACCACCTAAGTTATTCAATTCTGCAGGTAGCTCATTTCCAAATACATCTATATCGCCATCAAAAGCGCCATAAAACCCTTGTAATGTAGAATCCCAGTCACCTAATTGGCTGTTATATACTACGCTAAGTCCTTCATAAGTAGAAAATGGAATACCGTATACAGAACGCGGTGGACGAACCCAACGATAAGCATAGCCAACGTCTAAAAAGTCTGAGTATTTGTAAAAAGGAACACGCATTTTACCCGCGCTTAATTGCAGTTCATCGCTGTATTCATAGGTAACATATGCCCATTCAAATGTTGCGTCAAAGTCATCTTCTCCACGCGCAATAATTTGCGCTGTCGCAGTCAGTTTTTCTTGAAGATCAGCAGAGAGTTGTAAGGCGAACTTGCTCTCGTTTTTAAAAGAGATGTCATCATCATATCCGTATAAAGTCTGATCACTGTCTAGGGTTTTACCACCTACTATAGATGCAAAACCATTTATACGAACTTCAGCGCTTGCAGCGCTTGTTGCAAGTGCGGCACATATTGCTACTGCTACAGATAGCTTTTTCATATGTATTTCCTATTTGTTATTTAGATGTTGATTTCAGGGGGATTATAGAAGTGAATTTAGTATTTATCTAATAATTTTAGCTAGTTAGTTAAAAAAGAACTGAGAATTTAGTTTATTTCGAGTTTACAATTGTTAACTCATGGGTTTTTACTAGAACGAAGTTATTGATTTTATTAAAGTTAAAAAACTTTTAAATTTATTGAGTTTGTTTAGCTAATGATTTAGGAAATAGTAATTACTGTTTATTTTGCTGTTTATGCTTGATTTGTTTTATATTTTAATAGTTTATAAACACTAAACATAGCGCTACAGCGGACTTAAAGAGAAAGATAGTCACAATATGATTACCTCTAAAGGTTCATAGCCACTCAAATGTTTATAATAGGCGCTATATATTCACATTATTTATTTAGTTCACCTTCTTGTTTTGTAATCAAATAACAACTTCCTAAACCTGAATTTTAGCTTAACATTACCCCTGTATCAGCAAGGTAGTTCAAAGGAAGTGGCAATGATGAAGAGGCTAACATGGTTAGTATTATGTTGCTTTGCATCCAATGCATATAGTAACGATGAGGTAAGTATTACATTGCTGGGCTATATCGCTCCAGTGTGTGAATTTACTCCACAAAGTAATAACCTAGCGTTTTCTTCTAATGGCATTGCTAATACAACATTAGTAATTAACTGTAATTCGCCAATGCGAATATCAATGCAATCTCTCAATGGCGGATTAAGTCATGAGCAAAGCAATAAAATAAGTTCATATAATATTAACTGGTCACTGGAAGGTGCCAAAAATGTTGTGTCTGTATCGGCACAGGCAATCAAATCGACCTACAGTTTTGATATTAATGAAATTATTTTTGATAGTGTTGCTCAGATTCAGTTAACTCTAGATGACCCCTTAATCTATGCAGGAAGTTACCAGGATGTGATCCGCATAGAAATGACACCATCAGTAGTATCAGGTGGGGTGCTTTAAGCGCACATTTATTAAACATAACAAACTATATGTCACATGGATAAGGAATATAACAATGAATAAACTAATCGTAATATCAGCAATCGCGGCACTATCTTCAGGTTCAGCATTAGCAGAAAACTTAAACGTAGGTGGTGCAGTTGAGTCTATATGTGAAGTAAGCAATATCGCAACAACTCATTACTTTCCAGCACTTGCTCTAGGCAATACAAAAACAGTTAACTTTGATTTGAAATGTAATGATGTAGATGGTGCAACACTTACGTTAACTACTTCTGAAGGGCACCTTCAAAACGCTGATCATGAAGACAGAGGTGTAGGATACACTGCTCATTTAACAGCAGGCCCATATGACTTTACTTTGTCAGCCGAGAATGGAACGAATGATCAAAGTGCATTTCAAAGCAGTGGCGGAAGTAATACTTTAGCAACTACAGGCGTAGCAGGGATGATTGATTTAGAAGTTACTCAAGCACCTGTATATGCTGGTACGTATGCAGATACATTAATGCTAACAGTGACAGCAAACTAAAGTTAAATTAAAAAGGCAGTGAATAACCACTGCCTTTATTTAGGAGGGAATTCTATGCATGCTTTACTTATATTAATATTCTGTTTGTTTTCTTTTTCGGCTAACGCCTTTCAAGTGAGGCCAATGGTAGCTGATCTTAGCTCTCAGGGTAGTCAATCACAGCAGACGCTTCGCATTATTAACCCGTCAGATAAACCGTTAACTATCGATGTTTCTGCATATAATATGAGTATAAGTGATACAGGAGTCGAGTCTTTAGAGGAAAATGAAGACGATTTTTTAATTATTCCTATGACAACAATCATCCCACCTGGAAATAGTCAATCGATTATCGTTAGATATATCGGGGAGCCTATTATTAAACATTCCAAGTCGTACAGAATTACCGTAGAACAAGTGTCGGTAGATCTAAATGATAATGCGCAGTCTGGGGTTGGTATGTCACTTAGTTTTAGAACCCTATTTAATGTTGTGCCTGAAAATGCTAAAGCTAACCTTATAGTTAAAGAAAAAAAACAATTAGCAGAAAATCAATGGAGTGTGTCGTTAGAGAATCGAGGGAATAAATACTTACGTCTTTCTAAAGGTCAATGGAATATTAAATCTAAAGGTAAAGTATTAACTTTAGAAGGTATGGAGCTAAGCAAAGCTCTTTCAGGGAAAATTCTACTACCCAATTCAAAAAGTAATATTGCAATATCGATACCTAAAGAATTTCAAGCTGATGATAGTCAGCTAGAGGTTGTATTCTAATGTCTAGTATTCAGTGGCTCAGTCGATGTTTAGTAATATTAATTTGGAGTATTACTATTTCGGTTGATGCACTTGAAGTAACACCTATGGTGGTTACACTATCCCCGCAGGAGCCTTCAAAAATACCATCTAGTCTGGTTTATAATCAATTACCCAGAGAAATTGCATTTGATATTGAAGTACACGAAATTGATTTTTCCACACCCAACCCATCTTTAAAAAAGCTGGAAGACTCCCCGTTATGGGTCTTTCCTCCCTCTTTATTTTTACAAGAGGGGCAAGGCCAGAAAATTCAATTTAGGTGGATTGCCGAGAGTTTTCCGAAATATGATAAAAGCTATCAAGTAAGTTTAGTTGAGCAGCCTTTGGCTTCTAATATCGATAGTGATACCTCGCAACTTAAAATATTAATGAATGTAAATTTAGTTGTTCACGTGCACATGGATGAGTATTTACCAAAATTAAAAATACTCACATCAACAATTGAAAGTGGGGAGCTTTTAACTCAAGTAAAAAATGAAGGAAGGGGCGCAACTCGTCTCAGGGATTACGAAGTTAAAGTGACTACTAATAAATCAGTTGTGACTACGTTTGAAAAGCAAGCTTTATTAGAAAATGGATACGATGTTTTTTTTGCGCCGTATGCTACACAAACCATAAAAATTAAGCTCCCAGAAAATATTGAAAGAGGCAAGGTGGAGCATTTAAGTTTAGATTTAGTGCAATGAAAATTACAGCTGCGTTTTTATTCGCTATGTTCTTTTTTCCACTTACTGTGTTTTCAAAAATTAATCCTTCTAACAGGACAATTGAGCTTAATGTGTCTGCTCAACTGAATAAAAGTCCAATCGGTCAGGTTTTACTTAAAGTCGATAAAGATGATGCACTTTTTTTAAAGTGGAATGAGTTAGAGCCTCATTTTCGCCAAGTATTACTTGAAGAAAAAGAGGAGGAACTGTTCAAGGTGTTAAAAGGTAGTTCATTAGCGGTAACTTCACTAAAAGAATTGGGTTTTAGTGTTGTATTTGATATGAGTGATTTTAGCTTGGATATTATTGTTCCAGTAGAGTTAACTCGTCCTCAAAAATTAAGTGCGCAAAAACGTAGAAAAAAATTAAAGGCTATTGAACCAGCAAAAGCCAGTGGGTTTGTCAACGCTTATGCAAGCTATGTTCATCAAGATGATCAAGAACAGCAGCAAATTCAAGAGCAATACGCGTTACGCTCCGAAATCGTGGCTAGTTGGCAAGGCTGGGTGGTAGAAAATGAGCTTGAATATAACAAAATATCTCAGCCTTCCTCTTCAATTTTTAAACGCCGGGGCACTCGGTTAATTCATGATTTACCAAACTTAGGTATGCGCCTTTCTATTGGAGATAACTTTAGTTCAGGTGGCTATTTTCAAAATTCCTCTCGTTTATTGGGCTTTTCACTCGCACATGACTTTTCTCTATTATCAGATAGGCCTATAAGACCGACTGCTTCACAAAGCTTTACCCTGCAAAGTCCTTCAAGTGTGGAGGTATATGTAGATGGCCGTATTATTCAGCGTCTTAATTTAGTTGCGGGCATTTATTCTTTAGATGATATACCTATAAGCGAAGGTAGTAATAATATTTCTCTAAAAATTACTGATATAGCAGGCGTTGTTCGCTATGTAAACTTTGATGTTGCAACTGGTTTAGATTTATTTGCTAAAGGACAGCTTGAATATGAAATTCACTTAGGTGTACCTGCGCAAGCTGGCGATAGGCTCAAATATGAGGAAAATGCCCCCTTCCTTAGTGCTTACCTAGATTATGGTCTCACTCCAAGTTGGACTGCAGGCTTTACAGTCCAAGGAGATAAATACGCTCAGCAAATAGGCACTAAACAAATTTATGCTGCTAAGGTGGGTCAGCTGGCTTTTGAGGGGGCACTTAGCTTCGCTAAACACCAAGGTTATGCCTATCGTACAGTTTATAGTAGCTATAATATGAGCAACCTAGGAAGTGAGTTTACGTTTGGTTATGAATACACTTCAAAATACTTTACAGCTTTGGGGTTTAGGACCCAGGAAGCGTTCAATAACCGTTACACAGAGCATTATGCGCAAGCGAGTTATAGCTACTATGTTAACAGTAGGACATTAGCATCTTTCTTTGCAAACATCTCTCGTGATCATGAGGGTGAACAATTTGATCAATCTATGGGTTTAAATATTTCAGGAGACTTAGCTAACAGTCAGTGGAGGTATACAGCTGGCGCGCAATGGGATGACTTAAGAGGTGAAAAGCAGTGGGGGCTCAGCTTGTCATTGACCTATAAATTCAATAATCAGCACAGGATTAAATTATCTCATCGCTCCAAACGTGACAAAACAAGACTAGAGTTTACTCAAGATAGTAACCAACGGTTTGTTGGTGCGTTGAACTTACGAGCAGGGCTCGAAAATAATGATTTAAATAAAACTATCTTTGATCTAAACATGCAATATAACGCAAATCGTTTTGCTGCTAACCTAGAGCATGCAAGTTTTTACAAAGATTTAAATGCCCGTTCTGCTTATCATCAAAGTCGTTTAAGTGTAGCATCGAGCGTCGCTTTTGCAGACGATACGTGGGCATTCGGAAAACCTATATACGATAGTTTTGCACTCGTTAACGCCCATAAAAGCTTAGAAAATAAAGTAATTACATTAGGCCGAGTTGAGGACGAGTATAGAGCCGATAACAGCGACTTTAAAACTATATTGCTCAATGACTTGAGCTCATATGACAGCATAAACATTCCTGTTGATATTGATGATTTAGCTCCTGGCTATGACATAGGCTCTGGCATGCTCAGTTTTTACCCGCAGTATAAAACTGGGCACAAAGCAATAATTGGCACTGCAGCAAATATTTCTGTTATTGCAACTCTTCGAAGCAAGGACGAGGTTCCCTTAGCTTTAATGGTTGGAAAGGCCACTTGTTCAAGTGATGCATCTGGTAAAGAATATACCTTTTTCACAAATAAGCGAGGCCGCTTTGCTATAACAGGTCTTGCTCCTTGCCGCTATGAAGTAACCTTGCAAAATAAAGACAATACTAAATTTTTTATAGACGTTCGTGATGCAGAACAACTTCAAAGAAAAGGGGTTATTTATGTTCATTAAAATTGTGTATTTAGCAATAAGTATATTTACACTATCTTTAGCTTGTAGAGTTAATGCTCAGTGTGATGCAAGTATTGGTGAAGTTGAATATTTGTTTGATGACTTGTCTTTTTACAACATAAGATCACGAGTCGATGCTGAGAAAGTAATTCGTATAAGTACAGTAAATACAGCGGGTTGTACCTTGTATTTTGGTATTTTTTCTCAAAATCAAGGCTACTTCAAAAGTAACTCTCAAGTTATCGATTATCAAATTCTATTAGAAAACCAGTTATTAAGCAGGACAATTAGTCATGTGAAATTAAGCAATAACGTAGTTGATATTAGCTTGGTAATACCTGCAGGGACCCCCGTGAAAGCGGGGAACTACAATGATAGGCTTCAGTTGATTCTCTATGACGAAAGTAAACAAATTATGGATGAGAAAGAGATTGAAATTGAAACGAACATCCAACCACGCACTAGTTTATCTTTATTAGGCTATAACACTTTTTCTAACACAGTTTATTTGGGGGAGTTAAAGCCTGCACAAACCTATTCAATGTTACCCAGTCTACAAATAGTAACCAACACTGATGTCCAACTTAATGTAGCTTCAGAAAATAAAAGTCGTTTAATACATGCTATTTATAGTACTAAATACGGTATTAACTATACATTGCAGTTAGGCGCAGAAGAAATTAACTTAGCAAAGCCTGCAAGTTTAAACTTCTCTTACTCTGGGCAGACGGAGTTTTTTATACCGCTTAGTATTCAGTTGGAGGACTTTACACGTCAAGCTGCTGGTGAGTATTCAGATGTAATACGCTTTCAAATAAGCCCGCTTAACTATTGACTTTGCTTAGGTTTTTTTGACACCAAAGTAATGCTTGTTGCTTATTTTTTACAGATATTTTTTGATAAATTTTATGTAAATGCACTCTTACAGTGGCTTCACTAATGAATAGACTATCTGCAATGGCGCTAGAGTGTAAACCAGAGAAAAGCAAATTTAATACTTTAATTTCCTTACAAGTGAGATTACTAGATTGCAAGGTGGTTTGTTGTTCAGAAGCTAACATTTGTCTCATCCAGCTGTCAGTGACATCACGTGGAAACCAAAGTTTGCCTTGCTCAATCGCTTCAAGTCCTTGCTGCAAAAGTGAGTCATCAGAATTCTCGTAAAAAAGCCCTTTTAAATTAGGCCATTCTTTTAAGGCTAATACGTCACTATTTTTGGGTACATCAAATATAACTAAGCTTGTGTAGCCGTTATCTTGCATAAACTGATTGATAAGTTCGTAGGTTGTTATTACGTTAAGTGCTTGGTAATTAACTAATAGAATGTTGTAGTTAGCTGCTACACAGAAAAGTGAAGTATAGTCTGGACTATTAAAGCACTTTATATTGCGTATTGGAGTATTTTTAATATCCATAATTTCTGTCCGTAGATGCATTATTAATACTATATTGCTATTTTTGGTTAATATCAATCATAGTGCATAGTCCGATAAGCTATACCTAGCGTAGATTGGTGTATTTTATGGAATAATGAAGGCTTTGTATGTGAACAGCAGAGGTAGCATAGTTAATATAAAAAATAGCAGCGACTACATTTTATAGAGGGAGTTTTTTCACGTAAGTTATCCAATAAAAAGCAAAAGTTATAATTAATTAGTACTTTTATGTTTACTAAATGAAAAGTTTTATACATTTCTTCACAAATATGTAATATAATGCCCTTCCAGAGGAAAGATGCTATTAAGCGTCTTTTTTTATGCCCAAAACTTATTGCCTTAGCCAATAAGTTCGCATAATTAAATTATACGGTATCCTTTGGAGAATATTTTGAAACTACGCAAACTCTCACAGTTAAGCCTAGCAATTGTTGCTGCACTCACTACCTCTGTAAATGCTGAAGAAGTTAAAACAACAGCAAAACAAGACGCGTTTGAAAAAATCGAAGTTACAGCTCGTAAACGTACAGAGAGCTTGTTTGAATCTCCAACCGCTATCACATCTATTGGTGCAAACTTAATTGATAAAGCCAATATGAGTAACCTAGAAGATATTGGTAAATACGTTCCAAACTTAAATATTACTCGCTACGGTGTAGGTAATGCGGCGCATGCCTCTGTGTTTATTCGAGGTATTGGTCTGCAAGATCACATAATTACAACCGATCCGGGTGTCGGTGTTTATTTAGATGGTGTTTACTTAGGCCGTCAAATGGGGTCAAACTTATCGTTACCAAATGTAGAGCGTGTTGAAGTTCTTCGTGGTCCACAAGGTACATTATATGGTCGTAATACATTAGGTGGCGCAGTAAATGTAATTACTAAGCAGCCCGGTGACGAAGGGATTGTTACAACCTCGGCTAAAATTGGTAGCCGCGGACGTATTGCGGGCGATGTTTACTTTAATAACTCGTTGACTGATGACGTGAGCATGTCTGCAAGTGCATCTTACAAAACACGCGACGGTGTGGGTGAAGCAGTTAATTTAGCTAACCCAGAAAAAGAAATTGGTGAAGAAGAAGAGTTTAGTGGTCGCGTAGCCCTTAAATGGCAGGCCACTAGTGATTTAGCGTTAACTTTTTCACTTGACGGTGTTGATAACGAATCAGGTCAATCACCTTACACTATTGAGTTAACTGAGCCGCTTGATGCAAACGATGTATTTAATGGTGACTTCCCACTATTAACACAGGATCTAATTCCTTCTGACCCAGATGATTTAGGCACTACAGTTGCTGGTATTGAATCTACCTCTTACTCAGGGTGGGGGACGTCATTTACCGCTGATTGGGCAATTGATGATACGTACACGGCTAAATTTATTTCAAGTTACCGTACTTCTGAATACGAAGGTGGACTTGATGATGATGCGTCACCACTTAATTTATCTGAGTTCCCAGAAGAGGGTGGTGCAGACCAATACTCGTTTGAAATTCAACTAAATGCTACCTATGACAATATGGACTTTGTATCAGGCCTTTATTTCTTTAATGAGGATGGCTTTACACGTTCAGGTCCATTTGTATTTAGCCCATTTAATACACCAAATAGTTTATTAAACGATGGTGTTACACCGTCATTTGGTGGTTATGGCGAATTTGAAATTAACCAAGAAACAAACTCATACGCTGTATACTTTAATACAAGTTATGATTTAACAGATGATTTAAGTATTGGCGGTGGACTTCGTTATTCAAAAGATGAGAAAGATGCCGATGCGATTTTCCCTACATTTGCTGAACGTAAATACGTAAGTGCAGAGTTTGACGCTGTAACGTGGGATGTAAACGCATCGTATCAAATCAGCAATAATATGAATGTATATGGTCAAATTCAAAAAGGATACCAAACCGGTGGCTTCCCTCCGCGTCCTTTTGGTGGCCCAGATCAGTTTGTATCGTTTGATGAAACCAAAGCGATTAACTACGAAATGGGCTTAAAAGGCCAAGTACACGAAAATGTGTCTATGATGTTGGCTGTATTTGTAACAGATTATACTGACCTTGCTTTACCATTTTCAGACCCTACTGCAGGCGGTGGTTTTGTAACGATTGTTGAAAATGCCGGTGAGTCTAAAGCGCAAGGTATTGAGCTTGAAACCACTGTTGCCATTACAGACGATTTTACAATTCGCAGCTCTGTCGGTTACTTAGATTCTGAAATTACAGAAGTAGATGCAGGCGTACAAGGTATTGGTAAAGGTGATTCGCCAGCATTAACGCCACGTTGGACTGTAATGGTAGCCCCTTCTTACTTTATGGATTTAGATAGCGGTGCAACCGTTGCATTTAATGCTAACTATTCTTACAGAAGCGAAATGCAAGGCCAGTCAGTTTACAATGAAAGTGAAACTATCGATTCACGTGAGTTAGTTGGTTTTAATATTTCTTACACTAACCCGTATGGCGATATGGAAGTAACCTTATACGGTGAAAACGTATTAAATGAGGTTTACGATGTAGGTCGTTTGCAGCAGTCAGGTTTTGTTGGTGTAATGCGCAGTAATGACCGTAGCGAGTTTGGTTTAAAATTCAAAAAAGACTTTGAACTTTAATAACCTACAATGAGTTAAACAAAAGGTAAGCTTAGGCTTACCTTTTTTTTCTTTTGCGCCAGTAAAAAGTCAAGCTTGGGGCCACATGCTGAACCTCTTTGTAACAAGCGTGTAGTGCTGTGCTATTGATATACCCTGTGTGGTGCGAAGTAACCACTAAGTAATATAAAGCACTATTAGCATCAGGTAACCTTGTTTTTAGGTAATAAAAAAGCCCTCAGTGAGGGCTTTAAACAATTTAGGTTTGATTAAAAACCGCTATCAAACTTATTTATTCGACTTATTGTATTCACGCGTTAGTCTTGCGTGCTCACTTAAATCTTTCAAGCCAAGCTTTTCGTAGCTTTTTTCCATCATCTCAAGGGCTGGATCTAAATAGCTGCTTTGCGAGTAATGCTCAACAACGTACTTACCACGATTAGCGGCCGCTAGGTAAGCTTCACGTTCGTAATAGTAGTTTGCTACTTTTAGCTCGTAGCGCGCCATGCGGTTTAATAGCCACACTAAGCGGCGTTTAGCCTCTGGTGCGTAATCACTTTTTGGAAAGCGTTTTACAAGCGTTGATAAATCGGTAAATGCAACACGGGTACGGTTGGCATCGCGGTCAGCTCTGTCTATGCCAAAATACTCTTGGAAGGCATTTTTATCAGCTTTAATATTAACCAAACCACGCATGTAGTACATGTAATCTAAATCTTTGTGATTTGGGTTTAAACGAATAAAGCGGTCGATAGTCGCTAATGCTTGTTCTGTATTACCTGATTGGTAATGGGCATACACTAAATCCATTTGTACTTGCTTTGAGAAAGGCCCAAATGGGTAGCGTGAATCAAGAGCGGTTAATAACTCAATTGCTCGGGCGTATAAACCAGAATCAAGCGTTTGTTTTGCATCTTCATACAAAGCGTGTGCAGATTTGTTAGGAACGCGTTGGATATCTTCTTGGTCAGGCGCAGAAGAACAGGCCCCTAAAGTAAGTACAGAAGCTGAAAAAACAATGGCGAATGCACGTTTCCCTATTTTATTTATCATTTTATTTGTTACCTTCGATGTCTTCGGCTAGGCCACGGCGGTAAAACCGAGTAAACTATGCGTATTATATTATGCTTTTATTAAAAGCGATTCTAACCCAGTCAGGCACAGCTTGCACTGGTAAATTGGGTAAAGTTACTAATGTCAGAACAAATTTCACTTCAAGCCGAGGTTCCTACCGAGTTAGGTGGTAAACGTCTAGACCAAGTATTAGCGCAATTGTTCCCTGATTATTCACGTTCACGTATAAAAACATGGATATTGGATGATAAAATCACCGTTGACGGTGAAATCTATAACACGCCGCGAGAAAAACTACTCGGAGGTGAAGTTGTAAATGTTGAAACCAGCATTGAAGCACCACGCGAATACGAAGCACAAGATATCAAATTAAACATTGTTTATGAAGATGACGATATTTTGGTTATCAACAAACCCATGGGCCTAGTCGTTCACCCTGGTGCAGGTAACCCAGATGGCACAGTGTTAAATGCATTGTTACATCATTTTCCGGATATTATTAACGTACCGCGTGCTGGTATTGTGCACCGTCTAGATAAAGACACCACAGGCTTAATGGTGGTGGCTAAAACTATTCAGGCGCAAACACATCTAGTTAAAGCACTGCAAAAACGTGAAAACTTTACGCGTGAATACGAAGCTCTATGTAATGGCACTATGACAGCAGGTGGCATGGTTGAAAAGCCGATTGGCCGCCATCCTACGCAGCGTACACACATGGCAGTTCACGAAATGGGTAAGCCTGCCATTACACATTATCGTGTTGCTGAAAAATTCCGTGCTCATACACGTTTACGCCTCCGCCTAGAAACCGGGCGTACACACCAAATTCGTGTTCATATGGCGTATATAAACCACCCGTTAATTGGTGATAGAGCCTACGGCGGCCGTCCTCGTCCACCTAAAGGTGCTACGCCAGAGCTATTTGAAATGTTACGTACATTTAATCGCCAAGCTTTACATGCAGTAAAATTAAGTATTGCGCACCCTATTACGGGAGAAATGATGACCTGGCAAGCGCCTATTCCAGATGACATGGTGGCAATGACTCAGGCGCTTAGAGAAGATACAAAAGCTAACCCTGACATAGAGTATTAATGACTTTTTTGTCAGCACCATGGCCTAATTTAACCTCGGTAGGTACGTGCAGTACCACCCGAGAAGGCGGCGTGTCAAAGCCGCCTTTTAACAGCTTAAATCTAGGCTTACATGTTGATGATACTCCAGAGCACGTGCTAAAAAACCGTGCTTTGGTAGAGCAATCCCTTCCAAAACCGGCACTTTGGCTTAATCAAGTGCACAGTGCTGATGTGCTCTGTGTTGATGCAGATTTTGACTTTCAAACATTACACACTGCTGATGCGTTGTATACCCAAGTTAAAAATCAGCCTCTTGCTATTATGAGTGCAGATTGCCTACCTATTTTGCTTGCAAGCCATGATGGCCGCGAAGTTGCAGCAGTGCATGGTGGTTGGCGTGGTCTCGAAAAAGGGATCATAAAAAATACGCTTGCCTGTTTTAGCGCGCCTAGTATGCAAATATATGCGTGGCTTGGGCCTGCTATTGGTGCTGAGCGATTTGAAGTTGGCGACGAGGTCGCTTCGCGGTTTATTGCAAAATCCCCGCTGTTTAAAGAGGCGTTTAAATTGCAAAGCAATAAAAAATATTTGTGCGACATTTACTTAATCGCTCGCATTGAACTTGAGCAATTAGGCGTTATAAATATTAGTGGAGGCGATTATTGTACTGTTTCTCAGCGGTCACTGTTTTTCTCTTATCGGCGAGAGGGCAAAACAGGGCGCATGGCAAGTTTGATCTGGCGCAAATAAACACTATTTCCCCACAATATTCATCTTAACACCTTGAACAATTCTATTAACATACCCATTTATTAAGCAATTAGTTTATTAAATAGGTAAACCCTCATGCGTCTAGATAGATTCACAAGTAAATTTCAATCTGCGCTTTCAGATGCTCAGTCGCTAGCATTAGGGCGCGATCATCAATTTATTGAACCTGTACATTTAATGTATGCGCTTTTACAGCAAAATGGCTCTAGTGTGCGTGCTTTGCTTGCTCAAGCAGGCGTGAGTGCGGATGAGCTCAACACCAAGCTTTCTCAAGAAATAGAAAAGCTGTTTAAAGTTGAAGGAGTAGGGGGCGACGTACAGCTTTCTAATAACATGGCTTCGCTTATTAACTTATGTGATAAGTACGCGCAAAAGCGCAAAGATAAGTATATTTCGAGCGAATTATTTGTATTAGCGGCCTGTGACGACAAAGGCCCTTTAGGTGATATTTTTAGAGCGCTTAATATTACCGCAACTAAAATAGAAAGCGCCATAAAAGCAATTCGCGGTGGCCAAAAGGTCGATGACCCTAACGCCGAAGAAACCCGACAAGCACTTGAAAAATACACCATTGATTTAACCGAGCGCGCAGAGCAAGGTAAGCTCGACCCCGTTATTGGGCGCGATGACGAAATTCGCCGCACTATTCAAGTTTTGCAGCGCCGTACCAAAAATAACCCCGTGCTTATTGGTGAGCCTGGAGTAGGTAAAACCGCCATTGCAGAGGGGTTAGCCCAGCGCATTATAAATGGGGAAGTGCCAGAGGGCCTAAAAAGTAAGCGTGTTTTATCGTTAGATTTAGGCGCGCTGGTGGCGGGTGCTAAATACCGCGGTGAATTTGAAGAGCGTTTAAAATCGGTGCTCAACGAACTGGCCAAAGAAGAAGGCCAAGTGATTTTGTTTATTGATGAAATTCATACCATGGTGGGCGCCGGTAAAACCGACGGCGCTATGGACGCTGGCAACATGTTAAAGCCAGCGCTGGCTCGAGGCGAGCTACACTGTGTGGGCGCCACTACGCTTGATGAGTACCGTCAATACATAGAAAAAGATGCTGCACTTGAGCGTCGTTTTCAAAAAGTATTGGTTGAAGAGCCCTCAGTTGAAGATACGATTGCCATTTTACGCGGCTTAAAAGAGCGCTATGAGTTACATCATTCGGTGGATATTACCGACCCGGCCATTGTTGCTGCTGCGCATTTATCGCATCGCTATATTAGCGACCGACAGTTACCCGACAAAGCCATTGATTTAATTGATGAGGCTGGCTCGTCAATTCGTCTGCAAATAGATTCAAAGCCTGAGTCTTTAGATAAGCTTGAGCGCCGTATTATTCAATTAAAACTTGAAGATAACGCTTTAGCCAAAGAAAAAGACGATGCAAGCCAAAAGCGGCGCAGCGAAATGCAGCAGCTTATTACCGATTTAGAAGCGCAATATCGAGAGCTTGATGAAGTATGGAATGCAGAAAAAGCTTCGTTACAAGGCACGCAAGTAATTAAAGCTGAGCTTGAACAAGCGCGCCTTGATTTAGAGGTTGCCCGCCGAGCAAGCGATTTACAGCGCATGTCGGAGCTGCAATACGGAAGAATACCAGAGCTTGAGCGAAAACTTGATTTAGCCTCGCAAGCTGAAATGCAAGAAATGAGCTTACTAAAAAACCAAGTAGGCGAAGACGAAATTGCAGAAATACTCTCTCGTTGGACTGGGATCCCAGTATCGCGCATGTTGCAAGGTGAGCGAGAAAAGCTGTTAAAAATGGAAGAGCAACTACACAGCAAAGTGATAGGGCAGGATGAGGCAGTTGTTGCAGTAGCAAATGCGATACGCCGCTCTCGTGCAGGGCTGGCCGATCCTAATCGGCCCATAGGTTCGTTTTTATTCTTAGGGCCAACTGGGGTGGGTAAAACAGAGCTTACTAAAGCGCTTGCAGGTTTTATGTTTGATACAGAAGATGCCATGGTGCGTATCGATATGTCTGAGTTTATGGAAAAACACGCTGTAGCACGTTTAGTGGGCGCACCTCCCGGTTATGTTGGTTACGAAGAAGGCGGCTATTTAACCGAAGCCGTTCGCCGTAAGCCTTACTCTGTCATTTTGCTTGACGAAATAGAAAAAGCGCATCCCGATGTATTTAATATTTTATTGCAAGTACTCGATGATGGCCGCCTTACTGATGGGCAAGGACGCACGGTTGATTTTAAAAATACGGTTATTATTATGACCTCAAATTTAGGCTCAGACATTATTCAAGAGCAAGCGGGCACAAACGACTACGCAAAGCTTAAGAGCAAGGTTATGAATGTGCTCGTTAACGAATTTAGGCCAGAATTTATAAACCGTATTGATGAAACCGTCGTATTTCATCCGCTTGCCAATGAGCATATTAAAGAAATTGCCGATATTCAGCTTGTTAAATTGCGTGAGCGTTTAACAGAAATGGGCTACTTATTAGAGATCAGTGATGCGGCGCTTGAAAAAATTGCCTCCAGCGGGTTCGACCCTGTTTACGGTGCTCGGCCATTAAAACGAGCTATTCAGCAAACAATCGAAAACCCACTGGCGCAGCAACTATTAGGGGGCGATTATAACCCTGGCGATATTGTTGTGATAGATGCAAACGAGCAAGGCCTGATTTTTTCAAAACGCTAATATAGGCGCACAATAAGCCGCCAAGCAGGCGGCTTATTGCTTTATACTTTAAATGTATAAAGCAAGTTGTTTACTTTTTGTGAGCCGGCAACTAATTCTGCGGCATCTTTAGCAACGTCAAAGCTCAGCGCTAAGTTGTCGTTACTCACCTCTTTTATATTATCTACATTTTTAGCAATATCATGGCTCACCATCTGCTGCTGCCCTGCAGCCGTTGATATACTGTTTGTAAGTAATGCTATTTCACTAATTTGATTGAATATACTATCGAGTTCTTGGTGTGTTTGCTCGGTTGTTTGAACGCAGCCCTCTGCTTGAAGTTTTGTATTTTGCATTACCTTAGACCAATTAACTAACGTATCTTGTATATCCTTAATTGAGCTGTGAATTTGCCCTGTAGCACTTTGCGTACGAGACGACAGTGCACGTACTTCATCGGCTACCACGGCGAAACCACGGCCATGCTCTGCAGCTCTTGCGGCTTCTATTGCTGCATTAAGTGCTAATAAATTGGTTTGCTCAGCAATGCCTTCAATCTCATTCATTACTTGGCCTATTTTATCCGCTTCTTGCGCGAGGTTATTTGCGGTATTAGCGGCGTGATCTACATGAGTAGCCAGCTCAGAGACCATTTTTTTGTTATCAACAATATGTTGTTTTATATCTGCGCAACTATGTTGAGTAGAGTTAACTTTATCGGCTGTATTTGTTGTACTAGTTGAAATATCACCAATCGTAGCGGTCATTTGCGCTATAGCGGTAGCGATTTGTTCAAGTTGTGTACTTTGTGCCTCAATCCCCTTTTCGGTGAGCGTCGATTTATCATCGAGGTTTTCAGCAATGTTATTAAAGGCATAGGTGGCATCTTTTACGCGCCCCAATACGGTTCTGAGCTTAGCAAGTAACATTTGCTCTTTATAGTCACTCACACTTAGCGGCGAGTTATCGCAAAAAACATAGCGCGAGATAGAGTCAGAATGCTGTTTATAGGCGTTTAATTTAGCAGGGGTTGCCACAAGCTCTTGATAATTTAAGGCTAAAATAAACACGCAAATTAATACGTTGATAACTGCTGCCAAAATCGAAAAAGCAAACCCACTCATAATTACCCAACTAAATACAACAGCCAATGTAAGCATCTGGCGCAAGCTTGTGTGCTCTTTAAAATTAAAAGTGGCTTTACCGTTATTTAATTTCTCGTATAGTTTATGGGCTGTTAAAACATGTTTTTTATCTGGCTTTGTACGTACAGATTGATATCCAACTAATTGACTACCTTCAAAAATAGGTGTTACAAAAGCATCAACCCAGTAATACCGGCCATCCTTACAACGATTTTTGACTATCCCTCGCCATGAATGGCCACTTTTTAACGTACTCCACATTTCTTTAAATGCTGCTTTGGGCATATCAGGGTGGCGTACAATATTATGATTTTTACCAGTGAGTTCCTGCTCACTAAAGCCTGCTACATCGCAAAATGCTTTATTTGAATAGGTAATAACTCCCCGTAAGTCGGTAGTAGAGACTAATTGTTGAGAATCACTAAAGTGGACTTCTTCATTTATTAAGCTTTGATTATGACGCATGTTAGTTTTAATCATCCTTTTTAATTAACTTGTTATTGTATTGGGTAAACTTAATGAGGTGAAGTAAAGGCAACGCACTGAATAATAATGTTACTAAAATTGCGACTTTTTATGATCTATATCAAATTTTGCGCTTAAAATATTAAGGCTTGTGAAGTCTAATCTAGTAATTAACGGTCTTTAGGCTTTAGTAAAGCGATTGTATAATAGTGTTAGCAGTGGCAAGATTAGCTAGCTGGTTGATGCTAATTGTATCGAGCGCATGCTCAATAGGGTAAATAGTTAACAATTTTGAAAAATTATATTGTTCTTAACAATTTAGTCTTGAGTATGGGCAATTAGCCCCCATAACCGTAAGATTAAGCCACGTGGCCGAGGAAGCATTTTTTGACTATACATGATTTATCTAGCGCGCTTAACGCGTTATCTACCACACCGCATCAGCAGGCAATTAAAGGGATCAAACGTGGCATTGAGCGAGAGTCGCTACGCATTAAAGGTAATGGTGCCATTTCCACTTTAGGGCATCCTAAAGGTGTAGGTAGTGCATTAACAAACGGGCACATTACTACTGACTTTTCAGAGTCATTACTTGAGTTTATTACCCCTGTTAGTGAATCTGCGACAGAAACTTTAGCACAATTAAAAGACCTTCAAAAATTTACACTTGAACACATGGGCGATGAGCTTTTATGGCCTATCAGTATGCCATGCTTTATTGAAGATCAAGATGATATTGTACTGGCTCAATTTGGTAGCTCAAATACCGCACGCATGAAAACGTTATACCGTGAAGGCTTAAAAAACCGTTACGGCAGTATGATGCAAGCAATTGCAGGTGTGCATTTTAATATTTCTTTCCCAGAGTCTTTTTGGCAGTCTTTACATACCCTAAAGCAAAGTGAGCAAAGCCTAGATGCATTTATTTCGGATGGTTATCTGGCGCTTATCCGTAATTTTAAGCGTGAGCTTTGGTTAATTAGCTACTTGTTTGGTGCCTCACCAGCCTTATGTAACTCTTTTTTACAAGGGCGAAAAACTGACTTACCATTTAAAAAACTAGGTAAAGGTACACTTTATTTAGAGGTAGGCACGGCACTTCGCTTGGGAGATTTAGGCTATACTAATAGTGCACAATCTTCATTACGCGTCATGTATAACTCGCTAGATGAGTACGTTGCTGGGCTTAAAGAGGCAATCAATACGCCTTCTGATTTATACGGTGATATTGATGATTACACCACGGCCGCGCCTAAGCAACTTAACAAAAACATTCTTCAAATCGAAAACGAATTTTACTCGCCAATTCGCCCCAAACGTAATGCTAAAAGTGGTGAAAAACCAACGGATGCTTTATTAAGAGCCGGCATTGAATATGTTGAAATTAGAGCACTTGATGTAAATCCGTTTAGTGAAACCGGTATTGATATAGATCAAATACACTTTTTAGATGTCTTTTTGACGTACTGTTTATTAAAAGATTCGCCAGAAATGTTGTGGAAAGAGCAAGCCCGCAGCACAGAGAACTTAGATACAGTGGTTAATCAAGGACGTCAGTTAGGTGTTATGCTTAATGACAATAATCAACAGCGTACCTTGCAAAGTTGGGGGAAAGAGATTTTTGATCAATTAAGTGAAGTAGCTAAGTATATGGATAAGGCGTATGGGGTGACCTATTACAGCGAAACCATAACAAAAATGGCTACCTGGGTTGATAACCCAATGCTGACTTTTTCAGGGCGTTATGTATCTGAACTGGAAAGTGCAGGTATAGATAATGGTGTGTTTGCTATTCAATTAGCTAATAAATATAAGCAAAGTCATGCAGAATCTAACTACAACGTATTTTCTAAGCAATGGCTTGAGCAACAAGTTGTTTCTTCAAATAAAGCGCGTGAAGAAATAGAGCGCGCCGATACGCTAAGCTTTACTGACTTTTTAGATGAATATTTTAATGCTAAAGCTGTTGTTTAAGCTTTTTTAAGCAAAAAAAACGCAGCCCAAGTGGGCTGCGTAAATATTCTTCAGGGATGAAACAATGCTATACTGCTGCATTCATATACTCAGACCCACACTTTTTTAAAAAGTTCAGTGAGATCGTATAAAAATGAAAAAAAATGCAATTATTTTATCTTTTGCCCTCTCTTTAGCAGGGTGTGCCACTGCGCCACCAAAGCAACCTAATGATCTTTGTAAAATTTTTGAAGAAAAGCCGGACTGGTACTTTGATGCAAAAGACGCACAAGAAAAGTGGGGTTCGCCTAAACATGTCCTTATGAGTATGATGTACCAAGAAAGCTCGTTTCGTCATGATGCTGCCCCTCCCATGGAATATTTTTTGTGGATTATCCCTACAGGGCGTGCCAGTGATGCTTACGGGTACTCACAAGCAAAAACCCCAACATGGTCTGATTATATTCGTGAAACGGGTAATAGCGGTGCTGATAGGGATGACTTTGATGATGCAATCGACTTTATGGCGTGGTTTGTTTATAAAACACATAAAGTAAATAAAATCTCTAAATGGGATGCTTATGCCCAATACTTAAATTATCACGAAGGGTGGGGCGGTTATAAACGCGGTACTTATAAAAAGAAAAAGTGGCTGATGAGTGTTGCCAATAAAGTTAAGCATCGGGCAAGTCGTTATGGTGCGCAGCTTAAACGGTGTGAAGACGAGCTAGATAAAGGTTGGTTTGAGCGACTGCTTTTTGGCTAACTACTTACCTTAAAAGCAAAAAAGGAGCCAAGGCTCCTTTTTTAACGCGCTATTTAAACTTATAACTTACGTTGATTAGGCTTAATTTTTACCTGTTTAATCATATTCTCTTTTACCTCTAACACTTCCACAGGGTAGCCGGCTATTTTAAGGCTTAAATTAGCATCTGGAATGTCTTCTAAGTATTCTACAATTAAACCGCTGAGTGTTTTAGGGCCATCAAGAGGAAATTCCCAGCCCATTTCTTTGTTAAGGTCGCGCACGTTAGCCCCGCCATCAACAAGGTAAGAGCCATCACTTTGTGTGGTTACCTCTTCACTGGGCGTACGTGTTTGTGTGGTCGTGAAATCGCCAACCACTTCTTCAAGAATATCTTCAAGGGTTACGAGACCTTGTATGTCGCCATATTCATCAACCACTATACCAATGCGCTCTTTCGATTGTTGGAACTTTAATAGCTGGGTATTTAGAGATGTTCCCTCGGGGATAAAGTAAATCTCACGGACCGCACGTAATAATGACGGTTTATCAAACTGCTCTTTGGTCAAAAGACGAAGAGCATCGCGCGAATGAATAAAACCGACGGCGTCATCGATATTATCGCGATAAAGTAATACACGGGTGTGCTGCGCATGAGTCAATTGACGGCTGATGATCTTCCAATCGTCGTTAATATCAATCGCTACTATTTCGTTACGCGGGATCATAATATCTTCAACGGTCACTTGTTCTAAGTCTAAAATAGACGTCAGCATGCTTTGGTGGCGAGCTGGAATCAATGCCCCCGATTCATTCAACACCGATTTTAGCTCTTCTTTGCTCATGCTATGTTCGTCAATTTGTTCAGCGCTAATGCCAAATAAACGTAACATTCCATTGGTCATCCAGTTAACAACAACCACAAAAGGGAATAGAATTTTAAGTAACCCTTTTAATACCACTGAGCTTGGAAAAGCGACTCTTTCAGGGTAGAGGGCAGCAAGGGTTTTAGGGGTCACTTCGGCAAAAATAAGCACAACGAGTGTAAGTACACCTGTGGCAATAGCGATACCTAAATCACCGTATAAACGAATACCTATAATAGTGGCAACTTGAGCTGCAGCAATATTTACAAGGTTATTACCTATGAGGATCAAGCCAATGAGTCTATCAGGGCGACTCAGAAGTTTGTTGACGCGTTTGGCAGCGCGATGGTTTTCTTTAGCAAGGTGGCGCAGACGAATTCTGTTAATTGACATTATGCCCGTTTCAGAACCAGAAAAGTATGCAGAACATAAAATTAAAATACCGAGTATTACAAATAAAACACTCGTAGATATGCTGTCCAAAGAAGGATCCTTTTTTTATAAACCAATGCGTATTAAGCTAGAGTGAGCTGACAGAGTCAAGTTAAAACTTATTTAACACTACTTCTTGTACAAAACGGCTGCCAAAATAAGCAAGTGTGAGGATAAATGCGGCGACCATGATGGTAATAACCACAGGTTTACCTCGCCAGCCTTTTTTAATGTGACCAAGCGCAACAGTGATAAAAATAACCCATGCAACAAGTGATAAGACTGTTTTATGGATAAATTCTTTGGCGAACATGCCATCTAAAAATACAAATCCTGTCAGCAGTGCGAAGGTAAGGATAACCGTGCCTAAATTTAATAGTTGATAGAGCTGACGTTCCACCACCATTAAGGGCGGCAAATGGCTGTGCACAATTGCTAAATCTTTGCGCTTTAAACGTTTATCAATAAAGTAAAACTGCACGCCATATAAAGTGGCAATAATCAAAACGCAGTACGCTAATAATGACAGCGATATGTGTGCAATAAGCCCTATTTCAATACTTAAGCTTTGTAATAAAATGTGATGCGGAATAAACAAACTCGCAATGGTGAGTAAGGCTGCAAACCCATAAACCACCGGCAATAACAACGTAGCAGGGAACTTTAGCGAGACCGCAGTAACCGACACCACAATAACCCAACAGGTTAGCAGCGCTACATTCACAATACTCAAATCTTGCCCATCGGAGCGAAACACCGAATTAACCAACAACAGCATGTGCGCGAGTATTGCAACGGTACTTAAAATAACCGTTACCTTTTGGCTAGGGCCTTGTTGATGAAACAGGCGTGTTAACACATGAGACGTTGCTAACACATAAAATAAACTGGCAATAATAGTTAAACTAATAATTAGCATTATGCTTGGGCCACTTATAATTAGAGTCAAATAATTCTTGTTGTTATATACACATTGTATTTTATAGCAAAGCAATTGCATAGACCTAAAAAAAGAAACTCAATAAGCTATGCTTCAATACTGTATTGTGCGCCCTCATTTACGGTATACTGTTTTTAATTGAAATTTAATACTATTGCGCCCATCTAATAAGTAAAATGCGAATAAGCATGAGCTTATTGGGTCAATATAAACGTCTTATCGGAACCGTTACATGTTTGAGAACCTCCAAGAACGATTAGGTAAAACCTTAAAAAATATTAGTGGCCGCGGCCGTTTAACAGAAGACAACATAAAAGATACGCTGCGTGAAGTACGTATGGCGTTTTTAGAAGCTGACGTTGCGTTGCCTGTTGTTCGCGAGTTTGTAAAGCAAGTCAAAGAACGTGCCGTAGGTGTTGAAGTAACTAAAAGCTTAAGCCCTGGCCAAGTATTTATAAAAATAGTACGCGAAGAGCTTGAAAAAGCGATGGGTGAGGCTAACGAAGAGCTTAGCCTAAATGCGCAGCCGCCAGCTGTTGTTATGATGGCGGGTCTTCAAGGTGCGGGTAAAACAACCAGTGTCGGTAAACTTGCTAAATTTTTAAAAGAGCGTAAGAAAAAGTCAGTACTAGTTGTGAGTGCTGATGTTTACCGCCCAGCGGCTATTAAGCAGCTTGAAACACTTGCCAGCGAAGTTGATGTAGATTTTTTCCCAAGTGATATTTCGCAAAAACCAGTCGATATAGCCAGCGCAGCTATTTCACATGCTAAAAAGAAATTTATAGACGTTGTTTTAGTTGATACCGCCGGCCGTTTGCACGTAGATAACGAAATGATGGGCGAAATTAAAGACCTTCATAAAGCAATCAACCCAATAGAAACATTATTTGTGGTGGATGCAATGACGGGTCAAGATGCGGCGAATACCGCTAAAGCATTCGACGAAGCGCTCCCTCTAACCGGTGTTATTTTAACTAAAACAGATGGTGATGCACGTGGTGGTGCTGCTTTATCTATTCGTCATATTACCGGCAAGCCCATTAAATTTATGGGTGTGGGCGAGCGTACAGATGCATTAGAGCCGTTCCATCCAGATCGTATCGCATCGCGTATTTTAGGCATGGGTGATGTACTTTCATTAATCGAAGAAGTCGAAATGAAAGTCGATAAAGAAAAAGCGGCTAAGGTCGCTGAAAAAGTATTTAAAGGCAATGGCTTTACCCTTGATGATTTTGCAGAGCAATTAAAGCAAATGAAAAATATGGGTGGCATGATGTCGATGCTAGATAAGCTGCCTGGTATGCAAAACTTACCCGATGCTGTAAAAGGCCAAATGGGTGACAAAACCTTCATTCAAATGGAAGCCATCATCAGCTCTATGACCAAACAAGAGCGTGCCCGCCCTGAGATTATTAAAGGCTCTCGTAAAAAGCGTATAGCCGCAGGCTCTGGTACACAGGTACAAGAGATAAATAAACTGCTAAAGCAGTTTACGCAAATGCAAAAAATGATGAAAAAAATGAAAGGTAAAGGCGGCATGCAAAAAATGATGCGCGGCATGAAAGGCATGTTACCACCTGGAATGATGGGTGGCGGTGGCCCTAAATTTTAATGAAGCGCTATTAATACTCGCTATATAATGTATAACAAAAGGGCCAATAGGCCCTTTTTTGTTGAATAAATTATGCGCGTAGTGCATGCTAATCTATTAATTGTAGCTCAGATCATAGTTTAACCTACTAAAGTGGCTTTTTGCTTCACTTCTTACTTGCATTGTTGCTAAAAACTCGTACAATTCCCCAGCTCCCCATACTGGGGAGTAAATCTTATTAATGAAAACAGTCAATCTATTTAGAGGACGGTATGGTAACTATTCGTTTGCAACGTGGTGGCGCTAAAAAACGCCCTTTCTATCAAATTGTGGTTGCGGATAGCCGTTTCTCGCGTGACGGTCGCTTCATCGAGAAAGTTGGTTTCTTTAACCCAATTGCTTCAGGTCAAGAAGAAAAACTTCGTTTAGATTTACCTCGTGTTGATCACTGGGTAGGTCAGGGCGCAGGTCTTTCTGATCGTGTAGCTAAGTTAGTTAAAGACGCTCGTAAAGCGGCTTAATAGGCGTAAGTGTAACCATGAGTCAAGAGAACACCTCATCAATTATTGTCGTAGGAAAGCTCGGTGCCCCATATGGTATAAAGGGCTGGCTTAAGGTACATTCATTTACTGATGATCCCCAAGGGATCTTCGATTTCAGCCCGTGGTTGATAGGGCAACAAGGTAAATGGCAGACCTTAGAAGTGGTCGACTGGCGTCGCCACAACAAAGGCTTTATCGCTAAGATTGCGCAAGTAAACGACAGAGACGAAGCAATGGCTTATACCCATGCAGAAATATCTGTTGATTCAGCGCAATTACCAGAACTCCCGCAAGGTGAGTTTTATTGGCGAGATCTCATCGGAATGACGGTTGTAACTGATAAAGGTTATAACTTGGGCATTGTTGATGACCTGATGGAGACAGGATCAAATGACGTCTTGGTTGTGAAAGCAAACAAGAAAGATGCATTTGGTCAAGCTGAGCGTTTGATTCCTTTTTTAACTGATTCAGTGATTAAAGACATTAAACACGAAGCGAGAGAAATTACCGTAGACTGGGACCCTGGGTTTTAATGACTCAAACTAGTTCATTGTGGGTAGGGGTGATAAGCCTTTTCCCTGACATGTTTGATGCAATTACACACCAAGGTGTAACCGGTCGCGCAGTGAAAAATGGCTTAATTGACTTTAACTGCTGGAATCCTCGTGACTATGCTTTAGATAAGCACAGAACCGTAGATGATCGTCCTTACGGGGGCGGCCCAGGTATGTTAATGATGGTTGAACCACTAAAACAAGCCATTCTTGACGCTAAAAAAGCGGCAGGTGATGGCGCAAAAGTAATTTATATGTCCCCACAAGGGCGCAAATTGGATCAGCAAGGGGCAAGCGAGCTCGCAAACTCTGAAAAGCTGATTTTAATTGCCGGTCGCTATGAAGGTATAGACGAGAGAATAATAGAGTCATACGTTGACGAAGAATGGTCAATTGGTGATTTTATTTTGAGTGGTGGTGAACTACCTGCCATGACATTAATTGACGCAGTAGCGCGATTAGTGCCTGGTGTGCTAGGGCATAACCAATCAGCAGAGCAAGACTCATTTTCGGATGGCTTGTTAGATTGCCCTCACTATACACGGCCAGAAACATTGGACGACAAACAGGTGCCCGCTGTATTACTCAGTGGAAACCACCAAGAGATAGCAAAGTGGCGGCTTAAGCAGTCATTAGGTAGAACTTGGCTACGACGTCCTGACTTGTTGCATAACCTAGCTCTGACTGAGGAGCAAGCGGTATTACTCGCACAATTTCAGCAAGAGTACCAAAAAGCTTGTGGCTAGAAGACAGTTACACCTAGGAAAGTGAGAAACATAATGGCAAAAGTAAACCAAAATATTATTAAAGCGCTTGAAGAAGAGCAGCTTAAAACAGACGTACCAGCATTCGGCGCTGGTGATACAGTAGTTGTACAGGTACGTGTAAAAGAAGGTAACAAAGAGCGTCTACAGGCCTTTGAAGGTGTTGTAATCGCTAAGCGTAATCGTGGTCTTCACTCAGCATTCACAGTTCGTAAAATTTCGAGCGGTGAAGGTGTTGAGCGTGTATTCCAAACGCACAGCCCTCTTATTGATAGCGTAACAGTTAAGCGTCGCGGTGCGGTTCGTCGTGCTAAGCTTTACTACCTACGTGAGCGTTCTGGTAAATCTGCACGTATTAGAGAAAAACTTAACTAATACGCGCTGTTTATCAACGCAAAGAAAACGGGTTGCAATCTTAGGATTGCAACCCGTTTTGGTTTCAAGTATTAAATAACATACTATTTCTTCACAAAAGCATCCCTCTGTATTAATACAAATTCGCATCGATACTTAATCATTTTGTGGGGCTCAACGTATCGCTTCCTACGTTAAAAAATTCTGACTTAGAACAACTAAATAGCGATTTTTTATCTAGTTATGAACACGTTTTTCCAGCCTCAAAATTAATCACTTAATTAAACGAATTGGTATGGGGAAATTTCACCCGCATTACTATATTAGCCTTTTCACTCATACTTGATCCTGTTAGTATTTAACGTATTGATTAGTTTACTTAAATGTAAACTTTAATTTACGAAATGAGTTGTTTATAGGTGGAATGAGAAACGTGGCTGAATTAAGTGATTTATCACAATTACGAGATGGCATAGATGAATGCGATGCGCAATTAGTTGCTTTACTTGCAAAGCGAAATGCAATTACCCAAAAAATTGGGGCTATTAAGCAGCAAAATGGTGCTCCCCTGCATGCCCCTGAAAGAGAAGCTGCTTTGTTAGCTGCTCGTCGTGATGAAGCGATTAAGCAAGGAGTCAGCCCTGAACTAGTTGAAGACATATTAAGGCGCATGATGCGCGAAGCCTATCAAAACCAACAAGCTAAACTTGCTTGCGCAGCTCCTAATTTATCACCTATTGTGATTGTCGGTGGGCAAGGGGCTATGGGCCAGTTATTTGCTCAGCAGTTTATTCGTTCAGGTTATGAAGTTAAAATTTTAGATAAAGATCAGCAAAGCGAGGCTAAAGCCATTATAGCTGGCGCAAAGTTAGTGATGATCAGTGTGCCTATTAACGCACTTGAGACCGTGGTGGCTAAGCTACCTAAACTTGATGATGATTGTTTGCTTGTTGATATTACCTCTGTTAAGCAATCACCCATTAAGGCACTAAAGGCAGCACACTCTGGGCCCGTTGTTGGCTTACACCCTATGTTTGGCCCTGATATTTCTCACTGGGTTAAACAAACCGTTGTTGTGTGTGAAGGCCGCGCGCATGATGCGGCAAAAGGCTTACTACAGCAGTTGCAAGTATGGGGTTGCCAACTAGTTGAGCTAGATGCTAAAAAGCATGATGAAGCAATGCAAATAATACAAGTAATGCGCCACTTAACGACGTTTGTTTATGGGCAATTTTTAGCAAAGCAAAGCCATACGCTTGAGGAGCTAAGAAGTTGCTCATCTCCTATTTACCAGTTAGAGCTGATGATGGTAGGGCGCTTATTTGCGCAATCTCCTGAGCTATACTCAGATATAATGTTGGCCCAGTTTGATAATGTTGAGAGTTTATTAGCGCAGTATCAAGAGACCTTTGCACAAACTCTTGAAAAGTTAAAAGCGGGAGATAAAGGGGCACTCATCGATGCATTTGCTGATGCTAAAGCGTATTTTTCAGACTCTACTGCGCACTTTTTAACACAAAGCCGTAGTCTGCTAAATAAAGCAAATGACGCCAAGGTATTAGATTAATACCAATTCGCATTAATACTTAATCATTTTCAGGGGCTAAACGTGTCGCTATCTACGTTAAAAAATTCTCATTTACGACTGCATGGATGCAGAAGGTAGAGCAATGCAGGAGCAATTGCCGGGCACACCTAAATAGCGAATTTTTTGCCTTGCTATCAACACGTTTATCCATCCTCAAAATAGATCACTTAATTATGCGGATTGGTATAAAAGGGTTAAAAATGTGTAGTTACTTAGGCTATACGTTTAAAATATTTTAAATGAGCGATTAAAAAAGGGCCTATTTAGGCCCTTTTGGTATTAACGTATTAGGTTAGGTATTTACACTTACTGCTTGTAAAGATTCACTTTGGTAACAACCTAATACACGTACATATTGAGTATGTTCTTTAAGCTCTTCTAAGGCATGTTTTACTTGGTTATCGGCAAGGTTTGCCTCTAAGTCCACATAAAACACTTCTTCCCACGGGTTACCCGGTACAGGACGAGACTCGAGTTTAACTAAGTTTATTTGATGTTGTTTAAACACCATTAGCGCATCAGCCAATGAACCTGCTTGCTGTTTAGTGGCCATAATGAGGCTGGTTTTAGTGGGTATTTGTTTAGACACCTGCAGTGGCTTGCGTGCAACGACTATAAAGCGGCTGTGGTTTTCGCTTTGATTAGCTAGGTTTGACTTTATCACTTCAAGGCCCACATTTTTACCCGCCTGCGCTGAGCCAATAGCCGCACTATTTGGCGTGTTTAATGCTGACTGCAAGGCACTTGAGGTGGAATCACAGGTTTCATGTTGTAAGTCCCCCAGCCCTTGTAAAAAGCGACTGCACTGAGCAAATGGCTGAGGGTGAGCATAAATTTTGGTTAATTGGCTTAATTCAGTATCTGGGGTTGCAAGTAGGCAGTGCTCTACACTGTGGGTCACTTCACCAACAATTGATACTTGAGCGTGTTGTAATAAATCAAACACTTCGTTAATACTGCCCGAACTGGTGTTTTCTATTGGCAGTAATCCAAAATCTGCTTGGCCATTTTCTACTTTGCCTGTTATTTCGTCAAATGAGCTACAGCCAATTTCAACCAACTTGCCAGGGCGGCGGCTAAAGTACTTATGACATGCTAGTTGACTGTAAGTACCTTGCCCACCTAAATAAGTAACACGATGTGTTTCACTTAGCGCATCTGGGTTAAGGTTTTTTTGCAGCATTGCTTGCTGATGTAAAACAGAGTCTTCTAAAATAGTCTGAAAAACGTTATTTACATAATACGCGTCAAGACCAAGCGATTTACCATAACCTATTAACTTTTCTAATAGGGCTAGTTCACGCGCTTCATCACGAATGGGTTTATTATTAGCAATTTTATACTCTACTACACCGTGGCTTATGCGGCGGCGTTTGGCTAATAACACTAATAAATCTGAATCTATTTCATTAATGTCGTGTCTGAGCGCGTTTAAAACGTCGTTGGTCATTTTGGTTTCCTCATTCCAAAAATAAGTTGCATCTGCGCAACTAAAACAAAAAAGCCTCCCTAGTGGGAGGCTTTGCTATTCGATTGATTTTATCTCACAAACAGGTCAGCCTCTTTTATAAAAAGAAGCTAAAAAAAGAAAAAAACGTGCAAGATAAGATAATTTTCATCCTGTTAATGTATGAGGTGTTACTGGCAAAGTCAACCAGCAAGCCCGTTTAAATAAACATGATGAAGAATTATCAGCTCCAGGCTAACTTTTAGATAAAATTCACAAATAGTTTATAAATATGAATAGGGATCTGGTATATTTCAGGTATTAGCTAAAAATAACAACAACTAAAATAATAAGGTTGGCCTGTGGTGTATAGACGCCCTCCATCGCGTTTTGGACTAAATTCTTTGAGTGTAAAGCTGTCATTGCTTATATCTGCAATTTGTTTAATTGCCGGTGTGTGCGCTGCCGCGCTGATGCTTAAATCTGAAGAGAAACAATTAGTTTTTGAAGAGCATGAAGTACTTAAAAGCTCTACTGAATTACTCATCAGGCAATTTGACGCATTAATTAAAACAAAGTCGGCTGTTGCCAAGCAAGCCAATAATGTTGTCTCAGAGCAGCTATTTAGCGAAAGCTCAGCAATTAATTTATCTAACAAAACCCAATTACAATTTAATAGTGACGGCACTATTCGCAGTGCATCAAGTGATGGCCTCTCAGCTGCATTTCTTCCTCAGCAGCATTACTCTCCTTTTTACAAGCGCTTATTCAATAACTCAGAGTCGTTATGGAAAATTATTTCACCAACCCTAATTCACGACTTTTTTAATTTTTATATGATCACCAAAGATGATTTCATCCGTGTTTCGCCTCCAAATTGGGCGTTAAACGCTCCGCCTGAACTAAGGGGTTCTAATGGTGCCACATTTAAGTATGTTCAAAGTGATTTAAACCCGAGCAGAGGGCCCGTTTGGTCTAAGGTTTATTACGATAAAGTGTGGCATAAATGGGTCATTAGTTTGCTCGTTCCTTTGTATGTAGACAATGAATTCTTAGGTGTGACGGGCAGCGATATTGATTTAAATACGTTGATTTCTTTTTTACCCGTTGGAGATAAAGAAAAGCATTTACTGGTATTTGATAAAAAAGGTCAGCTACTTGCACATCCGAGTCTTAATCCTGCGCTACAAGCAAGCTATGGCAGTAAAGATAAAACCATAACCACAAACGAATTTGTTAATCCGCAATTGCAAGCCATTATAAATGAAGCAATTACCATGAAATTACCAGAGTATGCTAATTCGTTTGTACAAAACGATGAAGCACACATTATTAATATTCGTAAAATTGACAAGTTAGACTGGTATATTGGGGTTTACAAAAAACGCTCATCAACGCTCTCAGCTCTGCAAGATTTAAAACTGAAATTTTTTGGCTTGTTTGTGCTTTATGCGGTACTGGTTGCCTTATTGTTACATCAAGCGCTGTATCAGCTAGTGCTTCGCAGAATACACACATTAGTGCATGCGGTTACTGGGTTTGGTAAAGGGCAATTATTAACTGAGTTCCCGCCTGAGAATAAAGATGAGATAGGTACACTGAACGGCTCGTTCAGAGATATGACCGTAGAAATTCGTAAGCTTATAGATGGGTTAAATCAGCGAATTACAGAAAAAGAAATCGCTGAAAAAGCCGCTAACAAACTCTCAAAGGCTGTTGCTTTCTCAGGGACTGGGGTTGTGATAACGGATGAAGATTTTGTGATTGAATATGTAAATCCCAAAATGCTTGAAATGACAGGCTACCCCGAAAGCCATTTTAATCGCGCCCCACTTTTGAATATTATTGCATCAGAGATGGCTATTTTAGTCGAAGACATCAATATCGACCTTCGCAGTAGAAATTACTGGCGGGGGGATACCTTGATTCAAGGTAATGATAAGCAGCCTATTTGGGTGTCTTTAAGTGTTTCTCCTATTCGCGAAGACGGCGGTGAGATCACCAGTTACGTAGCCTCCGCGCAAGATATTTCGTTTGTTAAAGAAAGCCAGCGAAAAATGGAGCAGCTTGCGTACTTTGACACGTTAACGGGCTTAGCAAACCGAACCTTTTTTAGAATGCAGTTGCGTAAATCAATGGCTTTGGCTGAGCGCGGCCATTATGCATTTGCCCTTTTTTACTTTGATTTAGATGAATTTAAGCGCATTAACGATACGTTAGGGCATGATGCGGGGGATCAGCTGTTAATTGAAGTGGCTAATCGTCTTAAAGCACGGTTACGCGCTGAAGATACTATTGCCCGTTTGGGTGGCGACGAATTTGCTGTTTTACTCAGCGGTATTGAAAGCCAAGAGCATGCTAGCGATGTGGCAAACACCATTCAAAAAACACTTAACGTGCCTATAAAGCTTGGCAATAACGAAGTGATAGTCAGCGCCAGTATTGGTATTACAATGGCCCCATACGATAGCCTAGAAGAGGATCAGCTTTTAAAGCATGCTGATTTAGCAATGTACGAGGCAAAAGCAAAAGGGCGTAATACTTACCATTTTTATAGTCAAGAGCTTAACGCAGCTGCCAATGAAAGGCTGTTCATTGAAAATGAATTACGCCATGCAATTAAAGAAAAACAGTTTGAGGTTTATTATCAGCCGCAAATTAATTCATTAACTCAACATGTAGTTGGTTATGAAGCGCTACTGCGTTGGTTCCACCCAATAGAAGGACTTATTTCACCGACTAAGTTCATTCCTATTGCTGAGGCAACAGGGCTTATTGTTGAGCTTGGTGAGTGGGTATTACAACAATCTTGCGAGTTTGCCGTGCGTTTAGCTAAAGAGGGTCGTGATAACAACGTATCGATTAATTTATCGGCACGGCAGTTTAAAGACGCTAATTTAGTCCCTATGTTAAGCAATATTATTAAGCAAACAGGTGTAAGCCCTAAACGACTTCACTTAGAGCTGACCGAAAGTATGTTAATGGGTAATGTTGAAGCGGCCATAACGCAGTTACACGAACTTAAAGCGTTAGGTATTTCAATTTCTATTGATGATTTTGGTACAGGTTATTCGTCACTAAGTTACTTAAAACGATTCCCGGTCGACATATTAAAAATTGACCGCTCGTTTGTAAAAGATATTCCAACCGACCCTAATGATATGGAAATAACCGCCGCTATTATAGCCATGGCGCAAAAACTTAAATTAGACGTAGTTGCAGAAGGGGTCGAAACCAAAGAGCAAATAGAGTTTTTGCAAAATAATAATTGTTATATTGTGCAGGGATTTTATTACAGCAAACCGGTTGCTGAGAAAGAGCTCTCAGCGTTGTACAAAAAATTAAATGATGAACCTAATAGTGTTAGTAGCAAATAAAAGGTTGCGGGTTTAACCACCCGCAATTTTTACTTTAAATTTAAGGGTTTCTAAAATCCCTTTTAATTTTTCGCGATCATCGCCTTGAACTTCAATAATGCCTTCTTTTACGGCGCCACCTTGGCCCATTTTGCTTTTTATTGTTTTAGCTAGCTTTTTTAGATCGTGTGCTTTTGGGTCTATACCTACCACCAACATGACACCTTTTCCTTTACGGCCCTTCGTTTGGCGCTCTATGCGGATAAAGCCATCTTTAAATAGTTTTGCAGTGGGTTCTTGCTCAACCTTTGGTTGGCTAATTCGGCCCATGTCGGTGGAATATACTAAGCGGTCATCACTCATAATTTACCTAAATAAACGTTTTTATTGATGTACTAAATAATAACAAATTTACTGGCGAGTGTTTTTATTTTTGCTAAATACTTTTAACAGGTTATATTTAGATCAAAGGAAATATAATTGGAGTTTAGAATGAGTTTAACAAAGAGTTTATCGGTTGATGAAAGTACTTTAACGATACAAATTAAAGGCAAATTTGACTTTAATTTAGTGCAATCATTTCGCCAAGCTTATGCGCAAATTGAGCCTAAAACAAATAAAGTGATTATCGATTTAAGAGAGACCGACTACATGGATAGTTCTGCACTAGGTATGTTGCTTAACATGAAAAAAACCATTGAAAGCCAAGTACAAACTATAGAGATTAGTAACTGTCAGCCTCAGCTTAAAAAAATACTGCAAATATCACGTTTTGACAAAAAGTTTGATATTAACTAATGACCCACGTACTTATTGTTGACGATCAAGCACTTAATCGCATCCTACTGGAAAAAATGCTGCTTGAGGAAAACTATAAAATATCAATAGCGTTTAACGGTCTCGAAGCGCTAGAAGTGCTAGAAAAAGAAGCCATTGATATTGTTTTACTCGATGTGCTTATGCCGGTAATGGATGGCTTTGAAGCCGCAAAGCGAATAAAGCAGCGCTATAACGACGTTTACCTACCTATAATTTTTATTACTTCGCTTGAGGATCAAAACAGCTTTGAGCGTTGTTTAGAGGTAGGCGGGGATGACTTTATTCAAAAGCCGTTTGAAAAAGTAATTTTAAACGCAAAAATAAAGGCGCATAGCCGTACCCGTGAATTAAGTAAAAAAGCCCACCAACAGAACACTTTACTTGAGTATCATCGCAATCAAATAGAGCGCGAGCACGAAATTATTGAGCACATTTTTAATAATTCGCTCGAAAACCAAGATAAATTTAACGATCATTTAGACTTTAGCCTGTCTCCTGCTTCTATGTTTAACGGTGACATGTTTTTAGTCGCGCAAAGTCCAATTGGCAATTTATATTGCATGTTGGGGGATTTTACCGGCCATGGTTTAGCTGCTGCTATTGGCGCGCTGCCAGCATCTCGAGTGTTTTATACTATGGTGCAAAAAGGCATGGCGGTTAATGATATTGCCTCTGAAATTAATATATTGCTGCACAGTTTACTACCGGAGCATATGTTTTGTGCGGCGACCATTATTGAGCTCAGTGCGTCAGGCAAAAGTATTTCAGCTTGGTTGGGCGGCTTGCCCGATGCCTACTTAATAAATACTGATGGTGAAGTAAAGCAAACGCTTGAATCGCAACACATGGCGCTGGGGATTTTAGACAGTGATGAATTTGAATACGAGCTAATTAATTTAGAAGTTGATAAAAACACCCGCTTAGTGCTTTCAACTGACGGCATAATAGAAACTAACAACGATGCTGATATTTTTTATGGTGAGCAGCGCTTTTTAGCTGCACTAAAAAGCAAGCCGATGATCAGCAGCCAGCGCGTTATAGATAATGTAAATACTTTTGCCAATGGTAGCGAGCAATTAGACGACTTAAGCTTAGTACTGCTTAATTGTTTGCCACTAACCCCAGAGCCTGAGGCCAAAGAAGCGTATTCTAATTTAGCGTTTAACTTTTCACTTAGCTTAAACGCGCAGCAAATTAAATGCACAGACCCTGTGTATGATGTTGTTAATGTATTAAGCAGTGTTGAGGGGCTTAGGTCGCATCGCTCAAATATATTTTTATTACTTTCTGAGGCATACAACAACGCACTTGATCACGGTGTATTAGGCCTAGATTCAGACATAAAAAAACAAGACGATGGCTTTTTTAAATACTATGAATTAAGAGAGCAAGCACTGAGCAAAATGAAAGAGGCGATGATCATTATTGATATGCGTTATTGCCCAGATACCTTGTGCTTGTACTTTATTATTTGTGACTCGGGTAGGGGATTTTCAAGTGACTCTTCAAAACGTACCGAACTCAACGCAGAGTTTGGTCGCGGCTTATCGTTACTCGAAGAAGTGGCTGAAAAAGTGACGTATAACGCAAGTGGTAACCAAGTCGAACTGTGTTATAAGTTGCTATAGCTCAGAAAAAATTTCCGTGGTATTATCTAAAAAATTTTAGATGTATGGATGGCCAAATGATTTCTTCTTACCTTGATATTGCGCAATTAAACATAGACCCACAATTAATTGCCAAAGAGCTAGAGCAGCTAGAACAGTATATTGCTCAGAGCGCGTTGCCGTCTGTGCGTTGGGAGTATCAAATTCCTGAACTTGGTGAAGGCGGCGCATGTAGTTTGTTTGGTTATTTACAAGATGAGCCATTTAAGCTCACCGAACACGTGAGCGCGACTTCACAAAACGAGCAAAAACTAGCAAATCTGCAAAATATAGTTAATTACATAGCCCAGCAAACACAGGTCGATTGGTATGGTATTTATCAGGCAATTGACACAGCTCAAGGCCCGCAATTATTAAAACTGGCGTATCAAGGCGCGCCAAGCCGCCCACTGTTTCCTCTCACTGATGCTTTTGCAGCAGGCAGTAATAATGTACAAGTTGCGTTATCTAAGCGTGGGCGTGTAATTAACAACGTTGAGAGCTATTTAGCACAAGGAGGCGAGTACTATACGTGCGACCCTAAAGTAAAAGCTGAAACCTGTTTACCTTTGTTTAATGATCAACATGAGTGCGTCGGTATTGTTGATGCGGAGGCATTTAGTAACGACTTTTTTGATAGCCGTACACTGGCTGTATTAATTGCGTGCTGCATTAAAATTCCTCACTTTCTAGTGTAAATATCACTAGCCAAGAAGGTAAGCTTTTATGTTAAGCTTACTACAACAGCCAACCCCTAATTAATGATAAGAGATAGCTAATGTTCTCAGAATTAAAACCATTACCAACAGATCCTATTCTTGGCCTTATGGCAGCCTATAAACAAGATACAAACCCTAACAAAATTGATTTAGGTGTAGGTGTCTATAAAGATGAGCAAGGCAACACACCGGTATTAAAAGCGGTTAAAAAAGCTGAAGCATTTCGTTTAGAAAACGAAACAAGCAAATCTTACATTGGTTTAGCGGGTAACTTAGACTACTGTCAAAAAATGGAAAACCTATTACTAGGTGAGCACCAAGCACTTTTAGCTAACCGCGTACGTACTGCACAAGCACCAGGTGGTACAGGTGCACTTCGCGTTGCGGCTGAGTTTATTAAACGTTGCAATAAAGACGCAACAGTATGGGTAACTACACCAACATGGGCTAACCACATTAGCTTGTTTGAAGCAGCAGGCTTAAACGTTAAAGAGTACCCATACTACGATTACGAAAACAAAGACTTATTGTTTGACGACATGATAAACACCCTCAAGCAAGTACCAAAAGGGGACATTGTGCTACTTCATGCATGTTGTCATAACCCAAGTGGTATGGACTTAAACGAGACACAATGGAACACCGTTGCTCAGCTTGCAAAAGAAGTCGGCTTTACACCACTTATTGATATTGCTTATCAAGGTTTTGGCTCATCACTTGAAGAAGATGCACGTGGGCTTCGCATTTTAGCTGATGCGGTAGAAGAGCTAATTATTTGTTCGTCTTGTTCTAAAAACTTTGGTTTATACCGTGAGCGTATTGGTGCGTGTTCTATTATTGCAAAAGACGCTGCAACCGCAGATATTTCAAACTCTGTGCTATTAAGCGTTGTACGTAGTATTTATTCAATGCCACCGGCGCACGGTGCCGACATTGTAAACACTATTTTAAGCAGCACAGAACTTACACAAATGTGGCACAGTGAGCTTGATGAAATGCGTAATCGTATTAATGGTTTACGTAGCTTAATCAAAGAAAGCTTAGCAGCAAAAGAAATAGAGCAAGACTTTTCGTTTATTGAACGCCAGCATGGTATGTTTTCTTTCTTAGGCATTAATAAAGAGCAAATTGCGCGCCTACAAAAAGAATATGGTATATACATTGTTGGTTCTAGCCGCGTAAACGTAGCCGGTATTAGCGATGCAAACATTGAATACTTTGCAAATGCTGTCGCTGACGTTTGTAAATAAACCGTCTGCTAAATAGTAAAAAACCGCACTAACCAAAGGTTGTGCGGTTTTTTTAATTTATACCCCTCCTCAAAATAGATCACTTAATTATGCGGATTGGTATTAAAATGAGCTTAGCTTTCAATTAAGTCTTCAACACCAACAATCAGCCATGGTGCATCATTTGATGTTGAGCGCTCAAGGTGCCAAATTTCTAAAATTGGCTCTTCTTTTTTATCACCTAAATCACGGTACTTACCTTTAAAGCGAATACTTACTTGCCAAGCGCTCGCTGTTGTATCGGCGCGAACAAGCTCTGCATCTATAAACATAACTTCAGTGTCTACACTTTCAATCGCTTCGCGTTCTGCTTTAAATTCTTGTGCTAACTCTGGGCTTAGGTATTCAGCCATCGTTGCATAATCAGCATTGTTCCATGCTATTTGTAGCGTATGGTAATGGCTACGCGCACCTTGTAAAAAGCCATTTACGTCAAAATTGGGTGGTAAGTTATAAGGCACTTGTTCTGCGTTAGTGCTTTGCTGAGCAAACCTATGATTTATAGGCTGCTCAGATTGAGCGTGTTTAAATGCATTTTGCCCCATATTATTGCCAGCAAGCTGCGGGGGTTGTTTAGCGCGTATAAAGCCCATAACAAGCTTAAATATAATAAATGCAGCTCCAGCTAATAAAATCATTTCCAATAGCTGAAACCCTTCAAAATTATCACCTAACATTGCTGCAATTAACCCACCGGCTAAAAGTCCACCTAGTACACCCGCCATTATGCCTTTTTTATTCGACTTAGCTTTAGTAGCCGGGGCTTGTGTTGTCGTGTCAGCTTTTTGCTTTTGTGCGGTTTGTTGAGTTGTTGGGGTTTTGCCGCGTTTGCTGCTACCAAATTTTTTACGTGCATGTACATCAAAACTGGCAGTACAAAGTAGTGCTAGTAAAGTAAATATAACGATGATGTTCTTCATGAAATTCCTTAATTTAAATCGAGCAGGAATTATAATTTACTTTGTTGTAGAACTTAATAAATTACGCTTAAAATCAACGTGATCGAGTGATAAGTAAACAGTGGTAATTATTTATAGGCACAAAAAAAGCGCTTATTTAAGCGCTTTTAAAATAACAATAAAGTTATAGCCAACGAATAGCATTGGTAACCCGCTCGTTGTACACATTAATTGGCGCGCCGGTATTTGCCACTAAAATAGTATCGGCTTTTTCGCCTCGATTAATATGCCCTGCAAAACGAGAATCATGAAAATCATCTTCGCCAAACCCAAACGACTTATTTTCAGAAGGGACAATAAACACTGTCATTGGGCCAAAGTCTGACTCAAAAATTAAGTGCAAACCTTTTTCTCCTTTGAAATCGCAAAACATTGCATAAGTAATCTTACCAGGCAGCTCTTCTATATGAGCGCCAAGTAGTGCAAGCTTGTCGTTGACGCTTTGTAAACTAATAGCATCGGTTTTTTCAAGGGCGCTAATTTCATGGTAAACATGGGTTAAGGCATGTTCACCTGCTGCGTGGGCAATGTGTTGTTCTGTGCTAAAAAAGAACGCACCAATGGCCACAAAAAAAGACGCGGCTAACGCTAAATGAACACGGTCAAATTTAAACCGAGAGCGTGCATCTACAACGTTACCCCCTGAGGCTTGTTCCTCTTGAATCGCTTTTTCTTTCAACGACGTATTTAAAATAATACGCTCAGCAAGGTTTTCAGGCACGGGCACATCTAACGCATCTTGAATGTGTTTATCAAAGTCTTTCATGTCGTTAATAAAGTTTTGTCGCTCAGAGCTTTCTTTAGCAAACTCTAAAAGCTCCTTTTCTAAATCGTTTGGCTGCGCAATAGTGCGTCGACGAAACTCAAGTTCATCCATTATTTTGATGCCCCTTTAAGTTGTTCATCATCACGGCTTAAAGCCTCTTTAAGTTGGTTTCTGGCACGGTATAAACGGGTCATAACCGTGTTTTTATTTAAATCGAGAATCTCAGCTATTTCTTCACCAGAGCAACCCATAACAACTTGCAGAAGTAAGGGTTCTCTGTATTCGTCAGATAGCAGTGAAATTTGGCGTTGGATAACCGTTTGCTCCATTTCATCATCTAACGAATGGCTGGTTTCATCGACAAGTGTATCGTTTTCTACATCGCTGTAGTCAAATTGCTTGCGCTCAAAGCGACGCGCATTTTCTCTACGCAAAATAGTGAGCAGCCATGGCTTGGCGGCTTTTTGATCCAATAATGAGTCAAGCGAGCGCCAAGCACGTAAAAACGTTTCTTGTACTAAGTCATCTGCAATATGGGGGTCACGGCATAACCAATAAGCAAAGCGATAAAGCTCCTTATTGTATACATGAACCAAGGCTTCATAGCGCTTTTGTTTCTCTGCCATATCAACTAAGACCTGATTATTTGATTTTTTCTTTCCAAGCATAATTACTTTTTTTAGTTAAAATTTATCATTTAATGCATGCAAAGACCTGAACTTATCAATTTTTTAATAAAGGTCTTTTAATACAGCTTGTTGCGACTTTGCGTGTTGAACTTGGTGCTGTTCAATTATGTTAATAATAGCATTAAGATCGAAATCTGCGTTGTTATTAGCATAAAGAGCTGAGCGTAAACGGTTGGTCTGTATTGCCAGCTCATCATTATTGATGTTGTGTATTAACGTGTCTATCGCAGCTACTTTTTTGCCCGTAAGCTTAATCGCTACTTCATTTAGTTCGCTGTAAAATGCATTGAGGTTATTTGATTTGGCTGCATTTTTAAGCGCGTTTAATGAAAGCGGTTGGGCTTTATTTACAGATGCACTGTTATTTTTTTGCTCATTATTAGTAGAACGGCTTAGCCAATAAAAAATTGCAGTGATTATCCAAAAAATATACCCCAGCACGGCAACAATAATTAACCAAAGCGGAATAACACTTTGCGACGTGGCTACTGCTGTATTGTGCTGCTCTGTATTACTTAGATTATTGTCAGGCAAATTTGGCTCACCTGTATTAAGGGGAGCGTTTGTAGCAGTGCTTGGGTTTATACCATTGGCGCTTGGTGTTACGGTTATAGTACGTTCAGGTAATTTAGCATAGCTAATACGGTTTATTTTGGTGTTATACCAAGGCAATGTTATTTCAGGTAGGGTGTAGGTACCTGCTTTTTGTGGTAATAACGCAAATGACGCTGTTTGCTGAGATACAACCCGTCCGTTTCTTACGGCATTGTTTGTTTCTACCTCGTCGGGATAACTGCGAATTCCCGTAATGGTTTTCATATCAATTTCAGGCAGTTGCTCTTTAGTAACCCCTAATGCGGTTAAGGTAATAGTGCGTGTAATAGGTGTGCCAACTTCTACTGTATTTTCATCAGGTTGCCACTGCTCATCAATATTAACTAACTCACTGGGCAGCCATGCGCCTTTATAGTTTGCTGGGATAGGTTTTATCTCAAGTTGCTGATCATCCCCTAAAGCCGACACCTCTAATTGGCGGTAGTTTTGTTGTACACGGCCTTGAAATGTAGGGCCTGTAATAGTGTATACACCACTTTTTTGCGGTTGTAGTAAGTATTCTCGGGTGATCACTAAATAACGTTTACCATCTACAAGCTCATAGCTTTCGGTTTGTTTACCTAATTGAGTAAGTTGGGCATCCTCCATGGTGGGTGTACTTAAACTGCCATCAAGTAGCTCTTTTGCTAGGTAGAGTTTAATCGTATATACGCCAGCTTCTTGAACAAACAACGCGTCACTTGAGAGCGATGTTTTTAAAAAAATATCGTTATTTTTATCAGCATCGGCTGCGCGTTTAGCCACTTTTAATTTTATAGGTTGCGAGCTTAAACCTGCCACGGTAAAGGCTGGAATGGTGTATTCGCCCTCATTACGGGTCATTAACTTTACAGACCACGTTGTTTGCTTATTAATACTGCCATTTATAATGTTGGTGCGCGTACTCAAACTTGTGGGCCCAACGACAAAGTCTTTAAGTAACACCGAGGTGTCGGGTTGCTCGGTTTTTATTGTGTCGTCCACTGAAATGTTAAGCATAAAAAATTCGCCAGCAAGGACTGGGTTTTTATCTACACTTGCCTCTAATTTGGTGGCGGCCCATGATGGCATCGCACTTAATAGCAATAAACAGCAAAATAATCGCATTACCATGATTTTTCTACTCCTGTAGGGCGACGTTGATATTGTCTTTTTTGGGCTTCTAATTGCATTTTATTCCGTAATAAAATTGCCGGATCGTCCGGTACTTTTCTTAATAACTGGTTAAGCTGCTGGGCTTTTTCTTTCTCTTCGTTGGTGAGCTCACGGGCTTGTGCTTGCGCGGCTTGTTGTTGGGCGTTTTGCTTTTGCTCATCTGTTAACGTTTGCTGCTGCGCTGTTTGCGGCTGAGCATTTTCAGCCTGTTCTTCGTTTGTTTGCTCAGGCTGTTTTTGCTCTTGATTAGCTTGTGGCTGAGTTTGTAGGTCTGGCTCATTTTGTTTATCTGATTGTGAACCCGACTCAGCACTTTGTGGGTCTTGCTCAGTGTCAGACTCATCACTTGGCTCACCTTGCTGATCTTGTGATTGTTCGCCTTGGCTTTGCTCTGATTGAGAATCGCTATTTTCACCTTGTTGGCTTTGATCTGATTGCTGATTGTTTTGTTGCTCACTTTGAGCAGATTGTTGCTGATTATCTTGCGAATCACCCTCTTGCTGTTGCTGCTGTTGCTGCTCGAGCAACTGCTCAACCAAAGCTTGGTTATCAGCGGCTTCGCTAAAGTTAGGTTGTAACGTTTGTGCTTGTTTGTAAGCATCTATGGCTTGTTCTAGCTGTCCTGATTTGGCAAGCGCGTTGGCATAGTTATAAAAACCAGTGGCTGATTTATCATTACTAAAGGCTTCTAGTGCGGCATCAAAATTACCTTGTTGGTACAATGCGGCCCCTTTTAAGCTGCTTGAGTCGGCATTGGCGGCCTGTTCAAAATCTTTATTTTTATAAGCATCAAGTGCTTGCTGATCAGTATTTTTTAAAAAAGAGGGGAGCTCTAATGCGCTTGCTTGCTGGGTTGGCAAAACGCTGAGTACCAAAAAGGCCCCTAAAAATGCTGCACTTCTAAATAAATAAAGACCTAAGGGCAGTAAAATAAGTAACCCGTATATACCGGCGTCTATACGCCAAAGGGCATGGCTTTGTTTTTCATCTTTTAATAACTCACTATTGGCACTTGGTGCAAAAGTAGCTATGTCGCTGCTGCTAGGTTGGTAAAGGGCAAACTTTCCACCACTTCGCGTCGCTAGGCTTTTTAAGCGGCTAATATTAATAGTAGGAATGACTATTTGACCGTAGCTGTCTTTTAAAAAGCCGCCTTCAGGTAATTTAATCGGCGCGCCTTGCTCTGTGCCAACGCCATATATATTTAGCCGATAAGAGGAATTACTGGTAAAGCTTGTAATATCACTTTGTTCTTCTTGGTCTATGCCATCGGTAACTAATATTATATCGCCATCAATATAGCCTGCTTGTGTTAAAAGCTCCTTTGCCATATCAAGGCCAGCTAAAACATTCGAGCCTTTATCGGGCATAATGTCAGGGCTTAAACTCGGAATTAAATTGCTAAGCGTAGTGGCATCGTTTGTGAGTGGCGAAATAGTATAGGCACTGCCGGCATAAGCAACTAAAGCCGTGTCGCCTTCTTTAAATAGCTCAATCATATCGAGTGCCTTAAAGCGCGATTGCATTAAACGATTTGGTGCTATATCGGTACTGTACATTGAGTACGACATATCCATTACAATTACACGAGCGCTTTTACTTTGAAATACAGGAACCTGTTTTTCTTCAAAGCTTGGGCCTGCACTAAACATAATCGCTAAACAGCAAAATACAGCAACCAACCAGAGTGGTTGGCTGGCTTTAGTGTTTGACTCGTTCATAATAAACGGCGCCAAATGAACCGCTATTAGGTTATCTGCGCTTTGTTTTTTATACTTAATAAAGGCGATAAAAAACAAAGCCAGCGCTGGTATTAAAAGCCACAAAACAGCGGGGCGAATAAATGTAAAGTCCATTAGCTAGGCTCCTTTAATGCACGTAAGGTGCTTAACAGTATTTTTAAACTAATGAGCAAAATAGCAATAAGTAGTGGGTAGTAAAACAATGAGCTTTGCGGGCGAAATGTCTGCTCATCTGCGCTAATTGGCTCTAACTTATCGAGCTCTGCGTAAATTTGCTGAAGTCCAGCTACATCTTTGGCCCTAAAATATAGCCCACCGGTCTGTTCGGCAATATCTTTTAATAGGCTTTCATCTAAGCTGCCGCCACTCATACCGCCCATATTAAAAAGGCTAAAGCCGCGTCGGTTATCAGAGCCAACCCCTATGGTATATACTTTTATTCCTTCTTCGCGGGCAAGGAGTAGGGCGTCTTCAGGTTTTAAATTACCCGCGGTGTTTTGCCCATCGGTTAATAGCACCACAATGCGGTTACTTTTATCTTTATTGGCAAAACGTTTTACCGATAAACCTAGCGCATCGCCAATAGCGGTGGCGCGCCCTACCAAGCCAATTTGAGACTCGCTAAGCATTTTACTTACGGTTTTAACATCGCGAGTTAGCGGCGTTTGTAAAAATGCGGTATCGCCAAATAATATCAGCCCTAGCCTGTCACCTTGACGCTGCTCTATAAAGTCACTCAATACGGCTTTTACCATAGTGAGGCGATCAACATATTGGCCGTTGTAGGCCATGTCTTGTTCGGTCATCGAGCCTGATAAATCGACCGCAAGCATTATATCGCGTCCTTCATTAGGTAATGAAATAGGCTCATCTAACCACGTTGGGTTTGCAGCCGCTGTTACCAGTAATAACCATAAAGCCCATTCAAAAATACTTAACTTACGTGTGCCTTGTTCAAAGCTGTGTGTGGCTAAATTGTGTTGAGCAAAGCTAGGAATGCGAAGGCGCGTTTGTGCGCTACTTGCAGCTGGCTTTAATAATAAAAGTAATAAAGGCAGCGGCAGTAATAAAAATAACCAAGGCCAGCTAAATTCAAACATGTACTGACTCCTTTAACTTAAATTGTTTAATACCTTGGCGAAACTTGTCGGTTAGTTCTTTGTTTGCTTGCTCGGTGTTATAAAGGCTGAGTATTTCCTGCTCGCTAAAGCTTAAACCCGTTAACGCATTAAGCGTATTGCACCAATTAGTGGTTGACTGTGCAGCTAGGCGTTTGTCGTAATACTCAATAACAAGGCGTTTTAAAATAATATGAAGGGTGAGCGGGTTTTGTTCTGTTTTACTTAAATCTATTGCGTAACGTTTTGGCTTTTTAAATTTGTGATTTTTGTAAAACCAAAAAGCAGCTGCACAGATTACTATAAATAGCAGGGCAATAATAACCCACCAAGCAGGAGCGAGTGGCCACCAACTTACTTGGCTTGGTGCTATTATGTCGTGCAGGCCGTCGAGTGGATTGGATTGCATGGTTACTTTCTCACTAATTGCAGTTCAAGCGGGCTGGCTGCATTGAATGATATTAAATTAAGGCCTGATTTAGTTAAGCGGTTAAGGCGAGTACTAAATGCGTGCTCGGCATTTTTTGCAAAGCGTTTTCTAAAATTACTGTCCATTAGTGGAAGGGCAAAGTCTTGATTATTTGCACTTACCGTTACAGTTTGTTTAAACGCAGGGAGCTGATGCTCAAATGGGTCACTTATATGACAGCCTATCAGCTCGCAGTGGCGGCTTAATATTTCTAATTGCTTAAAGCTTGCATCATCAAGGGCATTAAAGTCAGAGACTAAATACACTAAGCTGCCAGGTTTAGCTAAATGATTAAGGCGCTTTAAATTATCACTAAAGTTATTACTTGCTTGTTTGTCTATATTGTTAAGTGCTTGCTGGTGGCTGTCGCATAGGTTATGACACAGCTTTAATACTGCTTTTTCGCGGGCGCTGGGCTTTAGCTCTAAATGCGAGTGCTGGTTAAACACAATGCCGCCAATTCTATCTCCGCGTTGACACGCAGACCATGCAACTAGCGCGCTAATGTGCGCAGCTTGTACCGACTTAAGTAGCAGCTTTGAGCCAAAAAGCATTGAGTTTGAAAAATCAGTAAATACAAACACAGGGCGCTCTTTTTCTTCTTGAAAAAGCTTTGTATGGGTTTCGCCGGTACGCGCCGTTACTCGCCAGTCAATAGAGCGAATGTCATCGCCTTGCTGGTAATGGCGTACTTCGGCAAACTCCATGCCTCGGCCTTTATGAGGCGCAAGGTATTGCCCAGCTAAACTGTTTTTAATTTTAACTTTTGGTGCAAGCTCTAGCAATTGCGCTTTTGCTTTGTAATACATAAGCTCTTTTAGCGCTAAATTTACACCGTGGCTATGGCTTTGCTTTAGCCACGCCTTTGAGTCTAATTGTGTTTGCATAACTTAGGGTACGGCTACAAGTTCAACAATACGGCTTATCACCTGATCTTTAGTAATGCCATCAGCCTGTGCTTCGTAGCTTAAAATAATACGATGGCGCAGTACATTATGTACAACGGCTTGAATGTCATCGGGTGCAACAAAATCACGGCCATGTAACCAAGCGTGGGCACGGGCACATTTATCAAGTGCAATGGTGGCACGGGGGCTTGCGCCAAACTCAATCCAACGGCCAAGTTGCTCATCAAACTTAGCCCCTTCTCGAGTGGCAATAATAAGCTGTACTAAATATTGCTCAAGCGGCTCGGCTAAATACAAACCTAAAATAGCTTGGCGAGCGGCAAATAAGTCGCTTTGGGTAATTTGCTGCATTACCGCTTGGTGTTCATTAAGCGCTTCACCACGGGTTAAGCGCAGTATATCTAGCTCGTGCTCTGCACCTGGGTAATCAATGCTTAAATGTAATAAAAAACGGTCTAATTGTGCCTCTGGCAGCGGGTAAGTCCCTTCTTGCTCCAGCGGGTTTTGGGTAGCCATTACCATAAACAAATCGCTAAGCGGGTAGGTGTTTTTACCTACCGTTACTTGGCGCTCTGCCATGGCTTCTAATAACGCTGATTGTACTTTTGCTGGGGCACGGTTTATTTCATCGGCTAAGATAAGGTTATGAAATAAAGGGCCTTTTTCAAACACAAATTCACTTGTTTGTTGGCGGTAAATATCGGTGCCTGTGACATCTGCAGGTAATAAGTCGGGCGTAAACTGCACGCGTTGAAACGAGCCTTCAATGCCTTTAGCAAGGGCGTTAACAGCACGGGTTTTTGCAAGCCCTGGTGGGCCTTCTACTAATAGGTGCCCATCAGCTAAAATGGCAATAAGGAGTGCTTGAGTAAGCTCTGGCTGGCCAATAATTTGTGTATCTAAGTACGTTTTTAATTGTTTGAATGCGTTAGCTGCCATAATAAATAGACTTCCTCGTCAGCTGGGTTTGTACCTAATTTGTTTTAGGTGATTAATACTGACCTAGTTATAAGGTTTATAAGTGAGTAACTCAAGAGTTAGACTGTATTTTTAAAAATAGTTCGTTATTTTTTAACGGTTTTTAGCGTACCACAAATCTTTGTAAAAACGCGTAAAAAAGCCTATTGTGGTAGTCAATATTAAGCACTATGTGTATATCTAGCTTTAGTGCTTTTGTATAAATTTGTGTTTATCTATTGGCTTTAGCACACGGGTTGTTTAGAATCGAGGAAAACAAACAGGTCAGACCTGTCAGCGGGAGAGCATAAATGTCTGAGCAAAACATACTAAAAACACCAAAGGGCGACCGTATTGCCATCGTTAGCGGCTTGCGTACACCTTTTGCAAAACAAGCAACAGCGTTTCACCATGTACCAGCCCTTGATATGGGTAAGCTGGTGGTTAACGAAATGCTTGAACGATTAAATTTCGACAAGTCAGAAATCGATCAACTTGTATTTGGTCAAGTAGTGCAAATGCCAGAAGCGCCAAATATTGCGCGTGAAATAGTATTAGGTACGGGTATGCCAGTTGGTGTAGACGCGTATTCTGTATCGCGTGCGTGTGCTACCAGCTTTCAGGCCATTGCCAATGTAGCTGAGTCTATTATGGCAGGCTCTGTAAATGTAGGTATTGCTGGTGGTGCTGACTCATCTTCAGTGCTGCCTATTGGCGTAAGTAAAAAATTGGCAGGTAGCTTAGTTGATTTAAACAAAGCGCGTACCTTAGGCCAGCGCTTAAAAATATTTTCAAAACTGCGTTTAAAAGATTTATTACCAGTACCGCCAGCGGTTGCCGAGTACTCGACGGGTCTTTCTATGGGGCAAACAGCTGAGCAAATGGCTAAAACACACAACATTAGCCGTGAAGATCAAGATGCACTCGCGCATCGCTCGCATTCACTTGCAACCCAGGCATGGGCGGATGGCAAGTTAAAAGATGAAGTTATGACGGCGCACTTGCCGCCATACAAAAGCTTTATTGAAGAAGATAATAACATCCGGAAAAATTCTACCGTTGAAGGCTACGCTAAGCTTAAACCGGTATTTGACCGCCAACATGGCTCGGTTACCGCAGCAAACGCAACACCCTTAACCGATGGTGCAGCAGCGGTACTGATGATGAGCGAAAGCAAAGCAAAAGCACTAGGCTACGAAATTTTAGGTTATGTGCGCAGTTTTGCGTTCTCGGCAATTGGTGTAGAGCAAGATATGCTAATGGGCCCAGCGCATTCAACGCCTATCGCACTTGATAGGGCTGGTATTACGCTTGCTGATTTAGATTTAATTGAAATGCATGAAGCATTTGCAGCACAAGCGCTGGCTAACATGAAAATGTTTGCATCAGATAAGTTTGCGCAAGAAAAACTTGGTCGTAGCAAAGCAATTGGCGAAATTAACATGGATAAGTTTAACGTTAACGGCGGCTCACTGGCATATGGTCACCCATTTGCAGCAACCGGTGCTCGCTTAATTACGCAAAGCTTACACGAGCTTAAACGTCGTGGTGGCGGTTTAGCATTAACAACAGCGTGTGCTGCTGGTGGTTTAGGTGCAGCCTTTGTATTGGAGAGCGCGTAATGACAGATTCAGTATTTAATTTAACGGTAGATGAAAACAAAATTGCCGTAGTAACCATTGATGTGCCGGGTGAAAAAATGAACACTCTGCGCGACTCATTCGCTGATGACTTAAAAGCTTTACTTGAAGAAGCCAAGCAAGAGTCAGTAAAGGGTATGGTATTTATTAGTGGTAAAAGCGATAACTTTATCGCGGGCGCTGATGTAAAAATGCTTGATAGCGTGCAAAAACGTGAAGATGCTTTAGCAATCAGTGAGCTGTGTCATCAAGCCTTTTTTGATATGACAAAGCTACCTTACACAACGGTTAGCGCAATTCATGGTGCGGCGCTTGGTGGTGGTTTAGAGTTTGCTTTAGCGTGTGATTACCGCGTAGGCACGGATAGCGATATTACTAAAGTAGGCCTGCCTGAAGTTCAACTTGGTTTATTACCAGGTGGTGGCGGTACGCAGCGTTTAACTAAAATTGTAGGCATTCAAAAAGCGCTAGAGTGGATGCTAACAGGTAAGCAGATTCGCCCTAAGCAAGCTAAAAAAGCGGGCGTATTAGATGATGTAGTACCACAAAGTGTATTGTTAAAAGTTGCTAAAGAATTTGCAGCTAAGAAAAAGCCAGCAGATAAAGAGCCTAAGCTTGATAAAGTAAGCAAATTGCTAGAGTCAAACCCGTTTGGTCGTAACTTTATCTTTAAAAAGGCGAAAGAAAACGTCCTTAAAAAAACTGGCGGACATTATCCTGCACCGCTTGCAATTATTAAGGCTGTGCGTGCAAGTGTAGAGCTTGATAAATTAAAAGCATACAAAACAGAAGCTGAAAGTTTTGCAACACTTGTAATGAGCGATGAATCTAAAGCGCTGCGTAGTATTTTCTTTGCAACCACGGAAATGAAAAAAGAGTGGCTTCACGATGATGCGCCGGCTATTAGTAAAACAGCTGTTTTAGGTGGTGGCTTAATGGGTGCTGGTATTGCGCATGTAAGCGCAGTAAAAGCCAAAGTACCTGTGCGTATTAAAGATGTTGCAGAACAGGGCATTAGTAATGCCATGAACTACACCTACAAAATTTTAGATAAGCGCCTTAAGCGCCGTATTATGTCTAAAGCTGATATGCAGTTAACCATGAACCGTATTACCGGTACTACTGACTACAGCGGCTTTAAACACATTGATTTAGTAGTGGAAGCTGTATTTGAAGACCTAGCCTTAAAGCAAGGTATGGTTGCTGATATAGAGCAGCAATGTCAAAGCAATACTATTTTTGCTAGTAACACGTCATCACTGCCTATTTCACAAATTGCAGCGCAGGCGCAGCGTCCAGAAAACGTGATTGGTCTGCATTACTTCTCGCCAGTTGAAAAAATGCCACTAGTGGAAATTATTCCACATGAAGGCACGTCACAAGAGACCATAGCACGTGTCGTTAACTTTGCTCGTAAGCAAGGTAAAACGCCCATTGTGGTAAAAGATATGGCTGGTTTTTACGTAAATCGTATTTTAGCGCCTTATGTAAATGAAGCGGCTAATTTAATGCTTGCCGGTGAGCCAATTGAAAAAATAGATGCAGCCCTTGTAGAGTTTGGCTTCCCAGTGGGGCCGCTTGCTTTACTTGACGAAGTAGGGATCGATATAGGCTCTAAAATTGCCCCAATTCTTGAAAAAGAATTAGGCGAGCGATTTAAAGCGCCAGATGCATTTTCTCGTATGATTGATTCAAAACGCCTAGGCCGTAAAACGGGTCGTGGTTTTTATGAGTACGATAAAAAGAGCAAAAAAGTTGACGAGTCAGTGTATGAGCTACTAGGTGTGACACCTGCTCCGCGTTTAAATAAAAGCGAGATTGCTAAGCGTTGTGTATCACAAATGCTTAACGAAGCAGTACGTTGTTTAGACGATGGCATTATTGCCAGCCCACGTGATGGCGATATTGGCGCTATATTTGGCATTGGCTTCCCACCGTTTTTAGGTGGACCGTTTAGCTACATGGATAAATTGGGCGCAAGTAAAGTAAGCTCTGAAATGTCTACTTTGGCTAATAGCAATGCGAACTTTGCTCCGTGCGATACGTTAGTAAGTATGGCTGAATCAGGCGCTAAGTTTTATCAAACGCAGCCTGTTACAACTGAGCTAAGCCCAGCACCTGTTGCTGAACAAGCAATAGAGGCAGAGCCTGCTGATAAGCAACCTCAAGAAGAGAGCGTGGACTCACCAAAGCAAGACTCGTAAAACAGCTTGATTAAAAAACCGCATTAGATGCGGTTTTTTTATACCTGCTATTTGTAAATATAGAATACTAGGGCGCAATGATAAGCAATTATTCTTTAGGGCTAACCTCGGTACATACTGTGTTAAAAACGTGCATTTATAAACTTAGATTGCCAGTCTTTATTTAGTTATCGACAGGTTTTTACCCTCAAATAAGGCTTATAATTAAGTGGCTTGCTATAAAGTGTGTTAGCTTAATTTGCAGCTAAGCAGATAAGAGGTAAACCATTATGCAGTTGTTTACAGCACGACTAGCAATGCGCCCACTTCAAAGCAGTGATTGGCCATTATTTTTGCAGTTACATCAAAATTCAACCGTGATCCGTTATTGCTACGATATGCCCAGTGAAGCGTTTGTACGCAGCCGGTTTGAACAACGTTTAAAAAGCTGGGATAGCACTTCTACTCATCCACTTTGCCTTGTCGTATTTGATAAGCGTTCAAATGAGCCCATGGGTGTTACGGGGTTTACGTACGAACTTGAGCAAGCTGAACTAGGCTATTTGTTTTTACCCGCGTATTTTAATCAAGGCTTTGCCAGTGAGTCACTGCGTGCCGTGATTGAGTGGGCATGGCAACAATGGGGTATTACACAGTTTAAAGCCGTGGTTACAAAGGGGAATATAGGCTCTGAAAAAGTATTACAAAAGTGTGGACTAACGTTAACGGGCATTAATACGCAAGCGCATACTATTAATAATACACGTTATGATGATTTGATATACACATTAAAGTTGTAGCAAATAGGGCTAGCAAGCTAGCCCGTGATGGTGGTTTCTATAGATGTGCTTCAATTGCTTTACGGTCTTTTTCTGGCATATTCTCAACAACTAATTTGAACGAATTATCGATCATTCTTTCAATTTCGCCTTGTGGAATAGAGCCATCTAATATCACCGTATTCCAAAGCCGCTTGTTCATATGATAGCCAGGGATCACCGCAGGAAAAATATCACGCAATTTAAGTGCTTCATCGGGATCGCACTTTAAATTAAGCCACCAAATAGGATCTCCATCATCATTAACGTCTCCATCATTACCTAAGGCAAGGGTGGCAAACATTTTATGATTTACTTTATAAACATCAACCTCTTGAGCAAATGGTTTTGTCACTTGCACCAAGGGCTTCTTTACTAAATACTCATGTACTGTGTTTTGGTCCATGATCCAATCCTTGAAGTCATACTCGGTAGAGATACCATAGCAGTTTTTTTCGCTTTTGATTATAGGTATTTAGTTTTAAATTAAAATTTTGCAAGTCTACATCAAATGAAGCCCCAAATTAACGTATTTTTAGTTGAACAATACCCAGTTCGTGGTATGTTTCTGGCAATCAAAAAAATAATAGGAAAACCCCCATGCCAAAGGCGAGTGACGTTAAAAAAGGAACCGCGATTGAGTTTAATAATCGTGTGTTGGTAGTTAAAGATATTGTACGTTCGGTACCACAAGGTCGTGCAGGCGGTAGTTTGTACCGTATGCGTTTATACGATGTCGTAACAGGTGCAAAAGTAGACGAAACCTTCAAAGACAGCGACATGCTAACCCTAGCAGACTTAACTCGCCGCGAAGCAATGCTTTCGTACATTGATGGCGATGAATACGTGTTTATGGATAATGAAGACTACACGCCGTATAACTTAAACAAAGAGGCAATAGCAGAAGAAATTCAATTCGTTAACGAAGAAACGCAAGGCGTACACGTTATTGTGATTGATGGCTCGCCTGTAGGTTTAGATTTGCCATCGAGCGTAGAGTTGGTTGTTGAAGAGACTGACCCTTCAATCAAAGGTGCTTCTGCGAGTGCGCGCTCTAAGCCTGCACGTCTGAGCACGGGTTTAACCATTTCGGTGCCTGAGCATATCTCTACGGGCGACCGTATCCGTATTAATACGGCTGAGCACAAATTTATGGGCCGCGCTGAAAAGTAGCCCAAGCTATATGATAAAGCTGGCGTTATGCCGGCTTTTTTTATGTCAAAATTTTATAAATTAAGTAAACACAACCTATATCAATACTTAATTTATATAAGCTGATAGCTAGAGCCGCTACTTATTCGTCTGATTAAACGGGCCTATTTGCCCTAAAATACGTAGCTTTGCTTTTGAGTTTAATGGAGAAGATGTTTGCTTTTCCGTACACAGGTGTTTGCATACACAATTAAGAAGCCAATCTGTGTATTTGCTCCATGGCATTACCTTATTTGAGCTAAGTGTTTATTAGCACTTATAAGGCTTGGCGTAGAGTTACTTTGTTGCTGTTTCAAAAACGCGGTAAATTCATCTTTTGAAAGCGGTTTAGAATAGAAATAGCCTTGCACCGTTTCACAATTTAGCGTTTTAAGTATGTCAATTTGGCTTGCTTGCTCCACACCTTCAGCAACCACATGTAAATCGAGGTTTTGTGCAATCGTCACAATAGAGTCAACCATATTACGGCCTCGTTCGGTGGTCATGTCATCAATAAATGCTTTGTCTACTTTTAAGGTATTGAGCGGAAATTGTTTTAAGTACGCTAAAGATGAATAACCTGTGCCAAAATCGTCCATGGCTAAATGAATACCACGGGCACTTAGCGAGCGCATAATTGCAATGGCTTCTTGCGGGTCGTCCATTACGGTGCCTTCGGTAATTTCCAGCTCTAAAAAGTAAGAGGGAAGTTCGTTTTTTTGTAAGATCACGTCAATACGGGTTGTTAAATCTGGCAAGCTAAACTGCTTAGCCGACAAGTTAACTGCAACGCGGCCGCTAAATAGCCCATCGTCTAGCCACTGCTTTACATCGCGACACGCTTTGTTTAAAACCACCTCACCAATTTCTATAATTTGCCCGGTTTCTTCTGCAATAGGAATAAAAACGCCGGGGCTAATAACGCCTTTTTTGGGCGTTATAAAGCGCACTAATGCCTCCATTCCGGTGAGTTTACCTGTGCGAATATTCATTTTTGGTTGGTAATACACTTCAAAATGGTTTTCTTTTAGACCAAAGCGCATTAGGTTTTCTATTTGTAAGCGTTTAACCGCTTGGCGGTTCATAGTGTCGTTAAAAAACAGATAACTATTACCTTTCTTTTTAGCGTGATACATAGCGGTATCAGCGTTTTTTAACAGTAGTTCTGGCGTACTGCCATCTTCAGGGAATAACACTATGCCTACGCTAGAGGTAATCGCGAGCTCATGGCCTGCCATTTTAAATGGGGTGGCAATAGCGGCTAAAAACTGTTTTGCCATGCGCGTTATCACATGTATGTCGTTTGTATCTGCCATAACTAGGGCAAATTCATCACCCCCTAAGCGGTAAAAAACATCATTCTCGCGGGTTAATTTATTTAACCGCATAGCCAATTTTGCTAACAAGCTGTCGCCTAGCTGGTGGCCTAACGAGTCATTTATTTTTTTAAAGTTATCTAAATCAAATACCAAAAGGGCGTGATGGGTGTTTTGTTTTACTAGCTTTTGTAGGTTCGTAAAAAATAAATTTCTATTTGGTAAACTGGTCGTGCGGTCTCTATTTGATAAATTATGTAACTGCGATTGTGCATTTTTACGTTCAGTTAAATCTGAATAAACCACGACATAGTTTGTTATTTGGTGTTGAGCGTTTTTTATCTCATCAATAGAAATTTCTATAGGTAGTAAAACTCGCTCGCTATTGCGCAGTTTTACCTCTTGTTGAATTCGCTCACGCTCTCGTACTATATTTTTAATGTTTTCTATATAGCTTTTATCGTAACCAGGTAAGTTAAAAGGCTTTTTAATGTACTGCTCTCTAACGCCACCAAACAGGGTTAAAAAGCTGGGGTTTATATCAACTAAGTTAAAGTTTTTATCATAGATAGCGAGTGCATCAGTAAGGGATTCAACACACTTAGCAAATAAATTGAGGCGCTCTTGTGTTGATTTTAACACTGAAATATCGCGCACTGTGCCAGTCATCCTCAGTGGGGCTAAGTTAGCATCTTTTTCTATTATTTTTCCGCGGTCTAATACCCAGTGCCAGTGGCCAAAGGTGTCTTTAATGCGGTAAGTGGCTTCAAAAAAAGCAGACTTTTGAGCAAAGTGTTTTTTTAGTAAATGCTCTACTGAAGCAATGTCGTGTGGGTGAATTAAGCTTTTGTTTGGCGGAAAACCCATTAACGTTGTTGAGTCCATCATGTATTTGTCGTTAATGCGAATAACTTCGCCAGTTTTTATATTCCAATCCCAAAGTGTATCACCACTGCCTTCAACAGTGCTTTTTAAGCGTTTTTCCGAGAGGCTATGCTGCAGTCTAGAGCGCTTTAATTTATAAATTACCAATAATAGATACGGCAAAGCCAGCGCGAGGAGGGCGCTGGAAACAGTTAAAACAGTGTGGGTATCTATGTTAAAGGCGTGTTCAAAGGCAACCGCTACGGGTGATAGGCTTAGCAGCAACCAGCAAAAACTACATTTTATTATTGTTATTTTTATCATTTGTTTTATTACTACTAATTAACAAACAATAATTTAAATCATGCCTCCTTTAGAGTCAAAGAGATTGCGAGCAAAGCGGCATTTTTTGCGATTTATTTACTTTTGCGCTACTTAATAACTCATACCTTGGTCTATCGTCTGCAAAAATAGCCATTGTATAGGCCTTTATTTGCTCAAGGGTAAGCGTATGGAGAGCCTCTAACAGGCGTTTTTGCATATGAAAATTATGATCTTTATTACCTATTGCAAGCCAAAAGCGCTGTGAACGTAACCGTAGGTTTTTATCTTTTTCAGCAATATGAGTTGCTAACCCTTGTTTATGCTGCTGCCATGCTGTTTCATCTAGGGCGTCTAGGTTGGCAATAAATTGGCTTACAAAATGATTATGTCTGTGCAGCAGGGTTTGAGCTTCAAATTTTGGTGATTGTATATAAAAAGCGATACCGGCTCGGGTGTTAAAAGGGGCGTAACCTGTGCCAACTAAGTACCCTAATTGCTGAGTTGTTCGCAGTTCATTAAAGTAATCTTGGTTTATTAAATGATTAAGCGCCATTAATTTTACTTTTTCATTTACATCAGAGGTTTGCGCCTGATAATAAATAACCATAGCGTGGTCGCTACAAGGCAGTTCAAGCTGACAGCGGGTTACTTGATCTATTTCACGCAGCGGGCGTGTTAAATCTTCAATAGCAGCGGCACTTTTTAGATGTTCAGCCACTTTTTTATGGAACACTTTTGCATCTGTATGCTGCCAATTACCATGTAAAAAGGACTCAACATGTAAAGCTTTAAAAAAGTCGACTCGAAATTCGTTAAATTGCTGAAAACACGTATTTTTAAGTGCTGTAGCTAATTCATTAGGCTGCGGATTCCATGGCATTATTTTAGCCCCTAACACGCTAAATAGCTCACTTACGGGCTTATTTTGGTTACTGTTTCGCCAGTGTCTTACCAGTTGCTTTTTGTATTCAGCAAAGCGACGGGCGCAAATATCAACATTAAACAGTGCATCAAGTAATTGCTCTACTAACTCTAACTGACTCGTGGATAGCCCCGCTGTGTGAAGCGTAAGCCCGCCTTGATGTGAGGTTAAATGATAACTAAGCCCAGCTAGTTCTGCAGGGTAAAATTGCTCACCGACACTGTCCATAAATAAGTCGCTAAAAAGGCGAGTTAAGGCCATGTGTTTTACATCTTTTACTGCAAAGTGCGAGTCCATTGCTAAATAAAAATGACCTTTTGCCACTCTAAAGGTGTTGTCTTGTTTAAACCAAAAATCAAAACCAGGCTCTTTAACTAACAATACAGGCTTTGTTTGTGGTTTTTCGACTTCATATAACACCACTTCTTTTGTTAAATAAGGATTTGCTGTAGGCAGCAGCATGGTGTTTAAGGGTTTATTTATATGTGAAAGCGACTCCAGCCAATGCGGCGAAATTGCCTCAACTTTGTAAGGGGTGTTGTACCACGCGGTTGTGTGCTCTGCCTCAACGCCTGGGTGAATAAGTACCAAGCGCATATTCTGTGGGGTAAGCCATTGCATAGCCATTTCGTGAGCGGCTTTATTAAAACCCTCCATTAAGTAATCGCCTTGCACATAGTTAGCTTCGTCGTAGTGCTGCATATTAATACTCAGGTTACTTACCCAATCAATTAAGCGCGATTTTTCTTGGTTATCAAACGCAATTTGTAACAGGTTTTTTTTATCTTGATACAGGCGCGGTAGTTTGTCGGTGTTGTCGTTGATTAGGCAAATATACTCAAACACAATTTCTATTATGTCTTCAAAGTATTCAATGCCTTCATCGGTAAGGGCCATGCTAATGTTAAAATCTTTAAAGTTACTTCCATTTATACCGCCACCGGCAGAAAGGGCGTTAATCCACCCTTGTTCTTTTAAAATAGAGTACAGCGAGCCTGCGCCTTCGTAGCCTAGTAGATGGGCTATAAAACTTACCGTTTTGTGTCGGTAAAAGTCATCAATATTTGGCATAGCAAAACTAACTATAAGCTTTTGCATATGCTTATGCGGTTCTATATGCAGTATTTTGCCTATGTCTTGTGCGCGGTACAAAGGTTCATTGATAGCGGGCTTTACTTGGTCTTTATCCCCTTTGATAGGGCTAAAGTAATGTCGTACCCATTGCGCTAGTGTATCGAGCGGTTCATTCGCGCATATCACTAATGTCATCCACTGTGCTTGATAGTGGTTAGTAAAAAAGTCTCTGAGCTCGTCACTTATACAGCGTTCTCTATCTGCAAGTGTTTGTAAATTGCCAACGGAAAACTTCGCAAAAGGGTGGGCTGGGTTTACGGTTTCTTTATGAGCCTGATAAATGCGCCGACCGTCGTCTTTTATTTTTAATTTAAACTCAGCGTCGATAGCATTACGCTCTTTTTCGGTTTCTGCTGGGTTTAATAATGGGGCTATAAAAAAACGGCTAAACTGTGCAAGTGCACCTTCAAGTGCTTGATTATTAATATCAAAGAAATAACAAGTGTGTTCAGTGCCGGTCCATGCGTTAGTATTGCCGCCAGCTTGTGAAACAAAATTATTAAAGCTTCCAGAATCAGGGTATTGGTCGGTACCTAAAAAAAGCATATGTTCTAAAAAGTGTGCAAGGCCTTGCCTATCAAGGGGATCATCAAAATGGCCAGCGTTTATGGCCATAGAAGCAGCGGCTTTAGTTGAATCTTTATCTTGCACTAATAATACTTTTAGCCCATTGTCGAGTGTAATGGCGCGGTATGCTCTGTTATCATTGCGGCTGATATTCAAATGATGCTCCTGAAACTAAACGTTTACTTGTTAACAACAGATGATAGCTTCAGGACAGCGAAAAATAGCGAAAAGATTTACCTGAATATCATGAGAGAATTATTCTTTGGAATAATAGTTAATATAGCGGACAAATGGGCAAACTGGCTACTGTTTTATATTCATTAATCGGTTGATTATTTATGAAAACAATCTTAATTATGCGCCACGGCGAAGCAACACCGATGCAAGCTAACGACGCAGCAAGAAATCTAACACCGAAAGGCCATGCAGAAGCAGAAAAAATGGGCTTATGGTTACACCAACATTTTTCTGTTGACGCTTTGTTGGTAAGTCCTTACTCGCGGGCACAGCAAACAGCTAAAGAAGTCGAGAAAAACAATGTATTCAAATTTAGTGAAACGTGTAGCGATATTATTCCTGAGGGAAAGCCACAAATAGCAGCTGACTATTTAGAAACACTTATTGCTATGCACCCCCAGTGCAATACCTGGTTAGTGGTCGCCCATATGCCTATTGTCAGCTATATAGTTGATCAACTCACCCCGGGTAATATGCCTATTTTTAACACCGCGGCGGTTGCTGTAATTCAGTATGATGAAACCTCACAGCGCAGTGAATATATTAATATCAACGCGCCTGCCAATATATAGAAAAAAGAGATAACTATGAGTATAGAACGCCTTGAAACGGGTGCGCGCATGAGCCGTATAGTTAAGCATAATGGAACCGTTTATTTATGCGGACAAGTATGCAGTGATGCAGAGCAAAACATAACAGAGCAAACGCAAACAATGCTCAACAAAGTAGAGGCCTTACTTGAGCAGGCGGGGAGTTCTAAAAAGCATATGCTCAGCGCAACTATTTACGTTAAAAGCATGGAATATTTTGCCGATATGAATGCGGTTTGGGATGCATGGGTACCAGAAGGTTATGCACCAGCACGCGCCTGTGTTGAAGCTAAAATGGCGCGCGATGCACTATTAGTAGAAATTTCGGTAGTGGCCGCACTTAAATAAGTGTTGTTATAAAAGTACAGCAAGCCACAACGAAAAGCTTACAACACTAAGCACTGTTGAAAGCACCACTGCACCGGCGAGCGTAACTTGATGCGTATTTAATTGGCTTGCAATTAAATACGCATTAACGCCAACGGGTGAGGCGCTCAGCAATACCAGTACGTTACGAATTTGCGTATCTAATGCAAACACCCATGTAGCTGCTACATACACAGCAGCAGGCAACACCAGTATTTTTAATAGTGAAGAAATAAGCGCTGGCTGCCAATTAGCGGCTACTTTATAAAACACCAAATTAGCACCTAATACAAATAAAGCGCACGCAATAGCAGGGCTTGCAAGTAGCTCTAAGGCGTTGGCTAAATTAGCAAATAATGTAATCCCCGACACATTTAAAAGTAACCCACAGCCAATACTTAACACAATAGGGTTAAGGACCATGTTTTTAGCAAATTTTGCCCACGAGAAATCAGCTGTGTTTCCTTTCGCGCCTATTAAATAAGTTAACGCAAAAAGCAGCGTGCTATGAAATGTGATGATCATAAAGGCGATAGCAATCATGTCTTTGCCAAGTGAAGCAATAACAATGGGTATACCCACTAACACCATATTTGAATAACTTCCAGCAAGACCAAACACACTATGCTGTTGATAATTTCCCGCACTTTCTTGTTTGGTTAAACAGTACCTATCAATAAGTATGCCCAAAGCAAATACCGCTAACACAGGAATATAAAAGCTTAAAAATGCTTGGAGGCTAATACTTTGATGCAAATTTATTTGCGACATATTGAGCATTAAAAAGGCGGGTAAGCTCACATAAAAAGTAAATTTACTTAAGCCGGCAATATGCTGCTGATTAAAAAATTTAAAATAACAACAGGTGTAGCCCAATGCGACAATAAAAATTAATGGAAAAATAATCGAAAAAATTTGCACGTATTCTTCCTCTAATTAGCGTCTAAACTCATCGCTTTGTGGTAAATCAATTAAAATCAACACGGCACCGCGTCCGCCGTATACAAGCGGTGCTTGGTGCATGGCTATTACATCGGGGTGCTGCACCAAGTACTGCGGTACTTTGTGTTTTAAAACACGCTCGCCAATACCATGCACTATGCACGCGCAGTAATAATGCTGTTTTTTGCACTCGTGAATAAGCCCTGCGAGTTCATCTTTTGCACGTTCTTTATTAAGCCCGTGCAGGTCGAGAGTTAAATCGGGCGCAAAGTCGCCGCGTCGCAACTGTTTTGCTAAAAAAGAGTCGTGACCATTTTGCACATAGTTAATGGTGCTATTTGTGTCTATATCGGGGATATATTCGTCAGAAAAGAAAAATTCAGACTCAACCTGCTTTTTTTGCTGGGCAAATTGCTTCGCTTGTGACACTTTAGGTTTTGTATCAAACCTATGGGTATCTTGTTTGAACACCTTAGCGCCTGTAATTGTTTGGCGAAAAAGGTCAATGTCGTCGTTGCTTAGGGACGATTGTGATGAGATGTCTTTTTTCATAAATTTTACCTAAACAAAAAAACGTAAAAACGCAGCGCAAAAGGCGGTACAATATAAAGGTGAGGGGCAATTGTAATTTGCTCAGCACAGTTAGGCAATGCAATCGTTGCAAAGACTCAAAACAGTCAGTTAGCTAAAACAGGTAAAAAATATGAGTGATTTACAAATAGAAGAAGCAACACTTGATGAAGCTGTTGCAGAACTGTCAACGTTACATGACTGGTTACGCTGGACTACAAGCCAATTTGCAAGTAGTGGAATATTTTTTGGACATGGCACAGATAACGCGTGGGATGAAGCCGTTAGCTTATTACTTCCTGCATTAAGTTTACCTATTGATGCCCCCAAAGAGTTAATGCATGCGCGGTTAACAAGTACAGAAAAAAACCGCCTAGTAGGGTTAATCGCAGAGCGTATAAACGACTGCACGCCGGTGCCATATTTAACAAACACTGCTTGGTTTGCGGGCATGCCATTTTATGTCGATGAGCGTGTGCTTATTCCGCGCTCGCCGTTTGCAGAACTTATTGCTAATAAGTTTTCACCGTGGCTTGAGCAGCCGCAAAGCGTTAACCGTATTTTAGATTTATGCACAGGCTCTGCTTGTATTGCCATTGCGCTTGCTCAGGTGTTTGAAACGGCGCAAGTAGATGCGGTTGATATATCGTATGAAGCGCTTGAAGTAGCAGATATAAATATAAACGACTATATGCTAAGCGACCGCGTACTGCCTATTCAGTCAGATGTATTTAGTGGTGTGCCAGGGCAAAAGTATGACCTAATAGTAGCCAACCCACCGTATGTTGATGCTGAAGACATGGCTGATTTACCACGTGAGTTTCATCATGAGCCTGAGCTTGGTTTAGCATCTGGCCATGATGGCTTAGACGTTACACGTACTATTTTAGAGCATGCAAGCAATCATCTAACTGATAACGGTTTGTTATTTGTAGAAGTTGGTAACTCTATGGTACATATGGATGCCTTGTATCCGGGCGCACCCTTTGAGTGGGTTGAGTTTGAGCAAGGTGGCTTAGGTGTATTTGTAATAAGCAAAGTGCAGCTTGATACGTATTTTGCTAAATAAATTTTAAGCCGAGCACAAGCTCGGCAACTTTTGTAGTCATTAGGAATGAGGAAAGTTAATGGCAGGTAATAGCATAGGGCAGTTGTTTAAAGTGTCCACCTTTGGTGAGAGCCACGGCGTTGCTCTAGGCGGTGTTGTAGATGGTGCTCCCGCGGGCCTTGAGATCACAGAGGCCGACTTACAAATTGATTTAGACCGTCGTAAACCTGGGCAAAGCCGTTATACAACGCAGCGCCGAGAAGACGATCAAATAAAAATTCTTTCAGGCGTTTTTGAAGGCAAAACCACAGGCACCAGCATTGGTTTACTTATCGAAAATACCGATCAGCGCTCAAAAGACTACGGTAAAATTAAAGATGTGTTTCGCCCAGGTCATGGCGATTACACTTACTGGCACAAATACGGCCTGCGCGATTATCGCGGCGGTGGTCGCTCTTCTGCGCGTGAAACCGCAATTCGTGTAGCGGCAGGCGCCATTGCTAAAAAATACTTAAAGCAGTTTCATGGTATTGAAGTAAAAGCATGCCTAAGCCAACTAGGGCCAATAAAAGCCGAAAGCTATGACTGGGATGAAGTTGAAAACAACTTATTCTTTTTCCCTGATGCAAGTAAGCTAGAAGCGCTTGATGAGTACATGCGAGACCTTAAAAAGCAAGGTGACTCAGTGGGCGCTAAAGTAAAAGTTGTGGCTAGCAATGTACCAGTAGGATTAGGCGAGCCTGTATTTGATAGGCTAGATGCTGAGATTGCGCATTCACTTATGAGCATTAACGCCGTTAAGGGTGTAGAAATTGGTGATGGCTTTGATGTAGTTGAGCAAAAAGGCTCAGAGCATCGTGATGAGTTAACCCCAGAAGGCTTTACCTCAAACCACGCAGGTGGCGTACTTGCTGGTATTTCTACAGGGCAAGATATTATTGCCTCAATTGCGCTTAAGCCTACATCAAGTATCACTATTCCAGGTAAAAGCATTAATACTGAAAACGAAGCAGTAGAGATGATCACCAAAGGGCGTCACGATCCGTGTGTTGGTATTCGTGCAATTCCTATTGCTGAGGCAATGATGGCCATTACACTAATGGACCATTTGCTGCGCCAGCGCGGGCAAAACCCACATGTTAACCATGAACATGGACCAATTAACGGCGCTATTTAAGCGCCTTTAACTATAATAAATGCGGCTGATATTTGATGCCGCACTTACATAACTGACTATACTTAAATACGGTCAATGGCTTGTTTCGCAACCATATAGAGCTTTTTAATCATTAAACCTAACACCCAACGGATAAATTGAGTTGTGAGCTCTACTACCTCGTATGACGCTTTACCTACAAAAGCAAGCATGTGGCCAATTAACCCCTTTAACTCTTCTGTAAGCTCTACAAACTTAACCACAGATTCATGTAAGCATCGCGCTAAAATATCATAAAAAGTTAACCCAATGCTAAGACCTGCTTGTGCAGAAATAAAGGCGTATTGGCCAGTTTTCTTTAAAAAGGTAATTAAGCCATCGGTAATAATTCGCTGCCATCTATATGAGAACGTCACGTTATAACGCAGAGCATATTTTAAAACCGTATGATTATAGTGAAGAGTTTTTAGTGAACTTTCCATACTTCCAAAATCTTTGTATGCTGCCACAGTATTAACATAACCTGGTGTGTCTTCTTCCATAGAGTGTGCACCAATATTAAAAAATGATCCTTCATTCATCGCCGTTTGATATTCGCTTGAGGTATGACTAAACGGCCAAGCTGGTACGCAGGGTACAGGATCTGCACCGTGCGTTACTCGGTACTGGCCAACATTGTGTGCAGCTGAATGCACCGAATGATTTAGCACAACCCTTGGCGCACCAAACGTATATAAATTGGTGGGGATACCTTGCTCACTTGCCCATATTGCTGATAGTTGGGCAATCGCACCACCTAAACTATGGCCAACAAAGTGTAAACACTTCGGTTTATGTTGCTTGACATAATTTGCAAACATCGGCTTCATGCTGGTAAAGGCTTTCTCAAAGCCAGAGTGCACTTCTAAGTTTTTAGGGCCATGACTAATTGCTACGTTTAGGTTTGTTAGCCAGTCGGCGCAGGAGGTAAAAACAGTGCCACGTATACCAATAATATGGTGGCCTTTAAATTGTTGTGATGCACCTTCTGCAGTCAAAGCGAAACCTGTAGTGCGGTTTAGAAGTTGATTGATTAAGCCACCACTAACACCTTTAATTTGGTTGTTGGTGATTTTAAAATCTCTGTCAAAACTTTGCCCTAATTCTTTTGTAAATGACGAAGAGGTTCTTATATCATAAACTCTGGCCGCTATGGTGGCAGCTATATTTGGGGGTAATATTGCTTGGACTTCTTCCATGTCAATCTTCCTTTTATCTTTCAGTTAAATCTGTTAAATCGTAGTTATTTATCAGGTACTCTTTACCATCTTTTAAAAGTTTATAAGGTAAAAAGTCTTCTTCCCATCGACAAATACTTTGCGCTACATAGCTACGTTGTATATTTTTTTGATTTCTAAACTCAAATACAACGTGAGGGTTGGTTATTTCACAATTTAAAAGTGATAGTTTTTTAGTATATTCAGGGACTTCATCAATCCCTGATTGAGTTGCAATCCAAAGCGGTATTAAGGTGTCACAATCTTCAATAAAGATTTCTTGCGAAACACGGTTTTCAACTAATAGCTTATTTGGTATTGAAGAAAAAATGGTTTTTTTGGGAAAGTGAAAACGTCCATTTTGATCTGTGTATACAGTATCACGGTGGACTTTTTCATCTATATAGATTAAAGAGCGAATGATTTCTAAGTTAGCAACTGGTGTGCCATTTTTTGTAACAATACCATTGACTTCAGGGCTTAAAAATACTTCCTTCTTTTTTTTGAACCAGCTAAACATATCTTCTCCTTGACTTAGGGCGGGAAAAATAACAGCACAAAAAAGAATCAATAGGATGGCGAATCGAGGTAAATAAATAGATTTATTCATAGGCAATCCTTGCATAATTTTTTAAATTTTAACTAAGAATAAAATGTATGTAAAGCGAGCTGTACCTATTTCCCTAAGATGATTTAATAGTTAATGAATAAACGCATGTTCATTCTCGCAAATCTCATTTATTTATGTAGCCTGTATAAGTTATTAACCCTGAGAGTGCCCAGTATTTCGGCAGATGTATCTATATTAATTCTGTCGGCTTACAAATAATTTTTAATTAAACTTATTCTTGAGTGTATATTTGTTAGTTTTTAATAATTCATTAGGTATTAATATCCTAAGTGCTTATATATGACAACATCACATAAAAAGTAGCTACTATGAGTAAGAATATTCAAACTCACTCCACGCATTCAGAATATGAATCAACATTGAAACGTCTGGAAAAGTTTAGTCATTTTACAGACAGCAGCATTGGTATTCCTTTTACTAAATTTAATATTGGCCTAGAGGCTGTGATTGGTTTAATACCCATTATAGGGGATGCCGCAGGGCTTATTTTATCAAGCTATGTATTAGTAGAGGCGCAGCGTTTAGGTGTAAGTAAACGCATAAAAACAAAGATTATCATTAATATGCTGATTGATTTTGTAGGCGGTTTAGTTCCATTTTTTGGCGATATATTTGATGCTTTTTTTAAAGCCAACACCCGCAATACCCGTTTATTAAAAAAATATTTAAATGCGCAGCTAGCTAATTGATACTAATAGTCTTTTTACAGGCTTTAAATTTTTTTATTAAGAATAAAAAACAAAGTGTTGTTGGTTGTTTAATCACCTAGTAAGGTAGAGAAGCCTATTCACTTTGGTATATACAAAATGCAATTATTTATCGGTAATAAAAACTATTCTAGCTGGTCATTACGCGCATGGTATTTAATGAGTAAATTTGATGTCCCATTTGACGAAACCCAGCTTGTGCTCGACACCAGTGATTTTTACGACGAACTAAAACAACACTTTCATGTTCAAAAAGTGCCGGCGTTAATTGATGGTGATCTGCAGGTGTGGGACTCGCTCGCAATCTGTGAATATATTAACGATGCTTATTTATCTGGTGCCGCATGGCCAAAATATATTACCCAAAGAGCTAAAGCACGCGCGTTAAGCGCTGAAATGCATTCAGGCTTTATGGCACTTAGAAACGAAATGCCAATGAACATACGAGCAACCCGTAAAGTAGATCTATCAAACGAAGCACTAAAAGACATCGCTCGCATAGATGAGATCTTTGCACTGCAACAAGATGTGTTTCCCAATGCATGGTTTTTTGGTGACTTTAGTATTGCCGATGCGATGTACGCGCCTATTGTATTGCGCTTAAAAACCTATCAAATTACGCTATCAGAACAGGCGCAGCAATATTGTGATTTTGTGATGCGTTGCCCTGTTTTGCAAAAGTGGATAACCCAAGCGCTTACAGAAACCGATATAGTGCAGTGCGATGAGGCGGGAGTAGAGGTATAACTCGCTCATCACTTTTACTTTAAAGTTAAAAGCCCGTACAATTCGTCTCGTTTTTAGTGCGCTAATTTTGCGCTGTAACCGAGACGAATTAATCAGTTTTTATGCATCATATAGCCGATCTTATATCTATTTTCGATAGTGTTTTTTATCAAAGCCATAACACTCGCTTAGTAAAAGGTGATGATGAGCCTGTTTATCTACCTGCCAATAAAACCCATGGGTTTAATCAAATTGTATTTGCACACGGCTTTTACGCCAGCGCTCTGCATGAAATAGCACATTGGTTAGTGGCTGGTAATAAACGCAGAGAGCTTGAAGATTATGGGTATTGGTATTGTCCAGATGGGCGAGATAAACACCAGCAAGCTGAATTCGAAAATGTAGAAATAAAGCCACAAGCAATAGAGTGGCTACTTAGCACCGCTGCGGGCTTTGATTTTAATGTGTCGGTAGATAACTTGAACGGCGAGCAAACTTGTCGGTTTGACTTTCAGGCGCGAGTACACCAGCAAGTATTAATATTATTAGAGCAGGGAGTTAACGCACGCACCCATGCATTATTAAAAGCGTTAAGTGATTTTTATAAAACACCGTGGCCGTTAACCGCTCAGCAATTTAATTGGCATCACCCTCAGGAGTTACAAAATGCAGTTTAAGTTAGGCTTAATTATTAACCCTGTTGCAGGACTTGGTGGCAGCGTTGCTTTAAAAGGGAGCGATGGCGAAAACACGGCTGCAAAGGCAATTGAGCTGGGTGCGCAAGCCAAAGCTAACAGCCGCACACAGGCAGCCCTAGAAGTGCTTGTACCCTATCAAGAGCAGTTAACAATATATACTGTAAATGGCGATATGGGCGAAAAAACAGCACGCGCATTAGGCTTTAATGTTGAAGTAATTTATACCGCTAATACCGTAACAAGCGCCGACGATACAGAGGCCAGCGCTAAATTACTTAAAAATTTAGATGTTGATTTAGTCCTGTTTGCTGGTGGCGATGGTACTGCGCGTAATATTTGTCATGCCATAGAAGATACTATACCAGTGCTGGGTATACCTGCTGGCTGTAAAATTCACTCTGGCGTCTATGCCATTACCCCTAAAGCAGCTGGACGAGTAGTAGAAATGCTAGTAAAAGGCGAGCTGGTTACACTTGCAGATGCCGATGTAATGGATATTGACGAAGAGGCGTTTAGGCAAGGCACCGTAAAAGCTAAGCGCTACGGTGAAATGCAAATACCAAGCGAAGTACGTTATGTACAAGCGGTTAAAAATGGCGGTAAAGAAACAGACGAGCTCGTGCTTGCCGATATTGCAGCGCATGTGGTGAGTGAAATGGATGAAGACACTTATTACATCATGGGAAGTGGCTCAACCGTTGAAGCCATAATGCAAGAAATGGGGCTTGAGAACACATTGTTAGGTGTTGATTTAATTAAAAATCAAACCCTAGTTGCGCAAGATTTAACGGCTAAGCAATTACTTGAGTACACGCAAGGGCATGCGACTCAATTGGTTATTACATTAATCGGCGGGCAAGGCCATATTTTTGGCCGCGGTAACCAGCAGCTAAGCCCTGAGCTTATCCGTGCCATCGGCAAAGACAATATCATAGTGGTGGCAACTAAAACCAAATTACACGCGTTGAACGGGCGTCCACTTATTTGTGACACCGGCGATAGCGCTTTAGATGATGAATTAACAGGTTACATTAAAGTAACCACCGGCTATAACGACCATATTATGTATGCTGTCGGTTATGAAAACCAGGAGAAGTAACACAATGAGTTTAGTGAATTATATTGATGCTGCGCAGCAATACTTTGATGATTTAGTAATTAAAGCAACAGATGATGAGCTGTTCGCTGGTGGTTACTTGCGCGGACATTACGACCTTGCAGTAGGCTATGCCCAAGTAGAAGAGCTGACAATTTCTATTGATGAGCTCAACGAAACTGTGGAGCAAAGCTTAGTAAAAGCATACCGCAATGGCGAGCTAAACGAAGAAGATAAAACCTTGGTTGTTAGGCTTTGGGAAGAAGTGAAAGCCCTCGCTTAACGGATGCTTAGTTCACAATTACAAAAAACGCGGCAACGATAATGAAGCCGCGTTTTTTTATGCTTTATTTGTGCCCATAATAGATTAATTAGTTAATTTACTGTTACTCATTAATGGTATATTGTTACTAAAACCTATTTGGGAGCTATAAATGAACAATAATAATCAAGCAGCGGTACCTACAGGGTTAATCGCACGTTTTTTAAATTTTGTGGAGCGGGTTGGTAACAAACTACCCGATCCGGCGATTATTTTTTTATTCGCTATGTTACTTATTTGGTTGTGCTCGTGGTTATTATCTGGCGTAAGTTTTGATGCGTTAGACCCACGTACAGGTCAAGCCATTGTTGTGAATAACCTGCTAGAGGGCGACTCACTCGCCTCGTTTTTATCTTCCATGGTAAAAACCTTTACGGGCTTTGCACCACTGGGCGTGGTACTGGTTGCCATGTTAGGTGTGGGGGTGGCTGAACACTCGGGTTATATCAATACGGGCCTTAAGTTAATGCTTAAAGTTACCCCAAGGCAACTGTTAACCCCTTCAGTGATTTTAGTGGCTATTGTAAGCCATACTGCAACCGATGCAGGCTACGTATTGGTGATCCCACTAGCAGGTGTTATTTTCTTTGCCGCAGGGCGACACCCATTAGCGGGCATTGCAGCAGCGTTTGCAGGTGTGAGCGGTGGATTTGGCGCTAACTTTATTCCATCAGGGATAGACCCATTACTACAAAGCTTTACCCAAAGTGCAGCGCAAATTATTAACCCCGATATGTCGATTAACCCCCTCAATAACTGGGCATTCACTTCTGCTTCGAGTTTATTTATTGTTTTATTAGGCTGGTATATTACTGACAAAATAATTGAGCCAAGATTAAAAAACACACCGCTTAATGAAGATACCCAAAATTTACCAGCCTTCGATGAAGCTAAAAGTGATGAAAAACGCGCCTTTTTTATAGCCAGTAGCGTAATGGTTGTAGGGCTTGCTTTACTTGCATTTGTATCCGCTCCTGCCGATTCAGCAATGCGCAGTGCCGATGGCTCACTGACTAATTTTAGATCGCCCCTTATGCAATCTATTGTGCCTTTAATCTTTTTATTATTTTGGATACCTGGTGCCGTGTATGGTTTTACCGTTGGAACCTTTAAAACCTCAAAAGATATGATAGATGCGATGAGCACCGCAATGAGTGGCATGGCTTATTACATTGTAATGGCGTTCTTTTGTGCGTTATTCATTGCGGCGTTTTCTAAGTCTAACTTAGGGGCGTTAATGGCCATTGAAGGAGCGCAGCTTTTAAAGGCAATGGAGTTGCCAAGCGCTGTAACTGTTGTGGGTATTATATTTTTGACCGGTTTTGTAAATTTGTTCGTTGGCTCCAGCTCAGCAAAGTGGGCGTTACTTGGGCCTATTTTTGTGCCCATGTTAATGCAACTAGGTATATCACCCGATTTAACCCAAGCGGCTTACAGAATCGGAGACTCTAGCTCAAACATTATTACCCCACTTATGCCGTATTTCCCATTGGTTGTGGTTTACTGCCAAAAGTACGTAAAAGATACCGGTATAGGCACGCTTATCGCACTTATGATCCCCTACTCAATCGCGTTTATGATTGGCTGGAGTATTTTCTTGCTAGGGTATTGGGCACTCGGTATTCCGTTAGGGTTAGATGCGAGTTACGTTTATCCAACGTTACCTTAATTTAAAACTTAATTTATGAACCTCACTCACTTGAGTGAGGTTTTTTATATAAAAATGCTGCAATGTATAAAAAAGTTTTTATCACCTTTCTAATTCTCTCACTATATAGCCAAATAAACTCGCCTCACCAACAATATACACATAATCGTTTTTGCTGTTCATTATTGTAGAGCTATCGTCGTACCATCCAAAGTCGTGCGTTTTGTTAGTAGTAGGGTCTTTAAAGTATAAGCGAGTACAACTATCTTCATAATCAGACCCACACTCTTGTATATCAGTGAGGATATATTCCTTATACCAATAGTCGCCTTGCGTGTAGTAAGCCCATAACTCAATGGGGGCAGAGAGTAAAAAATAGAAAGTTGCATAGATTAACAAAGGGAGTATTGGGTAGGTGAAGATTAATGATAACTTCATTTTTGTATCTGAAAAGCTACCTTTAAGATGCTCCCTGTATTTACTGCAACGCCTATATTTTTTGATTACAAGTATATGGAGATAGATAAATAATTCCCCGCAAAAAATAGGAAGCGCTATATAAAAAATAGCCTCATAAATTTTATTTTCAATAAATGGTGGATCGGTAAAATCTATTAGTATAAGCGTGGCAATATTCAGAATTGGGAAGCCAATTATTGCTGCAAAGAGCAAGTTGTCATAATATTTTTTCAATGTAAATTCATCCGTGAATTATAGTTTTTTCTTAGTTTACAGAACTTTTATTTTTTACTAAAGCAGTGGCTTTAAAACAAAAAAACCTTGGCACTTTCGTGACAAGGTTTTTTATAACATAAGCTATAACGCTTAGTTAGATGTGAAGCTCACTGGGCGACGTTCTTTACGAGGACCACCACGCTTATCACCGCGTTGGTTGTCTTTGTTAAAGTTGCGCTTTCTGTCGCCACTTGGACGCTCAGCGCGCTCACCACGTGGCTCAGCTGGGCCTTGATCTTTTGTTAGTGTCATACCCATTGGGCGTTTACAAATAAACACTTTTTGGAAGTGATCAAGTACATCTTTAGGCATGTTTTGCGGCAATTGTACCGTACTGTGACTGTCGTGTAGACGAATGTCACCAATAAACTTGCTTGAGATGTCCGCTTCGTTAGCAATCGCGCCTACAATGTTTTTAACCTGTACACCGTGCTCACGACCCACTTCGATACGGTAAGTATCCATAGGGCCTGCATTGCGGCTGTTACGCTCGCGAGGTTTACGCTCAGGACGGTCACCACGGCGACCACGATCGCCACGCTCGTTACGTGAATTACGCTCGTTACGAGGTTGAACCTTCACTTCTTCAACTTTAATTGGTGACTGTTGCTGTGCTAAACACAGTAACGCACCTGCTAAGTCTTCTAAAGATAAGTCTAGTTTTTGCGCCATGCTAGCAGCTACTTCATTGAAGAACGTAATGTCTTTGTTTTCAAGAGCAAGCGTAAGCTTTTCTTTTAACGCATTAATACGCTTTTCTTCAACTACTTTAGCTGTAGGTAGTTCAACTTGTGCAATTTCAGATTTAGTATGGCGAATAATATTTTTAAGCAAGTAACGTTCGTTATGCTTAACAAATAAAATCGCTTTACCAGTACGTCCAGCACGACCTGTACGGCCAATACGGTGAACGTAAGCTTCTGAGTCTTGCGGAATATCGTAGTTGATAACTAAGCTTAAACGGTCAACATCAAGACCACGTGCTGCTACATCTGTTGCAATAACGATGTTGATCATTCCGCTTTTTAAACGGTCAACCGTGCGCTCACGTGCTTGCTGGTTCATGTCACCATTAAGTGGAGCTGCAGAGAAACCTTCGCGCTCTAATAACTCAGCAAGTTGCACTGTGTCGTTACGTGTACGTACAAAAACAATAGCGCCTTCGTATTGCTCTGCTTCTAAGAAACGAACAATGGCTTTGTTTTTATGTACGTGAGCATTCCAAAACACTTGCTCAACAGATGATGTCGTTGAGTTTCTAGCAGAAATATGAACCTGTTCAGGGTTATTCATATATTTACTGCTGATGTTTTGAATTTGCTTAGGCATGGTTGCTGAGAAAAGACATGTTTGCTTTTCACGTGGCGTTTTTTCCATGATGCTTTCTACATCATCGATAAAGCCCATACGTAACATTTCATCGGCTTCATCAAGTACTAGTGCTTGTAAAGCATCAAACTTGATAGTGCCACGGTTAATGTGATCGATTAATCGACCTGGAGTAGCAACAATAATTTGTGCGCCACGACGAAGTGCGCTTAATTGAATGCTGTAGCTTTGGCCACCGTATAGTGCTAATACTTCTACACCACGAGTACCTTTTGCATATTGTTCAAATGCCTCAGCAACTTGGATCGCAAGCTCACGGGTTGGTGTGAGTACAAGGATCTGTGGCTGTTTCACAGACGGGTCAATATTGTTTAGTAACGGCAGTGCAAATGCTGCTGTTTTACCTGTACCCGTTTGTGCTAGTCCCAGTACGTCCTTTCTTTCTAGCAATAACGGTATACATTGAGCTTGGATTTCAGATGGTGTCTTGTAACCCAACTCTTCAACTGCCTTTAAAATTGCAGGAGAAAGATTTAGAGATTCAAACGTGACTGGTTCTGACATTAATACGCCTCAACGAATTTAAAGAGGCGCGCATTGTATAGGAAATACGAGGCAATTGCTTGTATAAATTACAACTAATTTGTATGTGATTGATGTTGGTCGAAATTTAACCAGTTTAAGTTTTTGATTTTTTAAACTGGTTAACAAGCTATATACATAGGGTTATTTGTATAGGCCTAGGTTTTCTTTAGCGTAGGCTTCAAATTCAGTAAATCCACCAATGTGTGTTTGATCTACAAAAATTTGCGGCACAGTTGGACAGGGTTTACCTGCAGACTTTTCTAAATCAGCTTTGCTAATACCTTCTTTGATGATATCGATATAACGAAATTTAAAATCATCACGCTCATTAGATAGTTGCTCGGCTACGTCTTTAGCACGTACACAAAAAGGGCAGCCCTCGCGGCCAAAAATTACAGTAAGCATAATACTCTCCTCAATAAATTTAGGTTCATATTAAACGATTAATAAATAATTTAAAGCGCAAAAAATCGATTGGTAAGTTCCGTTTTTATGTAAAGTCGCTTAATTTTTCATTTGCCATGCATTTTGAATTGCAATTTGCAAAAAACTCGATTGCCTTTAAGTTAAGTAGTTTTTAAACCTAATAAATTCATCGTATTAGTAATGGTAAGCAGGTGGCATATAAATTGATATTTAAGTGCATAGCCAACCTGTTAGGAATGATGATGAGTAATAACAGCCATGTACTAGAAATTATCCAAGGGGTAATTGCACGCTTTTGCAAAACAAATAACACCAATGTGCCAATTACTCTCATCAACAAATTACAGTGTAATTATATTTGTTTACAGATTGCCCCTGAGCAGATGATTATACAATGTGAGGCGTTTATTTTGCCTTCGTTAAAAGCCGCTAAAAGCAATTTTGTGCTAACAGTAGAGGCTAATTTACAGGGGGTTAATTTAAATTACTGGGTAGACTCTAACCCTGAAATGCACACCATTGACATCCATGGTTTGCTAGCAACCCGTGAGCCAATATTATCTGTCGATACAGGTAAGGAGTGGGTCAATGCATCAAGTAGTAACCCAGATTTACACCAAAGCATTCACTACTTAGCTAATTCAAGTGCACAAAACTTTGGTTTAAAACTCGCCGAGGGCAGCAACGATAATGTTTTAAATATCGAAGATGCACGTCACTTATCTGCAGAAGCGCTCGCTAACCACCTTTTAAATAATGACGAGTCACAAAGCATAAAAATTTGTGCATTTGATGCGCTCAGTGAGTTACAAGACCAACAGGTTATGTCACAGCCGGTATTAGCGTGGCCTTTTTTTGATACTGATTTAGTGCACGCGATAAATAACCTTAATACTCACAATAAATTATCAGTCCTGGTTGCTGATGATAGCTTGCCAAGTCAAGTTGCTACCAAAGTTATGCTTGAAATGCTCGGGTGCGCCGTGACGTGCGCAGAAAATGGCTCAAGTGCCTTACTCATTGCCCAGCAAGAACCTTTCGATTTACTGCTGTTAGATGAGCGTATGCCGGGAATGTTTGGCAGTGATGTAGCCCAGCAACTCATTAAGCAAAATACCCCAAACGACAATACACCAAAAGTCATTTTAACGGGCATTACTGAAGAGCAGCAAATTGCGCAGCTTTTTGAAAAAGGGGCGACTCACTATCTTCAAAAACCAGTTACAAAAGCGGTATTAGAAGAGTTTATAAAGCCTTGGCAAGCTGCCTAAAACTCTACTTAGGAGAACGCTATGAACGATTTATCAAAAACAGCTTTGCTACTTATAGGCTTTCAAAACGACTATTTTTCACCTGATGGCATTTTATATCAAGTTGTTGAAGAGTCATCGCGGGTAACCGGTGTGGTAAATAACACCTTAGCGCTGTTAGACAAATACATAGACAAATTCGCTTTAGTGCTTAGTACACCCATTCACTTTACACAAGATTACAGCGAGCTTAAAAACCCCATTGGTATTTTAAAAGTCATTGCCGAAGTCGGTGCTTTTAAAGCAAACTCTTACGGGGCGCAAGGCATTAAAGAGTTCGATAAATATGGCGAACGTATTGTGCAAATTCCAGGTAAACGAGGGCTCAATGCCTTTACTCATACAGAGCTTGCGAATGTACTCAATAACAACGGAATAACCGATATTGTTTTGGCTGGCACGGTGACCTCTATTTGTATTGATTCGACTGCACGTTCAGCTGTGGAGCTAGGTTTTAACGTGACGGTGCTTAATGACTGCACATCAAGTAGAACGCCATTTGAGCAAACATTTTACTGTGAAGACGTTTTTCCACTCTATGCCAAGGTGTGCAGCCATGCCGAGTTAGTAAATGAATGAGGCGAAAATGGAAGAAAAAGATGAGCTACAAGTACAAGTCCACTATGCGTTAATTGAGCAACTTTCAGCAAACACTCGCAGGCAAACTAAACTACTTGCTTTGCTTGATGAGTGTGTATTTGAATGCGATAAGCATTTAGTTTTTAGTTACGTCAACGAAGCGTGGCTCAATAAGCTAGGGTTTACACCGGCCATGCTTATAGGTAAAAAAATTACCTCTTTATTAGAAATTAAAGACAGATTAAAGCTGTCGGCATATATTGAGTCTATTTTTGATGAGTCATTTAGCGCAAGCATAGAGCTGCAGGTTAAAAACAATGATGGGCTAAGTAATTGGTTCGAAATGCGCATAGCGTGTGACGATAACGGCGGTTTTATTGGCTCTTTACATGATATACAACGCCACAAAGATTACCAATACCTGCTCACCGAGCAACAAGTGTATGCCAAGCGACTCTCTTTAGTGGCAAGCCATACTAATAATTTAGTCATAATTACCGATCGTTTCGGTAAAATAGAGTGGGTTAATAAAAGCTTTGAAATACTGACCAGCTATAAATGTGAGGAAGTCATCGGGCTTAGCCCCGGTAAGCTATTGCAAGGACCAAAAACCAGCTCAGAATCACGCCAATTAATGGCTAGAGCGATAAAAAATGCCGAGCCATTTCAAATTGAAACAGTCAATTATGATAAGTATCAAAACGAATACTGGGTGGCTATTGATGCCACTCCGGTAAAAGACGACGATGGAAGAGTTAAGCATTTTATAGCCATAGAAACGAACATTACCCAGCGTGTAAAAGCTGAACAAGCAATGGCCGAAATAGAATATAACTACCATTCTGTGGTCGATAATATTCCTGATATTGTATTGCGGTTAGACGCGCAGGGCTGTTTATTGTTTATGAATAAAGCGTGGCAAGATTTCTTTCAAACTGACATGAATAAACACCTTGGTTTGCCCATTGCTAATTTTATAATGTGTGAGGATGTTGAAAAGTTAAATACGGCTCTCGCCAGCTATACAGATGGCAGCCGAGAAGTAAAGCGCTTGGATATTAGATTCACTAACGCACTAAACGAGCCAAACTGGGTTGAAATGACCCTTACACCAATTACTTCATTTAACGGTACACACTTAACGTCTATAGCCGCTACCGTTGTGGATATTCAAGAGCGTGTGATAGCTGAACAAATACTCTTAGAAGCTAAGCATCAGGCAGAGTCGTTGGCGGAGTCTAAAAGTCGATTTATGGCAAATATTAGTCATGAAATACGTACACCTTTAAATGCGGTGATTGGGTGTGCTGATATTTTGCATGACACAGGGCTTACGACTGAGCAAAAACGTTACACTCAGATGATTAAAACAAGCTCAGATGCGTTATTAAGCATATTAGACGATGTATTGACATACTCGCGTTTTGAAGCACAAGCAATTTCGATTGATAATCAGCCATTTAGTCTCGACACTTGTTTAGAAGAAGCTATTGATATAGTGAGCGAAAGCGCTGTACAAAAAGGGCTTGAGCTCATTTTTGATCTGCACCCTGATGTTCCGGTTCAGGTGATTGGCGATCATGGTCGTATAAGGCAAATAGCTATAAACTTACTCTCGAATGCTATTAAGTTTACCCAAAAAGGGGCACTCATCGTCACTGCCCAGTGTGCCGAATTTAAAAACAATAAATTTACGTTGCAGCTTAGCTTCAAAGACACTGGTATAGGAATTGCTCAAAACAAACTCGACAGTATGTTTAAGCCCTTTATTCAATCTGATAATTCTATTACACGAGAATATGGCGGTAGTGGTTTAGGGTTAGCCATATGTAAGCAAATATGTGATGCTGCAGGGGGTGATATTACTGTCAATTCCCAGTTTGGTGTAGGGAGTGAGTTTATTGTTACTTACCCGTTACTCATAGACACAAGCGGGCAAGTGCAAAGGGAAGGGTTTTCTGCTAGAGCGAAAAAACCTAATGTTTGTGTGTTCAGTAAAAACTCCCCCCTAAACACAGCGATAGAGCATATGCTTACCCGCCATTCTATTGATTACTCACGTGTTCAAAGCCTATCGAAGTTAAGCTCTATTGCAACACCTGACGCTATTGTTACAACTAACAAGCGTGATTTAGAGGCAGCGCAACAATTTTTAAAAAATCACCCGCGTTTAAATGAGCCGTGCCTATTACTGATAGATTTATTAGGTAAGAGCCAAAAGGAAGAGGCACCAAGCGATGGCATGCTTAGACTAAATGGCCCCTTTAAACCTTCTCACCTCCCTAGAGCAATTGTTGCACTTGAGGAAGCGCTTTTTCACCTTAATATTATTTTTACTAATAAAAAAGAAATTTCGAAAAATACAAACACAATAAAGGCTCAACCATTTAAAGGTACACATGTACTTGTTGTTGAAGACAATAAAAATAATCAAATAGTCATTCAGCAATTTTTAGAGCAGCAAGGGTGTTTAGTAAAAATAGCTAGCAACGGACTAGAGGCAGTTGAAAAAGTTAAAACTCAAACAATAGATCTAATATTTATGGACATACAAATGCCAATTTTAGACGGTATTTCTGCGACTAAAAAAATCAGAGAATTATCTATCGTTACACCTATTATAGCGCTAACAGCAAATGCTATTCATGGCGATAAAGAGCGTTTTATTAAGGCAGGGATGAATGACTATTTAGCAAAACCAATAATTAGCAGAAAACTTAATCTGCTTTTGAATCAATACTTACCAAAACTTGATGACGTTAAACACTCTAAGCTAGAGCGTATTAATGAAATTTGGTCATTATTAAAGTAAAAAGTAACACCGTTGTATTACAGCTTAAACCAAAGCTAAATATGACCAAATAAGGCCTTACATCGATATTTAAAGTTAATGATTTTTTGAAGGTAGAAGACGTGTTTTAAAATGTACTATGAATTAATTTTTTTATTTTACTAAACCTTAAGCTGTTAACTAAACGACTAATTGGTACCTTAATACTAGTTTCTTTTGGTTATAAAACTAATCCATACCTGCTCCTTTTGAATTATTTTTAAATTGGTTTGCATTTTGCAAATCAAAATGAAATTGAATTTCATAATGCAATTGGTTACTCAGCGAGTTTTTATCTTCTTCTATTAAACATATTATTTTAATTATTGATTTATAAAGACTTAAATTTTTTATCCTCATTTAATTTAATGTGGCATGGCTTTCGCTACATAGACATCAAGTAAAGCGAAATAATCGCAGTTACAAATTTATTATATCGTCATATGATTTTAAGGTGTCTATTATGCAAACTAATACTAAAGTTAAACAGCAACCAAAAAAAATGTCTTTTGTTCTTACTCCTGAGTTAATGGTGCTGTCTATTATTATTGTTGCAGCGGTTATTGTGGGTGCAACGGCACTGAGAGGCACAGTTACTATTGAGCCTGTTAACGAAGGCAATACTGAGATGTTTACGAATAAATTTAGTAATAGTGAGTTAGACAATGCCACTATTGAAAGTGCTTCATTAAATTACGCCCAAAACATCAATGAGCAAGCTGAGCAATCAGGCTCGCAAGGTTTAAACAATTAAACAATACTTCCCCTTTAGTATTTTTTGGCTGACTCTAAGTAATTAGGTCAGCCTTTTTATTTTATGCTGCTCTATAAACGCAAAACGACATTTTTTACGTGTTTTTCCTCAACTTGCGTGTCAGTGTGATTTGCAAAATGCAAATATCCCTCCAGATGATTTCAAGCTAAATAGATAAATTTAACCCATTGAAAGTATAGACTTTATTTATTCTTTTATACGTATTTTTGGTCTGTATATTGCTAATGTATAACAAGTTTATGTTTTGCCTTTATTTGTGGAGAAATTTATGAATGCGTTTAAAAGCTTAGAGCCTACCAATACGGTCAACATTGCACGCTGGCACGAACTAGAGCAAATTATGACGCATGCTATGAAAAACCATTGCTTTAATATGGTTTATCAGCCTCTTGTGTCTTTAACTAGTGGTCAACTAGTTGGCTTTGAGTCTTTAGTACGTTGCGAATCTTCACGCTATGGTGCGGTTGGCCCCGACGAATTTATACCGCATGTGGAGCAATCAGGCATGATTTTAGATTTGGGGGATTGGATTTTCAAGCAAACACTGAGTGACTTAAGCGAAATGAGAAAGATAGGTATGGACGATATAACTATTTCACTAAACATTTCACCTATACAAATTATTGAAGGGAATGTGTTCTCTAAAGTAATGACTTTACTCGATAAATATCAGATAGATCCAGCGGCCATAAAAGTAGAATTAACAGAAACAGCGTTAATCAAAAGTCCTCAACGTATAGCCAAAACATTTGAGCATTTTCACAAAGAAGGGGTGAAAATTTGGCTAGACGATTTTGGTACGGGCTATGCTTCGCTGGGGCTTTTACGGCAGTTTAATATTGATGGGCTAAAAATAGACCGTAGTTTTATAAGCGGTATTACAACTAACAATGAGGACTTTACGTTGTGCAGCGCAATTATCGCTATGGCGCAAAGGTTAGGCCTTGAAACCATTGCTGAGGGAATTGAACATCGTGAGCAATTACAGATATTAGAGCAGCTAGGGTGTGATGTCGCGCAGGGTTACTTACTCGGCAGGCCAAGTAGTTTAGCTAATAATACGGCGACTTGGGTAAAAATGTAACTTAACTGAGTGTTTCAATTTGCAAAATGCGAAAAACGACTTACTCTAAAAGTATAAACCTAGTGAAGCATTACATTACAATAATAAATAAAGGCCTGATATGCCAATACCAGAAGAACATATAGACAACACCATTACTCAAGCACATGTGCTAGCGCAATTAGAGCAAGATGTTGGCTCACTCACTTTAGTAAGGCTGGTAAATTTATTTATTACTGAATTAGAGGAAATGCGACTTCGACTTAAACAAGCTATTGATGAGCAAGATGAAGATAATATTAAAGATATAATGCACGTACTTAAAAATTCTGCCGCGCTTTACGGTGCTTTAACTCTGGCAGCCCTAGCTAGCCAGTTACATGATTACCCACCAGTTACCATTGAAGAAAATATCCATGCTGCCCAAATCGTTCAACATAATCTAGAAAAAACCCATGCTGCATATCAAGTTATTGCACAAAATATTACTTAAAAGGTTCTGCTATGAACGATCCTCAAGAAAAAGCACTGATTTATATTGTTGAAGATAGCATTGCAAGTGGGGCTCTATACGCGAGTCAACTAGAGCAGGCTGGCCATGAATGCCGGCACTTTACCGATGGTTATTCAGCCTTGGTTGCTATAAAAGACACGATGCCCGACGTTATTGTGCAGGACGTTTGTTTACCCGATATTAGTGGCTTAGAGGTGCTGCAGTTTGTAAAAAAACAGGAAAAGCCAGCGAATGTCGTGATGATCACCTCAAATAGCTCTATTGATGTAGCTGTTGAGGCAATGCGCTTAGGAGGCTTTGATTTTTTAGAGAAACCGTTTTCAGGGCAGCGCTTAGTAAGCGCAGTTGATAGTGCGCTTTCACAGAAAACCACTCCTGCTGTTAAAGTTCAAAAACAAAAAGCACCAAGCACGTCAGCATTTATTGGTGAGTCACTCGCAATGCAAACAGTGTTTAGGCTTTTAGATAGTGCAGCACGAAGTAAAGCATGTGTTTTTATTACTGGTGAAAGTGGTACAGGGAAGGAGGTGTGCGCGCAAACGTTACACGACACGAGTCCAAGAAGTGAAGGGCCGTTTATAGCCATTAACTGTGCTGCTATTCCTGGAGAGCTATTTGAATCCGAGTTTTTTGGTCATGTAAAAGGGGCTTTTAGCGGCGCGTTAAGTGATAGAAAAGGCGCTGTAGAAGTGGCAAATGGTGGCACTTTATTTTTAGATGAGTTGTGTGAAATGGAGCTTAATTTGCAAGCTAAACTATTACGTTTTTTGCAAACAGGCGCGTTTAATCGAGTAGGCAGTAGCGAGGTTTTACACAGTAATGTTAGGCTAGTGTGCGCAACAAATAGAAGTCCCGTAGTTGAAGTTGCTGAAGGGCGTTTTAGGGAAGATTTATACTACAGACTTAATGTTATTCCTGTAAAATTACCACCGCTGCGTGAGCGAGCTGGCGATATTATGTTGCTTGCAAAGCATATTTTAAAACAAAAAAGTGAAAGTAACGCTAAGTTGTTCCATCGTTTTTCAAAAGAAGTTGAAAATCTTTTTTGCAACTACGATTGGCCCGGTAATATTCGTGAGCTGCAAAATGTTATAGAAAATATAGTTGTTATTAATGATGGTGAAATTGTTGAGCTAGATATGCTACCAAGCTCATTCGGTGTTAATTCTGCTATTCCAAGCAAAAATACTAGCCCATCTCAATCTTCAGAGCCATTACAAACTAACTCACTTATGGGCGTGCACGACATAGAGCCCCTTTGGCAGGTTGAAAAAAGAGCAATAGAGTCGGCAATAGCGGTATGCGATGATAACATACCACTTGCTGCGGCCTATTTGGGTGTAAGCGCCTCGACTATTTACAGAAAAATAAAAGGCTGGAGTTAGCTTCACGCTTCTTCCTTACACCTGCTTGGGGTTTATACTGTACTAATTGCTGCTTAAAAAAAGCAAGGTGCCTGTTTTATCTAACATTTTATTATTCTGCTCATAGCTTATAATTCTCTTAATCACATTAAACAAGGCTGCTTAATAAAAGCGAATCGCCTGCCATTTTTTTTTCAGTTACATTTTCATGGTTGAAATAAAAAAAGACACCCTAAGCTCTATTACTACACCCTAAGTTTATTAGTAAAAGGAGATCACAATGAGTAACGTTAATTTACAGCCAGCAAGTGTAATGCAGCCTTTAGTGGTATGTGATTTAGATAACAACAACGTGAATTTAGTTGACCGCGTAAGCGACAAACCTTGGAAAATGATAGTGGTGTACAGAGGACAGCATTGCCCTAAATGTACCGAGCAACTCAACGAGCTTGCAACCATGCATGACGAGTTTGCCAGCGCAGGGGTAGAAGTTGTAGCAGTAAGTGGCGATAGCGAAGCGCAGCTTAAAAAGCATCTTGAAAAAATAGACGTAAATTTCCCTCTTTATTACAATTTGACCATGGAGCAAATGACAGATTTAGGCTTATACATTAGCGAGCCGCGTAGTGATGCTGAAACAGATCACCCCTTTGCTGAGCCTTGCATTATTGTTTTAAACGAAGATAACCAAGTGCAAATGCTTGATAAATCAAATAGTCCATTTGTTCGCCCAAGCCTTAAGCAGTTACTAAGCGGTATTAAATTTTCACGCGAAAACGACTACCCAATTCGCGGTACTTTTATTAAGTAACATGTACTGAGTAATTTGTTGAATAGACGATGAGGGCACATTTTTGTGCCTTTTTCATTTTTTTTCACTTTTTTTAATAAAATTACTTGAAAACTATTTTACTGCCCATAAATAGTTTAGTGAGGACGCCTGATGGGTCCCAAAAAATACATAAGTTATTGAAATTTATATTATTAATTTAATTTAATTTAATTTAATTGTGTTGTACTTGTTCAAACGAAAAGTAACAACATTATATCGCTTAAATATGAGGATATTATTATGCGTACAGTAGATTTATCACCACTTTATCGTTCATTCATCGGCTTCGATCATTTAGCATCTTTAATGGATGCGGCAGCGCGTACAGACAAGCAGCCTAGCTTTCCCCCTTACAACATTGAAGCGCTCGATAAAGACAAATACAGAATCACTATGGCCGTTGCTGGCTTTAGTGAAAATGAACTGACCATTGAGTCAGAGAACAACACTTTAAAAGTTGCAGGCACTAAACCAAATAAAGATGAAAATGCAGAACGCAAGTTTATTCATCAAGGTATAGCAGAGCGTAACTTTGAGCGTAAGTTTCAACTAGGGGATCATGTAAAGGTACTTGGTGCCGATTTAGCTAACGGTCTGCTCAGCATTGACCTAGAGCGCGAAATTCCGGAAGCACTTAAACCTCGCAAAATTGAAATTGGCGCTAGCAACCTAATTGAAGGTAAGTAATCGCTAGTTTATATTTTTTTGATTGTAGCCGCCTAAGCTTAGGCGGCTTTTTTTTATAACTCATTTATATGCGTTAGATAATAATTCGCTTGGTCTAAGGTCTGTTGTTGGAGCTCAGGCGCTTGTTTATCCCAGTTTCTATATACCATGCCGATGCGTGGATTTTTTTCAAGTAGTGCGCGGTGTTTGTCCATAAATTGCCAATATAAGCTATTGTAAGGGCACGCCTTATCACCTACTTTTTGTTTAACATCGTAGTGACAGTTTTTGCAGTAATCACTCATTTTATTAATGTAATTACCACTGGCTGCATAGGGTTTAGTGGCAATAATACCCTCATCTGCAAATTGGCTCATACCACGGGTGTTAGGCATTTCAACCCATTCGATGGCATCAATATAAACCCCTAAATACCACTGGTCGACCTCATTAGGGTAAATGCCTGTTAATAAGCAAAAGTTCCCAATGATCATTAACCGTTGAATATGATGAGCGTAGGCGGTGTCTAAGCTCTGTGTTAAAGCATGACTTAAACAATTCATTTTTAAATCACCATCCCAAAAGTAATTCGGTAACGACTGCTTTGCCTGTAATTGATTTTTTTGTGCATAGTCGGGCATGTTTACCCAATATATACAGCGGACGTACTCACGCCAACCTAGGATTTGCCTAACAAAGCCCTCTACTTGAGAAATCGAAATTGTATCAGGGTGAGCATTATATTCGTCAATTACACGCTTTATAACGTACAGCGGGTGGATTAGTTTTGCATTCAAAGCAAACGATAAACGGCTATGGTACAAGCTTGCGTTATTGGCGACTTGATCTGTCATTGCATCTTGAAACTGGCCAAAGTTTTTTAATAGGTGAGTGCAAAAATACTCTAAACAGGTTTTTGCTTGGTTGCGAGTAAGCGGCCACGGGAGCTGCTTAGGGTTTATTTGACCAAAGTAATTTACGTTATGTTTTTTAAGTCTGCTAATGATAGTGCTAACATCGTTATCAAATACTTTTGGCGGGGGAATAGCGTTCAAATCTGCTTTTTTAAATTTATTTCTGTTTTTACTATCAAAGTTCCATTGTCCTCCTTGTGGGCTACTCCCATCCATAAGAATATTGTATTGTTTGCGCATAGCACGGTAAAAGTGCTCCATAGTCACATGTTTGTTTTTTTCAAATCGTTCGTTAATACGTTCAAATGGCAGCAAAAAATGTTCAGTGTCATAGGCTTTAACGGTAAAAGGTGATTCTTTCTTAAACTTGCTCAGCTGTGCTTTGAGCCTGTATTCATCAGGGTATTGATAATGTATTTCACTGCATTGGTACTGTTTAGCTATTCGCGCAATCAAGTCGGGTAAGGTTTTGTCTTGGTGGGTATCATCAAGGGTAAGGTGAAGTGTGCTGTAATTAGCGCTTTGTAAAGCCGTAGCAAAACGCTCCATCGCATAAAAAAAAGCACATAACTTTTGCACATGGTGCTTAACATAGCAGGTTTCTTGATTTAACTCGGCGATTAAATAAAGCGTATCAGGGCTTTTTTCTTTAAACCACGAATGTGAAGCATTGAGTTGATCACCTAATATCAGGCGCAAAACCTTAAAACGAGACATAAACCACCTAAATTTAGTTGTACGTAAAAATCGACAACATAGATCTAGAAAGTCTGCTCATAACCAAAAAATCAGTGAGTCTTTTAAACCTTATTTGCGCGAAGTTGAGATATTTTTTGTTCTAGCGAAATAACATTTGTTTTATTAAACAATGTTGTATTAGCAAAGCTTTCAAAATAACGAAGCGCTTTTTGCCAAGCAACTTGCGTTTGTGCTGTAAAAAAACGTCCTAGGTGCTCGCTTAGTGTGTCGTAAAAGGCGTCACAAAGTAGTGATATTTCCCTTGGCGTCACATTCCTCTTTTTTAAATATTGCAAGTGAAAGGCTAAAAAGGGGGCAACAGATGATGGGTTATTCAAATGCCTAACTATGCGTTCTAAGACGCAATACAGTATATAACTTTTTTCGTTAAAGTAGGCCGCACTTGGGTATTGCATTGTTATATTTGACTCTTCAAGCTTAGCATGAAAGCGTGCTGTAAACGCATGAAAGTTTGGCTTAACTATATGCAAACTTTTAATTAACTGTGGCTGATAAGTATTCATTAGCAATCTCATTAAATTTTGTAATTTTTATTTTTATCCACATCGGAGAGCTTTTAGTATAGTGCGTCGCTCACATATCGCACGTAATCTAAACGTAAAAAGCATAAATTTGTATCATTTTTATGAATTTTAGACATTTTATTTATGAATATACGGCTTTTTACGTAGATGTTAGTGACGTTACAATTACCATTTTAATATCTGCATAATCATAATACATACTAGCGAAGCTTAAAATGGGGGGTCACTGATTTTATCAAACTTATTAGTTATTATGGTTGCTAATTACCCCGTATATCCTTATAATAGCCGCCATTGTTTAGCGGTTGATTAACCACTAACAGCGATATTGAATTTTAGGTTTGATATCTATTGGCGCGGGATGGAGCAGCCTGGTAGCTCGTCGGGCTCATAACCCGAAGGTCGTCGGTTCAAATCCGGCTCCCGCAACCAATTTTTATAGTTAGGTATAACCTTACTAATTCTGTATCGCGCATTCTAAGTAATGCGCGTTTTGCGTTTAAGCTAATGTAGTTTAATTAGGTCAGTAAAATGACCCGCAGCCAAGCTTGGCCAAAGGCCACACAGTTTTATGCTTTATTGGTGTGACGCCCCGCTTGGTTCGGGGCGTTGTTGTATCTGCACCATTGATTTTTTGTCTTGTCATTAAATCAAAACTTAAACTCAGTATTTTAGGGCTATAAGCCCTTTTTTTGTTTGTATGGAGGATTTTCGTGACAAAACTTGAGCAAGATTTATTAACCATGCTAACGCCTGCAGTAGAAATGTTAGGCTTTGAATTACATGGTCTTGAGTTTGTACAAGCAGGCCGCCATTCTACCTTAAGGGTTTACATTGACCATGAGGATGGGATATCTGTTGATAACTGTGCGGATGCGAGTCGCCAAATTAGTGCGATTTTAGACGTCGAAGACCCAATTACAAACGAATATGATTTGGAAGTATCGTCTCCTGGTGTTGATCGTCCATTATTCAAACAAGATCACTACGAGAAGGCGCAAGGAGAGGAAGTACGCGTGCGTACTAAGCTTCCACAAGATGGTCGCCGTAATTTTAAAGGCGACTTAGTAGCAGTTAGCAGTGATATGATCACACTTAAAAGCGATGGCGAAGAGCACTTAATCATGCTTAGCAATATCGAACGTGCGAACATCATCGCAAAGTTTTAATTCGAGTGCGAAGGAATAGGGCAAGCGAGGCATTACCCATGGCAAAAGAGATATTATTAGTTGCTGAAGCCGTTTCCAATGAGAAAGCGGTTCCAAAAGAAAAGATTTTTGAAGCGTTAGAGTTCGCTCTAGCAACAGCGACAAAGAAAAAACACGATGGCGAAATTGAAGTGCGCGTATCTATCGACCGCAAAACTGGCGATTACGATACATTTCGTCGTTGGAAGATTGCAGAAATTCAAGAAGATGGTTCATTAGAAAACCCTTACAGCGAAATCACATTAGAAGCAGCTCAAGTTGAAGAACCTGACTTGCAACTGGGTGATTATGTTGAAGAACAGATTGAATCTATCAAATTCGACCGCATAACTACACAAATGGCAAAGCAAGTTATCGTACAAAAAGTACGTGAAGCTGAGCGCGCTTTAGTTGTAGAAGCGTATAAAGATCAAGAAGGCGAGCTAGTAACAGGTGTCGTTAAAAAAGCAACACGTGATGCAATTGTACTTGATTTAGGTAACAACGCCGAAGCGGTTATTTACCGTGACGATATGCTGCCACGTGAAAACTTCCGTCCAGGAGATCGTATCCGTGGTCTTCTATACGAAGTTAAACCTGAAGCACGCGGCGCACAGCTATTTGTAACGCGTTCAAAACCAGAAATGCTGATGGAATTATTCCGCATTGAGGTGCCAGAGATTGGCGAAGAAATGATTGAGCTTCGTGCTGCAGCACGCGATCCGGGTTCACGCGCTAAAATTGCCGTTAAATCAAATGACAAGCGTATTGACCCAGTAGGTGCGTGTGTTGGTATGCGTGGTGCCCGTGTTCAAGCTGTATCATCAGAACTTGGTGGCGAGCGTGTTGATATCGTACTTTACGATGACAACCCGGCACAATTTGTAATTAATGCAATGGCACCAGCAGAAGTGGCTTCAATCGTAATGGATGAAGACACTCACTCAATGGATATCGCAGTAGAAGCCGATAACTTAGCACAAGCAATTGGTCGTAATGGTCAAAATGTTCGTTTAGCTAGCCAATTAACTGGTTGGGAACTAAACGTAATGACAGTTGATGACATGCGCGCTAAAAATGAAGCCGAGTCAGATAAGTTAATCAACTTATTTACTGAAAATTTAGATATTGATGATGAATTTGCATCATTACTTATTAACGAAGGTTTCTCAACACTTGAAGAAGTAGCCTATGTGCCTGCTTCAGAGTTTTTAGAAATCGACGGCTTAGATGAAGAAACAGTTGATGTGCTGCGTTCACGCGCGAAAGATGCATTAACAACAAAAGCACTTAAAACGGAAGAAAGCTTAGAAGGTGTAGAACCGGCTGAAGACTTACTTGCGCTTGAGGGTTTAGAACGCCATCTAGCATTTGTTATGGCAAGTAAAGGTGTAGTAACACTTGAAGACTTAGCTGAGCAAGGTATTGATGAATTAGTAGATATTACAGAGCTTTCACCTGAAAAAGCAGGTGAGCTAATTATGGCTGCACGTAATATTTGTTGGTTCGCAGACGAGTAATTTATTAACGGAGGTATTACACACTATGGCAGAAGTAAATGTTGAAAAACTAGCCGGCGATATAGGTACAACTGTTGATAAATTGCTTCAGCAATTTTCACAAGCGGGTATCACTAAAAAAGCGGGTGATAATGTAACTGAGGCTGAAAAAGCACAGCTACTAGATCACTTAAGCAAATCGCACGGTGGTACTGGTTCAGAAGGCCCAGCACGCATGACTTTACAGCGTAAGAGCAAAAGCACATTAAGTGTTACGGGCTCTACAGGTAAAGCAAAGGCTGTTCAAGTTGAAGTTCGCAAAACACGTACTTACGTGAAAAAAAGCGCAATTGAGCAAGAACAAGAGCAGCAGCGTCTAGCCGCTGAAGAAAAAGCGCGTATCGAAGAGCAGCAAAAAGCTGCACAAGAAGCCGCAGAATTAAAAGCGAAACAAGAGGCAGAACGTAAAGCAAAAGAAGAAGCTGATCGTAAAGCCAAAGAAGAAGCTAAGCGCAAAGCAGAAGCAGAGCGTAAGGCTAAACAACAGCAGATGACCCCAGAGCAAAGTGCTAAGTCTGAGAAAGATCGCATCGAAGCTGAGCGTCTGCAGAAAGAAGCAGAAGAGGCCGCATTGAAGAAAGCTGAAGAAGAAGCGAAACGTCAAGCAGAAGAGGCAAGAAAGCTAGCTGAAGAGAATGAAGCTCGCTGGAAGAAAGAGGAAGAAGAACGTAAGAAACGCGAAGAAACAGCGGATCACCATCTTACGACTTCTACTTACGCACGTGAGGCAGAAGATGTTGCCGATGCACGTGATGAGCAAGGCGCACGCCGTGCTAAGAAAAAGAAAAAAGCCCCAGCAAAAGATAAATTTGCAGGTGGTAAAGGCCGTAAAGGTAAGCTAAAAGCACCTACATCGCTACAACACGGTTTCCAAAAACCAACAGCAGATGTTAAAAACGAAGTGCGTATTAGCGAAACAATTACAGTTGCAGAGCTTGCATCACGCATGGCTGTTAAAGGCGCTGAAGTTGTTAAAACAATGATGAAAATGGGTGACATGGTTACCATTAACCAGGTAATTGACCAAGAAACAGCACAACTTGTTGCTGAAGAAATGGGCCACAAAGTTATCATTGTTAAAGAAAACGAATTAGAGCAAACAGTACTAAATGACCGCCATGAAGATGGTAAGTCTGAGCCGCGTGCACCAGTAGTAACTGTAATGGGTCACGTTGACCATGGTAAAACATCAACGCTTGATTACATTCGTTCTGCTAAAGTTGCATCAGGCGAAGCCGGTGGTATTACACAGCACATTGGTGCATACCACGTTGAAACTAACGGCAACATGATCACTTTCTTAGATACACCAGGTCACGCCGCGTTTACATCAATGCGTGCACGTGGTGCTAAAGCAACAGATATTGTAATCCTAGTGGTTGCAGCAGACGATGGTGTAATGCCACAGACTAAAGAAGCGGTACAGCATGCTCGCGCAGCTGGCGTTCCTTTAATCATCGCTGTAAACAAAATGGATAAAGAAGGCGCAGACCCAGATCGCGTTAAAAACGAACTAGCTCAGCTAGACGTTATTCCTGAAGATTGGGGCGGTGATACGCAGTACGTTCATATCTCAGCTAAAACAGGCTTAGGTATTGATGACTTACTAGAAGCTGTTCTTATGCAATCTGAGCTTTTAGAGCTTCGCGCTCCATCAGAAGGCATGGCAGCAGGTGTTGTAATTGAATCTCGTCTTGATAAAGGACGCGGCCCAGTTGCTTCTATCTTAGTTCAATCCGGTACTCTTAACCAAGGCGATATCGTACTGTGTGGCCTTGAATACGGCCGTGTTCGTGCAATGAAAGACGAAAACGGTAAAGACATTAAATCAGCGGGCCCTTCTATTCCTGTAGAGATTCTAGGTCTATCAGGTATTCCGGCAGCAGGTGATGAAGCGACTGTTGTTAAAGATGAGCGTAAAGCGCGTGAAGTTGCTTTATACCGTCAAGGTAAATTCCGCGACGTTAAACTTGCTCGTCAGCAAAAAGCGAAGCTTGAAAACATGTTTACTAACATGGCTGAAGGCGATGTATCTGAAGTTAACGTGGTACTTAAAGCAGACGTTCAAGGTTCAATCGAAGCGATTTCAGACTCACTAACTAAGCTTTCTACTGATGAAGTAAAAGTGAAGATTGTTGGTTCTGGCGTAGGTGGTATCACTGAAACTGATGCAACACTTGCTGCTGCATCTAACGCAATCGTAGTTGGCTTCAACGTGCGTGCTGACGCATCTGCACGTAAAGTGATTGATACTGAAAACTTAGACTTACGTTACTACAGTGTTATCTACAGCTTAATTGAAGAAGTTAAGCAAGCCATGTCGGGTATGCTTGCGCCTGAGTTTAAGCAAGAGATTATCGGTCTTGCTGAAGTGCGTGACGTATTTAAGTCTCCAAAAATTGGCGCAATTGCTGGTTGTATGGTGACTGAAGGTACTATTAAACGCAGCGCACCAATTCGTGTATTACGTGATAACGTGGTTATTTACGAAGGTGAGCTTGAGTCACTACGTCGCTTTAAAGATGACGTTCAAGAAGTACGTAACGGCATGGAATGTGGTATCGGTGTTAAGAACTACAATGACGTGCGCGTTGGTGACCAAATCGAAGTATTTGAGACAGTTGAAGTACAACGTACACTTTAATTGCTCGTAAGCTAAGATTGTAAATGGGGGCTTTGCCCCCATTTCTGTATCCATTATTTAATTAACTTATTGTTTTAATTCAGTAAGTTATGATTTTAGGAAAACAATCATGAGAGAATTTTCTCGCACTGATCGTGTTGCTCAGCAAATTCAAAAAGAAATTGCTGTTATTTTACAACGCGAAATTAAAGATCCGCGCTTAGGCATGGTGACAGTGTCTGCGGTAGAAGTATCGCGCGATTTATCTTACGCAAAAGTTTTTATTACGGTGTTTAATACCGAAGATGAGAACAAAGCAAAAGAGAGCGCAAAAATACTTAACGAAGCAACGGGCTATATTCGCTCGTTACTGGGTAAGCGTATTCGTGCTCGTATAATGCCTGAGCTTAAGTTTGTAGTAGATAACTCACTAATGGAAGGGATGCGTATCTCTAACTTAGTGGACTCGGTTATACGCGAAGATAACGCTAAACATGTTGATGATGAAACTGATAGCGAAGAAGGCACTAAAGACTAATGGCTAGACGCAGTAAAGGCCGTCCGATTGATGGTATTTTGTTGTTAAACAAACCTCAAGGCATTTCGTCGAACAAAGCCCTACAGCAAGCTAAAGGTATTTATTTTGCTCAGAAAGCAGGTCATACCGGTGCGCTAGATCCACTGGCCACTGGCATGCTGCCTATTTGCTTTGGTGAAGCGACTAAATTTACCCAATTTTTGCTCGATACAGATAAAACCTATGTGGTAAGAGCAAAACTAGGGGAGCGAACAACTACCTCTGATTCAGATGGCGAAGTGGTGGAAACCCGCGATGTAAACGTCACCACGGAACAGTTAGCTGCAGAAATTGAAAAGTTTTTAGGCGAGTCAGATCAGTATCCATCAATGTACTCGGCACTTAAATATGAAGGTAAACCTTTATATAAATACGCGCGTGAGGGCATTGAAGTACCGCGAAAATGTCGAAAAATAAACGTGTTTAGTTTGTCGCTTGATGAGTTTGATGAAACAAACAATGAAGTGCAAATGACTGCGCATGTATCTAAGGGTACATACATCCGTACCATTGTAGATGATTTAGGCGAAAACCTAGGCTGTGGCGCACATGTTATTATGTTGCATCGCTCGGCGGTTGGCCATTATCCTAAAGACAAAATGGTCTCGCTTGAGCACCTTGAAACTCTATTAGCGAAGGCTAAAGAAGAGGCGGTTGCCCCTTCTACATACCTTGATGAACTGCTATTGCCAATGGATAGTGCGCTGGTTGATTTACCCGTTGTAGAAATTAGTAAAGAGCAGGGTGTTGCGTTCAGCCATGGCCAAGCCGTAGTACTAGGCACAGATTTACCCGAAGGGGCCATTAAGGTCTTAGCTGATGGTATGTTTATTGGGACCGGTGAGCGCAACCCTGATGGGCATTTAAAATCAAAGCGCGGCTTATCTAATCAGCAACCTGAGTAAACTTTCACTTGTAGTTATCCTCATAGTTGGTAGAATACGCCCGCTCAATCGTTTTGGCTGAATTAGTGATCGGCTAAAGCACCTATTAAATTTAACTTTTGGAGTTATTATGTCACTAAGCAATCAAGAAAAAATCGATATCATTGCTAAATTTGCACGTGCTGAAGGCGACACTGGTTCACCTGAAGTACAAGTAGCTTTACTTACTTTTGATATCAACAAGCTTCAAGGTCACTTTGCTGACCACAAGCATGACTTCCACTCACGTCGTGGTCTGCTTCGTAAAGTAAGTACTCGCCGTAAATTGCTTGATTACCTTAAAGGTAAAGATATCTCGCGTTATACTGCATTAATCCAAGAGCTTGGCCTACGTCGCTAAGAACTAGATTACGAGAAAAGGAGCTTTATAGCTCCTTTTTTTGTGCCTAAATTTTTAACCTACCAATACACCTTCTTAAAATATAAGTAAAAATCAATAAATGATTAGGCAAAAGCGATTGTGTTTTATCTTTGGGTAGGCTCGCAATTTTAGGTCGCTTTGGTATATACTATGCGCGTAGATAAATAGGTTATCTGCAGTCATTAAAAATTTTGCCAATTGTAGTACTTAATTGATTTCCAACTGAATACAATTATGTACTGTAATTGGCCCTTTTAATGACACTTATTATTGAAATATAAAAACATTTAAGGAATATTTTAAGTGCAAGCAATTATTAAAGAATTTCAACTAGGCCAACACACAGTTACCCTAGAAACAGGTGCAATCGCACGTCAAGCTGACGGTGCAGTATTAGCAAGTATTGGCGATACATCAGTATTAGTTACTGTAGTTGGTAAGCGTGAAGCTCAACCTGGTCAAGACTTTTTCCCATTAACAGTTAACTACCAAGAGCGTATGTACGCTGCTGGTCGTATTCCAGGTGGTTTCTTAAAGCGTGAAGGCCGCCCTAACGATGGCGAAACACTTATTGCACGTCTTATTGACCGTCCAATTCGTCCACTTTTCCCAAATGGTTTCGTAAACGAAGTACAAGTTATTGCAACCGTTGTATCTGTAAACCCTGAAATCCAACCAGATATGGTTGCGATGATTGGTACATCAGCAGCACTTGCTATCTCTGGTATCCCTTTTAACGGCCCAATTGGTGCATCACGCGTTGGTTACATCAACGGTGAATACGTACTTAACCCGACATTAAAAGAGCTTGAAGAAAGCCAACTAGATTTAGTTGTTGCAGGTACTGATAACGCAGTACTAATGGTTGAATCTGAAGCAGATGTACTTGCTGAAGATGTAATGCTAGGTGCGGTTGTATACGGCCATGAGCAATCTCAAGCTATCATCAATGCAATAAACGAATTTAAAGCAGAAGCAGGTAAACCTACATGGGATTGGACTGCACCTGAGAAAAACGTATCGCTTGAAGAAAAAGTAGCTGAACTTGCTTCTGAAAAAGTAGGTGAAGCTTACCGTATTACTGATAAAGTAGCGCGTAAAGAAGCATTAACTGCAGCAAAAGACGCTGTAATTGAAGCGCTTACAAGCGAGCTTGCTGAAGATGAAACGCTTGATAAGCAAGAAGTAGGTAAAGTATTCGGTTCACTTGAGAAGAAAATTGTACGTGGCCGCATCACTGCAGGTGAAAAACGTATCGATGGTCGTGAACCAGACATGATCCGTGCAATAGACGTAATGACGGGTGTATTACCACGTACTCACGGTTCTGCAATCTTTACTCGTGGCGAAACACAAGCGCTTGTTACTGCTACACTGGGTACAGAACGTGATTCGCAATTAATCGATGATTTAACGGGTACTCATAAAAACCACTTTATGCTTAACTACAACTTCCCTCCATTCTGTGTAGGTGAAACTGGTTTTGTAGGCTCTCCTAAGCGTCGTGAAATTGGTCACGGTAACCTAGCTAAGCGTGGTATTCAAGCTGTAATGCCTACACTTACTGAGTTCCCTTACTCAATTCGTGTTGTATCTGAAATCACTGAATCTAACGGTTCGTCTTCAATGGCATCTGTTTGTGGTACGTCACTAGCACTTATGAACGCGGGTGTACCAATTAAAGCATCTGTAGCGGGTATCGCGATGGGTCTAGTGAAAGAAGATGAGAAGTTTGTTGTTCTTTCAGATATCTTAGGTGATGAAGATCACTTAGGTGACATGGACTTTAAAGTTGCAGGTACTACTAACGGTATCACTGCACTACAAATGGATATCAAGATTGAAGGCATCACGCAAGAAATCATGCAAATTGCGCTTAAACAAGCAAAAGCGGCACGTTTACATATTTTAGGTGTAATGGATGAAGCGATTTCTGCTCCTTCTGAAGAATTATCAATGTTTGCTCCTCGCATCTACACTATGCAAATTCCTGCTAAGAAGATTGCTGAAGTAATTGGTAAAGGTGGCGCTACAATTCGTCAACTTACCGAAGAGACAGGCACAACAATTGAAATTGAAGATGACGGTACAATTAAGATTGCTGCAACAGACGGTGAAAGCGCGCAAAACGCAATTACACGTATTGAGCAATTAACAGCAGAACTAGAAGTAGGTACTATCTACACTGGTAAAGTGGTACGTATTGTTGACTTTGGTGCGTTTGTAAACATTCTTCCTGGTAAAGATGGCCTAGTGCACATTTCTCAAATCAGCACAGAGCGTGTTAACAACGTAACTGACCACTTAAGTGAAGGTCAAGAAGTTAAAGTTAAAGTATTAGAAGTAGACCGCCAAGGCCGTGTACGTCTAAGCATTAAAGAAGCAATGGAATCAGCAGCACCTGCAGCTGATGAGTCAAAAGACGCATAATTGCTAAACTTTAACCCGTTAATATACGCGGGATAATAAAAAAGGGGCTGTTTAGCCCCTTTTTTTATGCTTTAATGAAACCTTATTAGACAAGGTCTGTCTTATTTTTATTGCGATATATCTTGGTATTAAGGATTTTAATGATACTCAAACACTTAGCTTTGGCATCTTTTGCTATTTTGTCTTTAAGCGCTTGCCAAACCACGACTGAATCAAAACCTACGCCGATTGTTAATGTGCCTTTTACTGCACCCCTTGCATCCGACTTTAGAAGCGAAATTGCGATTGCACGTTACTCTGAGCTATTAAATAGAGCCGATTTAAGTACCGAGCAACAAGCTAAGCTTTATTATGACCGTGGGGTATTATTTGATAGCCTAGGAATGACCACGTTATCGCGCATTGATTTTAACCGCGCTATAAAACTAAAGCCTGATTTAGCTGAGGTGTATAACTTTTTAGGTATTCAGCATACTTTAATGCAGCAATACGAAAAAGCGTATGAGTTTTTTGACTCAGCCTTGGAGCTTAATGAAGAGCATGAATACGCTTATTTAAACCGTGGTATTGCACTGTATTATGGTGAAAGAGCAAACTTGGCGCAAAGTGACTTTGATGAGTTTTTAGCGCGATCACCAAACGATCCTTACCGAGTGCTATGGCTTTACCTTGCACAGTCGCAAGAGGATAAACAACAAGCATTAGCCGCTCTTAAAACAAATGCCGCAGCACTTGATGAATCGCAGTGGGCGTATCAGTTAATTTCGCTTTATACTGGCGATATGAGTGAGCATACGTTTTTATCGGGTATTAGCGAAGGTGTTAAATCTGAGCAAGAATACGCACAGCGTTTGTGCGAGGCGTATTTTTATTTAGCCAAAATGCACCAAGCAGCGGGCGAGCAGTACTTAGCTGCGGATTACTTTAGATTGGCATTATCCACTAATGTGCATGAGTTTATTGAATATAAATATGCGCGTTTAGAGCTAGAGCTTATGGCTGGTGCAGACGCTAGTTAAATACCTGTGTTATTTAAGTGGTTTGCTATTTAGCCTGCTTATTGCGGGCTCTAGCAACCATTTAAGCAGTATTGGTTTTTGGCATGTACTTAATACGAAGGCTGATCCGCTGCAAAGCTATTGGCAATTCCCTCGCTACTTTTCAAATAATATCGCGCATCTTCCCAGATTAACCTTGGGCTTTTTAGCACGTGAAAACATCCCATCAGCCCAATACAATTATTCTTTAAAGCTGATAAAAACAAATAAAAACGAGCAAGCTAAGTTATTTTGGCTACAAAGTATAACTTACATTACCCACGCCCAGCGACAGGATTTAGCTAATCTTCTCTTGGCACGAGCACGCTGGGACGATTTACTATTATTAAAGCAGCAAGAATTATTGCCCAAAGGGGATGCGTATAACCACTTAGCACTTCATACTTCAAATCATTACAAACGCATCCCAAACGCTTTTTTAAATGATCTTGGGTTCACGGCTTTAAATACCTTACCGGCTAGTAATAGCTCCTGTATCTTCAATGTCGTTATGATAGGCGTTCATCGCGAAGGACTTTATAAATTACAAAGCTTCACTAAACAATTTAATAAAGTACCCGAACCGCAAAAAGGGGTGTTTTGCTTTAGCAAACCGGTTTACGCCGCTGGCGCATTGGAGTGTAAAAACACACTTTCTATGGCCAACTGTAAATGGAAAAATAAAGCTTTGAGAGGCAAGGTTGCAAAACAGTTTGACTACAGTGTGATAATGAGTAAAAACGGTACGGCTAATGTTATGGGCAAACAAATGCAGCTAAGTACCAGCGCTAACTATCATGTTTTTTTACACGAGCTTATGCATTTTAGCGGTTTTGAAGATGAATATACGCTCCCGCAGAGCAAACAAAAGTGGCTATGTTTAAAGCAAGGTTATGTTGCGCCTAATTTATATATTTCACAGGGCGAGCCGCCTCCCACAGGTTGGCACAAAAGTGAGAGCTGCCAGCAAGGGGGCGTAGCATATAAGCCCAGTAAGGATTGGTCTATTATGCAGTATCAACAACTAGGTTTATCAAAGAGGTACAGGGCATTGTGGCAGAAGCAAATACAACAACAAGAAACCTTAACCCTTGATTAAAATTAAATCGAATAGGCTTGCTATCTATAGACAAAATGGCTGTTTATAAGTATAACTGTACGTATTAATGTCGTTTAAAAACAGACAGTAAAAGCATCTTTTCGTGATGTATAAAACGTAAGGATAAACTTATGATTATAAAAGGCCCTACATTATGACTTTGCTCTGGATACCTTTGTTATCCTTAATTGGCAGTGTTATTTCTTCATGCACCGGCAAACTATCCCGTACGCAAGCTGCAGCTGTGACTGTGCTTGCGCCTTTAACAGCTTTAGGTATTACGCTATACCACACTCCCGCTATTTTAGCAGGTGAAACAATTCGTTATGCTGTAACGTGGATCCCCGCACTTGGGCTGGATTTATCATTTCGTCTTGATGGCTTGAGCCTACTGTTTATGTTTATGATTTTGGGCATAGGCATACTGGTCATTACCTACGCACGTTACTATCTGAGTAAAAACGACTCCTTAGCTAAGCTGTATAGTTACTTATTGTTGTTCATGACGGCCATGCTAGGCATTGTTATGTCTAACAATGTTATTCAACTTTGGCTGTTTTGGGAATTAACCAGCATTAGCTCATTTTTATTAATTAGCTATTGGTGGCATAAAACAGAAGCGCGAAAGGGCGCGCGTATGGCACTAGCTGTTACCGGTGCCGGTGGTTTAGCATTGCTGGCAGGTTTAATGTTAGTGGCCGATATTGTTGGTAGTTACGACCTGGATGTAATTTTAGCTAGCAAGGCAATTGTGCAATCTCATGACTTATACGAAACTGCACTTGTATTAGTTTTGCTAGGTGCATTTACTAAATCGGCACAGTTTCCATTTCATTTTTGGCTTCCTCACGCTATGGCAGCCCCAACTCCAGTAAGCGCGTATTTGCATTCTGCGACGATGGTAAAAGCAGGTATATTTTTATTAGCGCGTTTTCATCCTGTGCTTTCAGGCACAGATACATGGTTTTTACTGGTGGGTTTGACTGGTTTAGCAACGCTTTTGTTTGGTGCTTATATCGCGTTGTTCAAACACGATTTAAAGGGCCTGTTAGCATACTCAACCATTAGCCATTTAGGTTTAATTACGTTGTTACTGGGCCTTGATACTGAGCTCTCTACTGTAGCGGCAATATTCCATATTATTAATCATGCCACTTTTAAAGCCTCATTATTTATGGCGACGGGTATAATCGATCACGAAACGGGTACGCGTGATATGCGTAAGCTTAACGGTATGTGGCGGTATTTACCTTACACGGCAACACTCGCAATGGTCGCAGCAGCCTCAATGGCGGGTGTGCCATTGCTCAACGGTTTTTTATCTAAAGAAATGTTTTTTGCCGAAACCTTACATCAACAAGTGCTGGGCTCTATGTCGTGGTTAATCCCGGTTTTAGCGACTATTGCAGGAGCGCTCTCTGTGGCGTACTCCTCACGCTTTATCCATGATGTATTTTTTAACGGCGACCCCATAGATTTACCACGCCAACCACATGAAGCTCCACGTTATATGCGATTGCCAATTGAAGTGCTGGTTGTGCTGTGTGTGCTTGTAGGTATGTTTCCACACTTCTCTGTTGATGGAATTTTACATGCCGCATCATTGGCTGTCCTTGGTCAACAAGTTCCAGAGTACGAACTGGCTATTTGGCATGGCTTTAACCTTCCTTTATTGATGAGTGCCATGGCTGTGGTGGGCGGTTTATTTATTTATATTAACCGCAAATACTTATTTCAATTTCAAGCCTCGTTACCACCCCTTAATGCTAAAAAAACGTTTGAGGTAATTGTCCTTAAGGCTATTAATTGGTCTCAAAACAGAGTAAGTAGCATCGAAAACGGCTCATTGCAGCGCTACATTTTTGTAATGCTGGCGGTGGTGCTATTGTGTGCGGGGTGGCCATTGTTTGAGATGCAACAGTTAGCCGGCAGTATGGCGAGTATCCCTGTCGATGTGCACAATGCTATTGGCGCTGGGTTATTAATTATTGGCGCATTGGCTACGGTTATTTGGCATCGTTCTCGTGTAGTTGCTTTATTAATGATTTCTATTGTGGGGCTTATGGTGTCAGTTGCGTTCACTCGTTTTTCTGCCCCTGATTTAGCGCTTACGCAACTCACCGTTGAAGTAGCCACCGTAATTTTACTAATGCTAGCATTGTTTTTCCTACCTCAGCATACACCTAAAGAGTCTAGTTCACTTAGGGTATTACGAGATTTAGGCATTGCATCAACATTAGGTGTAGTTGTTGCAAGTATTTGCTATGCACTTCTTACACGACCGCTTGAATCAATATCTGATTTCTTTATCGCTAATGCTAAAACAGGCGGTGGCGGTACGAATGTAGTAAACGTTATTTTGGTCGATTTTAGGGGCTTTGATACCTTGGGTGAGATCACGGTGTTAGGTATTGCAGCATTGGGAATATTTAAAGTGCTGTCGCGTATTCCTCTATTTATGCCTGCAAGTGATGGTGAAGGGCGACCTTGGGCGCGCGAACGCCACCCTATACTACTTGCCAGTATTTCGCATAGTTTATTACCGCTTGCATTATTAGTATCGGCTTATATTTTCCTACGAGGTCATAACTTACCTGGCGGTGGCTTTATTGCAGGTTTAGTAACGTCGATTGCCTTTATATTGCAGTACATGGCTCATGGGTCAGCTTGGATAAGTGAGCGCTTTGCAGTTAACTATCGCAAAATCATCGCTTCGGGTATTGGTATTGCCTTGTTTACTGGTGTAGGCAGCTGGTTCTTCGATAGGCCATTTTTAACAACGTGGTTTGATTATTTTGATATTCCATTTATTGGCAAAACAGAGCTTGCAAGTGCGATTGTGTTTGATTTGGGCGTATACTTAACAGTAGTTGGAGCTACATTAATGATATTAGCAAGCCTTGGCAACATGACAGCAGATACCCAGAAAAAAGAGGTAAATATTTAATGGAGCTATTGTACGCATCTTGCGTTGGAGTGTTAGTGAGTTGTGGTGTTTACTTACTGCTTAGGGCGCGTACGTTCCCAGTGGTGCTTGGACTTACTATGATTTCATATGCAGTGAATTTATTTTTATTTTCTGCAGGTCGTTTAACCATAAATAAAGCAGTCGTGCTTGGAACAGGCACTGATTATGCAGACCCGTTGCCTCAAGCTTTAGTGCTAACCGCCATTGTAATCGGTTTTGCTATGACTGCATTTGTGGTTATTTTAGCAATACGTGGTAGAGCCGATTTGGGTAGCGATCATGTTGATGGGCAAATAATAAAAAGCACGGCCGATAGCAAGGAGCAAAAATGATTCAACATTTAAGCTCTTTGCCTATTCTGTTACCTATGCTGGCAGCAGTCATATTGCTTTTGCCGCCATGTGGTAAAAGCTTACGAATTCGTCGTATTGCCTCATCAGTCATGGCGGTGGCCACGTTTATCGCCAGTGCAATGCTGCTAATCCATGTGTATAACAGTGGTATCAATGTATACGCAATTGGTAATTGGTCAGCGCCTTTTGGCATAGTACTTGTTGCCGATATGCTTTCTACTTTATTGGTTGCACTTACATCCTTTTTAGGAATGGGAGTCATTTTATATGGCTGTGCAGGTGATGATGCTAAAGGTAATTTCTTTCATCCTTTAGTACACTTTTTAATATTAGGTGTAAATGGCGCATTTTTAACAGGCGATCTGTTTAATGTATTTGTATTTTTTGAAGTACTCCTTATTGCCTCATACTCATTACTTATGCACGCAGGTGATAAGCAAAATACGCGCGCCGCACTTCAATATGTAATATTAAACTTAGTTGGCTCGAGCGTATTTTTAATTGGGTTGGGTATTTTATACGGCGTACTGGGTACATTAAACATTGCCGATATGGCTCAAAAAGTATCGCTGCTAACAGGGGACGATGTTTACTTAGCCAAAGCGGGTGGCTTGCTATTGTTAGTTGTATTTGCTTTAAAAGGTGCGCTATTACCTTTGCATTTGTGGTTACCTAATACCTATGCAAGTGCAAAACCTGTCGTTGCTGCGTTGTTTGCGATTATGACCAAAGTAGGCGTATACGCTATGTTGCGCGTTTATACCGTTATATTTGGTGAACAAGCCGGCGAGCTTGAGCATATGGCGCAAACTTGGTTATGGGGCTTAGCTATTGCCACCATAGTGGTTGGTGGAATTGGTGTAATGGCAGCACAAGATTTACGCAAGTTAACGGCAAATCTAGTAGTTGTATCAGTGGGCACGTTAGTTGCTCTAATTGCCTTGCAAAACGTCACAGCAACAGCTGCACTGCTTTATTATTTAGTACATTCTACTCTAGTCAGTGCTGCACTGTTTTTATTAGCTGATTTAATTGCCACACAAAGAGGGAAAGTAGGGGATAGACTTGTTGCTGGCCGCGCTGTAAGTCAACCCTATTTGTTAGGGGCGTGCTTTGTAATTGCTGTATTAACCGTTGTAGGAATGCCACCGCTATCGGGGTTTGTTGGAAAAGTTTGGATCCTCAAAACAACCTTGAATAGCGAGCAAGCCTTACTATTTTGGCCTGTTTATTTAATTACTAGTTTTGTTTTATTAGTTGCACTTTCGCGTGCTGGCACTAGTTTGTTTTGGGAGCGAAAAGCAAAGAAAGGCGAAAGTACTGATGGCGTTAATGCCCACCCATTACAAATTTTAATAATTGTCGGGTTATTGGCATGTTCCCCATTGTTAGTTATTTTTGGTGGTCCTATCAGCGATTATATGCTCAGTGCTGCTACGCAACTGCATGACATTAATGGTGGTATTAATGCCGTAATGGGAGGAGGGAAGTAATGAGATTACAAGCCCGTTATCGTTGGTTGCCAACGCCGTTTCGTAGTTTCTTTTTATTTGTAATCTGGTTGCTACTCAATAATAGTGTATCGCCAGGGCACTTGGTATTAGCAACGTTTTTAGCGATATTTATACCCTTATTGAGTTTTTCATTACGTGACCCACAACCACTAATACTAAAACCTGGGTTGGCTTTAAAACAATTACTTATCGTTCTTTACGATATAGTAGTGGCTAATTTACAGGTGGCCTTGTTAATAGTGGGTCCGGCTAAAAAATTACGCCCTGCTTTTGTAAAAGTCCCTATAGATTTGAGCCATGATATGCCGATTACGATTCTTGCCAGTTGTGTATCACTCACACCGGGTACAGTAAGTGCCGAAGTGTACCCTATCCCAGAATCGCTTAACGAAGGTGAAACGCCCACACAGCGTTATTTACTTATACATGTACTCGATTTAAAAGACGAAGAGGCACTTATCAAACAAATTAAACAACGCTACGAAGCTCCCCTAAAGGAGATTTTTCAATGCTAGATACTGTATTACTCATTGTTTTTTCTATGATTGGCTTATCGCTATTACTAAATTTATGGCGACTTATTATAGGCCCATCGGTCCCAGACCGTATTTTGGCGCTGGATACTATGTATATAAACGTCATTGCATTAATTATTTTATACGGTATTAGTATGGGCACAGGCCTGTATTTTGAAGCCGCATTGCTAATAGCTATGCTTGGTTTTATTAGTACAGTTGCTGTGTGTAAGTATTTACTGCGTGGCGACATAATTGAATAGGATTTTAAAATGATAAGCGAATGGGTTGTATCCATACTGTTATTGTTTGGTGGGCTGTTTATTTTAATTGGTTCATTAGGCTTGATTAAATTGCCTGACTTTTACATGCGATTGCATGGACCAACTAAAGCAACAACCTTAGGCATGGCAAGTATACTTATTGCAGCAATGGTGTTTTTTGCGAATTCAGGGCACGGCTTTAGTGTCAAAGAGATATTGATTACCGTGTTTTTATTAATTACCGCCCCGATTAGTGGGTATATGTTAATAAAATCAGCAATTCATCATAAGCTTAAAGCTAAAGAAGGTACAAAAGGGCTCGATAACGTAGAAGACGATTAGCCCTAGGACATTCATAAAAAGGCCAAATAAACATGTTTTATTTGGCCTTTTTAGTATGGGCATGCGCATTTACGAACTATTTTTTACTCATTAGCTTTAAGTGATTTGCTCTGAGGTTGGAAAAGCGCATTGATAACTAGGCAAAAACTCTCTATTTAGTTGTTCTAAAAAGATTTTTTAATCTATGCAGCAACACGTTTCGCCCCGAAAATGATTAAGTATTATTGCGGATTGATATAAATCATGTGAGTATGGTCTTACTTTTTATGTTTAAGGATATGACAATGGCTAAGGCACTATTACTTTCGTTACTTATATTTTCTGGCAGCGTATTGGCTGACGAGGCCACTAAGCAGCAAAAAATAGATGAGCTGATAAACGTGATGAACATGGATGCTATGGTTGACTCAATGTACGGGCAAGTTGAGGGCATGATGAAAAACATGTCTGCGCAAATGGGTGTTAAGCCCTCTGAGCAAGCTATTTTTGATAAATACTACGCAGATATGACCAACGTACTTAAAACCGAAATGAGCTGGAAAAAAATGCAGCCGATGATGGTTAACGTATACGACAAACATTTTAACGAGCAAGAAATTGCCGACATGCTGGCGTTTTATAAAACTGAAACAGGGCAAAAAATTCTTCAAAAAATGCCTGTAGTAATGCAAGAGTCAATGCAAATGTCGCAAAGCTTAGTACAAGGTGCGATGCCAAAAATTCAGGAAATAGCCGGTGAGCTAAGTGAAGAGCTAAAAGCCTCTCGCCAACAAGAAAATTAATCTCTTTGCACTGCCTCTTTTTAAGCGCGCTCATTAGCGCGCTTTTATTTTATCAGCTCCAGTAATTTTTTAATTATATTTTAATGTGGCCCCTCTATTGACCTGTGTGTCACACATAGGTTTACAATTGAGCTCTAAAATCTAAGGGGGCTAAATTATGTATGTTAAGCAATTAGCGACGTTAATGGGTGTAACGCCTGATACAGTTCGTCACTACACACGGATAGGTCTTTTAACGCCCGCACGGAGCCAAAGTAACGGCTATCAACAATATACAAAAGCAGACCGCCAACGTTTAAAGTTTATTATAAGCGCCCGAAAGCTCGGGTTTTCCCTTAAAGATATACAGCATATCATTGGAGAGTCAGAACAAGGGCATTGCCCATGCCCACTTACACGGCAAATTATTGCAAAGCGTTTAGAAGAAACCGAAGCCTTGTTTCAAGAAACCCTTAAATTACGAGTGCGTATGCAGGCGGCGTTAAAGCAGTGGGAAACATCGGCAGACGGTGCTGTTGTAAGTGATGTGTGTAGCTTAATAGAGACGTTTGTTGACCCTCTTGCAGAGCAAGAAAAAAGCGGAGATGTGCAATGAGTAGCAATAAAACAACAGAGCAAAACTTTATTATTGAAGGGGCTAATTGTGGCAGTTGCGTAGCCAAAATAGAAAAAGCCCTTAATAGTGTGCAAGGCGCAAACAATGTAGAAATGAACTTTGCAGATCGCACGGTACGCGTAGAGGGCAGCGCGCAGCAAAGCACATTAATTAGCGCCGTTGAAAATATAGGTTATGGCGCAAAACCTATGGATAACACATCAGAGCAAGATGCGCTTGATGAAAAAGCCAAGTCAGACGAGGCACATTACAAAAAGCTAATGCGCAACATGATGCTGGCTTTAGGTGTGGGCGTGCCGCTTATGATTTATGGGCTTATTTTTGATATGAGCGTGACAACCACTAACCAGCGCATAGCTTGGGGTGTGGTCGGTATTATCACGTTTGTCGTTATGGCTGTAGCAGGTAAGCAGTTTTATAAAGGCGCGTGGCAGTCATTTAAAAATCATGGTGCTAACATGGATACACTTATTGCCCTCGGAACGGGCACTGCGTGGTTATATTCAATGTGTGTTGTACTTGCGCCTAGCTTACTACCTGAGGTTGCAAGGCACGTTTATTTTGAAGCTTCTTCAATGATAATTGGGTTAATTAGTTTAGGCTTGGCTTTTGAAGTGAAAGCGCGTGGACGTACTTCGCAGGCTATTAAGCGTTTAATTGGCTTACAAGCAAAAACAGCCCGTGTAATACGCGACGGCAAAGAGCAAGATATAGACATTAGTGATGTGCAAAAGGGCGACCATGTACGGGTACGCCCAGGCGAAAAAATCCCGGTAGATGGTGATGTGCTCGAAGGTAGCAGCAGATTAGATGAATCTATGCTCACGGGTGAGCCTATGCCTGTGAGTAAACAAACCGGCGACAAAGTAGTTGCTGGCAGCATTAATAAAAGCGGCACATTATTATTTGAAGCCACACATATAGGCCAAGAAACAACCCTTGCCAATATTATAAATATGGTAAAACGTGCGCAAAACTCTAAGCCTTCAATAGGGCGATTAGCCGATGTTATTTCAGGCATATTTGTGCCCACAGTAATGATAATTGCGATATTAGCAGCCCTTGCATGGCTAAATTTTGGTCCAGCCCCTTCAATTGCTTATGCGGTGGTAGCGTTAACCACCGTGCTGATTATTGCATGCCCGTGTGCGCTGGGTTTAGCAACGCCTATGTCGGTAATGGTGGGAATAGGTAAAGCCGCCGAGTTTGGCATATTAATTCGCAATGGCGAGTCACTGCAAACTACCTCCAAAATTACTACCATGATTTTAGATAAAACCGGCACCATCACCCAAGGTGCACCCCAGGTAACAGATGTTGTAACGTTTAATAACGCAGATGAAAATAACGTAATGCAATTAGTTGCAAGCCTCGAAAGTAGCTCTGAGCACCCTCTGGCAGAGGCTATTATGCAGCACGCTAAAAAACAAAACGTCACCTTGAGTAAAGCGACTGACTTTGATGCGATTACCGGTAAAGGTGTAAGTGGAGTGGTGAATGGGCAAACATTGTTATTTGGCAATAAAGCGCTTATGGATAAATACAAGATTGCTGTTGATGAGGCCTCTGAGCAAGCACATACCTTTGCAAATGATGCAAAAACCCCGATGTACTTTGCCTGTAATAATCAACTAATGGCCTTAATCGCGGTGGCGGATCCGCTAAAAGAAGACTCAGTACAGGCAATTAAGCGCCTGCAAAATAAAGATATTCATCTAGTAATGCTAACTGGCGATAACAAGGCGACTGCACACGCTGTGGCTAAAAAAGTAGGTATTGATGATTTTATCGCAGAAGTGTTGCCAGAGGATAAAGTAAACGAAGTTACTAAACGCCAGCAGCAAGGCGAAATTGTAGGTATGACGGGAGATGGGATCAATGATGCCCCCGCGCTTGCTAAAGCAGATGTCGGTTTTGCAATTGGCACAGGTACAGATGTAGCCATAGAAAGCGCCGATATTACCTTAATGCGTGGCTCACTGCATGGTCTTGCCGATGCTATTGCCATTAGCAGCGCAACAATTAAAAACATTAAACAAAACTTGTTTGGTGCCTTTATTTATAACGTTGCGGGCATTCCTATTGCTGCCGGTGTGTTGTATCCCTTTATTGGTGTGCTGCTAAATCCTGTAGTGGCGGGCGCAGCTATGGCGCTTTCATCACTGACAGTAGTCACCAATGCTAATCGCTTGCGTTTTTATAAACCTAATAAGCGCTGAGGAGTCGATAATGTTAATCATAAATTTACTGGGTGCAGTATTAATTGTGGCCATTATTTATTGGTTTTGGCTTTATAAGCCAAAGCAAATACACAGTAATGACAATACGCAAACCATAATAGTAGATAACGGCGTTTATCAACCAAGCCATATAAAGGTGGCTGCCAATAAAAAAGTAACACTTACATTTGATAGAAAAGACAGTGCACCGTGCACCGAAACGGTGGTGTTTCCGCAGCTTGATGTAAGTGAAAGCCTTGCAATGGGAGAGAATAAGATCACTTTGCCTGCACTCAAAGCAGGTGAGTATGACTTTCAATGCCAAATGAAAATGTATAAAGGTAAGTTAATCGCTGCCTAACTACTAAGTTGCTGAAGTAACATTAATACGGCCTAACTTTTTGTTGAGCCAAACAACGGGTTATGTCGTATTACTGTTATTTAAAGAAAATTAGATTATTTAATGAATAACTTAAACCCTAAAAAATTACTAAACAGTAAGTGGACTGCTACCCCAGCTATTAATAAAGAAAACACTTTATAATTGTAGAAGTAGAATACGATGAAGAAGGTAATGTAATTGAATGTATTACCGAGTCGGTGTTTTCTAAAAATCAGTACCCAATACGCTGGCGAGATTTAAAAGACACTCAAAAATGGCGTCAAGGGTGGAAGTAGTTAAATTGTTTTTATACTTTAAAAAAACGCCAATTTGTTATCCCCAAATAAATGCTATGCGCATCCTTTTTTTGATCCCTGTTTTTTACTAAATTCGCCATTTGGCAACAAATGCCTGTTTTATTACGGGCTTGCCGTGCTTTTAGAAAATAAACACCAATACTTTACAAATATTATTATATTTCAATTGCTTATAATTTAGGTTTTATAGTGTTTAATTGTTTTAATTAAGCTGTTCAGCTCTAGTTTATTTTTAAACTTCCCCACATTATGTTTTTAGTTAGCCCTTAGCTCATGTGTGGATTTTTATAAGTTATTGATTTTAAAGGTTTATATTAATTGGCTCATCTAGTTGTTGCTAAAAAGCAACAAAATACCTCTCGAAACTTCATCTATACATGCACTTTTCATGTAACTCATTGTTTATCAATTAAAAATAAAAGATGGCACTGAAGTTGTAATAACTAAGCTGTATTAAGCAAAACGTGGGTAACATTAATTGGTTACACCACCAACCCTATGAAGGATTTCATTATGAAAAAGGCACAATCAACATTGGTATTAATGGCTTTAGCCTCTTCATCAGCGGCTTTTGCAGTAACTGATTTTGACACACTCGATAAAGATGGCAGTGGCACATTAAGTCCGTTAGAAGCATCTGCTGATGCTGAATTAATGAGTCAGTTTACAAAACTTGATACTGACAAAAACAACGAGCTATCTAAGAGTGAGTACGACAAAGCATAAGTGAGTGCTTTGAGTAGTTAACGCCCAGTGGCACGTTAATTCTGAGTTGCCAAAGACAACCTAAGTAGGCAAGGGAGCTTACCATAAAGAATAACAAGGACAGTGTAATACACAGGGCATTTTATTATAAACGCATAGCGAAGGAATCGTTATGTAAAAGCGATACCCAACTTTGCTTGCAATAGCGCTGGTATTTTCTGGCACATTTGCAAAGTTTGATACCAACACAAACGGTAAACTTTTTTAAGCAAAGGTTTTACAAGCGCAGACGGTTAATGCGCTGTGGTGTAAGCATAGTTCTGAGTTGCCAAAGACAACCTAAATAGGCAAGGGAGCCTATTAAAAAGAATAACAAGGAAGTGAATTGTAACCACCTCAGCGCAAATTTATACAGGTAATGCATATTATTGAAGGATTACATTATGACTAAGCTCAAAACAACATTTGTACTTATCACCTTGGTGTCATCATCGGTGGTATTGGCAAATACAGAGTTTAAAACACCTATGCAAGGCGAAGGTGATTTAGCAAACCAAAGTGATCATTCAGCAGAACAAATAATGCAGCAATTAAATATGCAAAGCCGAAATGGCGTTACCGAAAATGACTTTTTTGAATATTAACAATTACCTCTTAATGGATCTTCGAAAAGGATTTCTCACCCTTAATCTGGGTATTATGCCTAAGGAACGATTATGAAAACAGTAAATAAAACGCTAGCACTTGTTGCTCTTTTATCATCTTCAGCAGCCTTTGCTGCGGTAGATTTTAACTCTTTTGATGCCGACGGCGATGGCGTTATTAGCAAATCAGAAGCACAGGCTAATGCTCAGTTAATTGAGCTATTTGATAAGTTAGATACAGATGGAAATGGTGAGCTTTCTCAGCAAGAGTTTTCAAAGGTACAATAAAATTAGGCGCATACGTAGGTTTACGCACTAACCAAACGTTTAAAGATCATACTCACCAAGCAGCTAAGTATTTAATACTTAGCTGCTTTTTTGTGCGCCGAATAAAATATAAATGCCGTTTTATCACCAAAAGGGTGCAATTTCAATTATGTTAATTAATAAGCTATTGATTTTAAATAATATATTTAAGTGGTTTTAAACTTGCTTAGTTAACGCTAGAGCAACTGAGTGAGTAAACAATTATGGCGCGAATGAGTTATATAAGTAGCGTTGAGCGCTACCATGAGTATGAGCAAGTAATACACAGCTTGCTTGACTCTATTTTAATGAGTATTGAAGATGGGCTTAACAAAAATCGAGATACGCGTTTTTTAGTAAAGCAATACCCCTTTTTAGAGCTGCAATATTGTTTAAACGAATCTGGGCTTCAGCAAGGCAATAATGTGTGCTTTAAGCGTGCCTATAAAAAATTAGCCGAGCAAGGTAATCAGCAAGATTTAAGTGAGCGCCCTTACTTTTTACAATCTAAACAAACCGACTCGGTGTTCTTTACCGATCCGTATATTTCTATCGCAACTAATCATTTATGTATTTCGGCTATTAAAGAGCTGAAAAAGCCAATTAACCAGCAGCATTTTTTAGTGCTAGACGTATGCTTAACCCAGTTAATTGAGTTTGTAATGGGAGACAGCGCGCGTGCTGGTATTTCGCCTTATTTTAAAGCGGGTTATGGGGTGATTGTGGCGTGTTTATTTACTTTGGTACTCTTTTTACTGAGCATCGTATTTAACGATATATATGCATTATTAACCCACTTTGACTCAGCCTCTGATCCCCTAGAGCCCTTTAGCATTATTATATATATTACTTTAGCGTTGGCCGTGTTTGATTTAGGAAAAACCATTCTCGAAGAAGAGATTTTAATGCATAAGGATATATTTAGGCACTCATCTACACGGCGCACAATTACTCGCTTTATATCTACCGTGCTAATTGCAATATCTATTGAGGCGCTATTAACCATGTTTAAAGCGGCGCTCGGGCAAGCTGAATACTTATTACCGGCCATTGCGATGATGCTTGCGGTGGTAGGGCTTTTAATCGCATTGGCTATTTATGTGTATTTAGGTGCTAAAGCCGAAACCTTACTAATGCGGGCGCGCTCAAAATTAAAATCCTCCAAGTAGGAGGATTTTAATACGATGGGTATAATTGCTATTTAGCTTTAAACATTGCTTACTAATGCGGCTTATCTTGCTCGCGCTTTGTTTTAAAGTCTGAGTCACTCGTCCATGTAGGCCAATCGCCATTGTTGGCAAGTTTTGTGGCTATATCAACAATAAGCTCTATGTCTTGTTTCACACCACCTAATGACCATTGCGGCGAGTAATCGTCGGCTTCTTTATGGTATTTTTGCGCAATGTAATCAGGGTCGGTATCGCCAAGGCTCATAAACAATAAACTCGGCACACCTTGCTTAGCTAAAGAAAAATGATCCGATCTAAAAAACAAACCGTTTTGCGGGCGAGGGTCCATTTTAACAACACGACCTTGTGCTTTTGCGGCTTTTGCTAGGTAGCTCTCTAGGGTGGATAAATCTTTACCGTATTGCAAAATGTAATCAGTGCCATCTAACACGTTCATTCCGTCAATATTTAATAGAGCAACCATTTGTTTAGTGGGCACAACACCACCGGTTGCAAACTCTTGTGAGCCAATGAGGCCAGTCTCTTCAGCGGTAAAATTAGCAAATAAAATAGAGCGCTTAAACGGTGTTTGCTGGTGGATTTGATTCATAATGCGGGCAATTTCAAGTGTTGCCGCTGTGCCAGAAGCATTATCTACTGCGCCGTTATAAATTTTAGGGCCACTGTCGGTTTGTTTGGTACCAAAATGATCCCAATGCGCACCTATTACCACGTACTCATTAGGGGCGTCGCTTCCCGTAATTTGCGCAACCACGTTATGTGATTTGGCATGCGATACTTCATTTTTAAATGAAAGGTTGGCTGTTAAATTAAGCGCTGTGGCTTTAAAGTCATCACTTAAAGCCCTTTGTTTTAAATTTTCATAGTTAAGCTGTGCGGCATTAAAAATTTGCTCTGTAGTATTAAGTGTTAGCCAACCCATAACAGGGAGCTTAGAGGCGTTTAGGTTATTGTCCATTAGGGTGTATTTAGTCCCCGTGTTTGAACTTTCAACCACACCCCAAGGGTAAGCAGCAGGGGCCGTTTCGTGCACAATAAATACCGCTTTGGCACCTTGGCGGGCGGCTTCTTCGTATTTGTAAGTCCAGCGGCCGTAGTAGGTCATAGCATTACCTGTAAATAAAGCATCGTTTTGTGTAGCAAAGCCTGGGTCGTTTACCAATACAATAACGGTTTTACCTTCAACATTAATGTTTTCGTAATCGTTCCAGTTGTATTCGGGGGCATTAATACCGTAGCCCACAAATACAATGTCAGAGTTTCGCACATCAATTAGTGGCTGTAATTGCTCTGTACGGGCGGTAAAATCTTTGCCTGCTTTAAACTTTAAGTCGCCCACCTGTAATTGCATATTTTGATTAGCTGTGACCATGGCCATTTTTACTGGCTGTAAATACTTGCCATTATACGCCCCAGCTAAACCCATAGCTTCGTATTGCTCGCTCAAGTAACCCACGGTTTTTACTTCACCATGGGTAAGTGGGCCGCGCCCTTGAAAGTCATCAGAGGCAAGCGTTTTTATATGCTGTTTTACGTTATTTAGGCTAACGCCCGGGGTATTTTCTAAAGAAGAATGCTCGCTTGCAGGTTCAGAGCAACCAAAGAGAGCGACTAGCAAGCTTAAGCTAGCGCTTTTTAAAAGAGATGATGCCATAGTTTTCTGAATAGTTTTTAAAATTGGCTTTTAATATAAAGGATGCATTAATTTGAGTCGAATATTTATCACTTTGCCTGTTCTATTTTTGAAAAATTGAAAATATTTGGTATGGGGTGTATAAATAATCGACAACAATAAATGGAGCACACACAATGAACCAATCTAAAAAAAGCGGATACCTGTTTATAGGCAGCGGTGTAGCATTTTTTGCAGCAGCTTTGCTCGCACAGCAAGCGATGTTTTTTGCTTTAGCTGCATCCTTTGTAGTGTTAGGTACAATTAGTATAAAAAAAGCGGCACCCTAGGCGATTAATGTTTTAAAGCGTCGCGCTAATATTAATCTGTCCTATAGCGTACCTTAAAACGTAAAAAACCAGCAAATAGCTGGTTTTAATCATATATAGCAAGTAGCTAATTATTCATCTGCGTATTTTACGCGAATTTTGCTTTTATCAACGCTTGTTTGATTAAGAGCTTTAATAGCGCCTCTACTTTCTATGTCATTTGGCATTTCTACAAAGGCAAAGCCTTTTGATAAACCAGTCTCTTTATCAAGCACCAAGTTACAGGTAGTTACTTTACCGTGTGCTGCAAACAACGTGCGAAGGTCTTGCTCTGTGGTAGCGCGAGACAAATTACGAACTAATAATTTCATATATAACCTAAATAAGGGGTTCGCTGTGGATTATCTCAAGTAACTTGCCTTTAACCTAATTTTATTTAGCCTTTTATTTAATTTGGGAGAAAAGAGCAAATATTTACAATGCATAAAAAATATACTAAATTAAAATAAGTTTAAATTAAGAGGGACGATTATGATAAAAGTACTAGTTTGTATTTCTGCTTTATTGTTAACAGCTTGTAATTCCACCACAAGTTCAAATAATGATACTATTGTTTTGCTAAACGCTGATAAAACAAATGCTATTAGTTATCATAAAACATATAAAGAGTGTCAATCTGCAAAAATTTTGCAAGACATTAGAAGTAAAGCTGAATGGGCTCGCAACTCTGTTGCAAATAGGTCATCACATGTTAGTGGTTTTAAATTAGCTACTTGTGAAGGTTAACTTATAAAAGCCGGTAGATAATCGGCTTTTTCATTTTGTACCTTCCTTGTCCAATAAAGCCACCCTTCCAAGTATACTGCTAAAATCAAGTTATCTCCTTATTAAGTTAAAACCGATTTCGTTATTCCGGTAATAAAGATCTAGTTATTAAAACAAATAATTGGTAAGTTATATTTTACTTTATTTACTTACCATTAACTTGGGTTGGTTGTTTATGTCGAAATTTGGCTTGCGTGTTTTAACTATTTCTTCTGTTTGTTCTTTGGGTATTTTAGCTGTAGGGTGCGGTAGCTCAGGATCAAAAAGTGAGCCTGTGAATGCATCGGTAGTCGCACAAAGCGCTGCAGTAATTAGTGGTGAAATGGCTGTAAGTATTGAAAACACTCGTGATATTGCAATAACAGGAGCGTTATCTATAACCGATGCACAAGCCAGCGAAGCAGTATTTAAAGCACAAAGTAATACCACGACAGTTTATGGTTTATTTAACTTAGCTGAGGATGGGAATTGGTCATATATGCTTAATAGCGACCATGCCGCTGTGATTGCACTAAACGAAAATGAAACCTTACTTGATGAAATAACCGTCGCATCGGCAGATGGCACCGAAGCGAAAGTGTCTATCACCATTATAGGCACTGCACGGGGTGATGATTTTACAGTAACGCAAGAAACAACCCTCAATGCCGATGGCGAAAATACAGGGTTAACTGCTTATACACTAATAGAAAATGTGTTTGGAGAAGGGTCAATAGAATCACCTGATATGTACAGCGGAAATCATCAAGATGTTGTGCATATTATTGAAGATACTGACTCAATAGTAGGTAACCACTTTGTATTTTTAGCGCATCGCGATGAAGACCAAGATAAAGACAAAGGCGCAACCGACCGCCAGCGCAACGAAATTAAATCATATGACAAATCACCCGCAGCAACACTAGCGTTTAAAGACGAAACAGTACAGTACTATTGGAAGTTTAAAGTCTCTAGCGAACTTGAGCTAAGTAGTAAATTCAGTCATTTTTTTCAAATAAAAGCTCGCAATGACAGCAACGATAATACCAATGGCAACGACGACCAGCCTATTATTACGCTCTCTGGGGCACAAAAAAACAGTACAGGTGATCAGTTGCAAGTACGTTATAGCGCAGGCTTTGACGAAAACGGTAACAGCACGGGGCTTGATAAAAACTTGATCGAAACTGACTGGTCACTTATTACTGATGAATGGGTAGCAGTATTCGTACAAGCCACTTTTAGTGAAGCGGGGCAATTTGAAATGACCCTAAGGCGCTTAAGTGACAACGAAGAGCTATTTAGCATTAGCGAGCAAAACATAGATATGTGGCGTGGCTTTAGCGATGAGGACTTTGCTCGCCCTAAATGGGGTATCTATCGTTCAATAGTCGAAACCGATAGCCTTCGCGCTGATGAAGAACAAGTACGGTTTGCTGATTTTGTGATTAAAAAAGGCGTTTTAGCGCAGTGATTTATAATTCAGTATGAAAAAAAGCCCTTAGCAATTTAATTGCTAAGGGCTTTTTTAATGCGTTTTAAAAAGCAATTATTTTACTTCTTTACCTGCAGCTTGTTGGTCAGCGTGATAGCTGGAACGAACAAATGGGCCAGAGGCTGCATGCGTAAAGCCAATTTCATCAGCGTATTCTTTTAATGCGTCAAATTCCGCTGGTGGCACGTAGCGTTTAACTGGCAAGTGATGCTTAGAAGGTTGTAAGTATTGGCCAACGGTAAGCATATCTACGTTATGCGCACGTAAGTCGCGCAGTACTTCTTCAATTTCGCTAATTTCTTCACCTAAACCAACCATTAAGCCAGATTTGGTTTTAACTTCTGGATGCGCTTCTTTAAAGCGACGAAGTAACTCTAATGACCATTTATAATCGGCACCTGGGCGCGCAAGTTTGTATAAACGCGGCGCTGTTTCTAGGTTGTGGTTAAACACATCAGGTGGTGTCTCAATTAAAATCTCCAGTGCACGGTCCATACGGCCACGGAAATCAGGTACTAAAATTTCAATGGTAATGGTTGGGTTGTGCTTACGAATTTCGCGAATACAATCGGCAAAGTGCTGTGCGCCGCCATCACGTAAATCATCACGGTCAACCGAGGTAATAACCACGTAGCTAAGCTTCATGTCTTTAATTGTTAGTGCAAGCTTTTCAGGCTCTGCTGCATCAGGTTTTAATGGACGACCATGGGCAACATCACAAAATGGGCAACGACGAGTACAAATAGCCCCTAAAATCATAAAGGTAGCAGTACCGTGGTTAAAACACTCAGAAAGGTTAGGGCACGAGGCCTCTTCACATACAGAGTGCAAGCCGTGCTTACGCATTGCTTGTTTAATACCGTCAATACGCTCTGTTGATTTTGGTAAGCGGATTTTAAGCCACTCTGGCTTGCGCAACATTTCAGTTTTTTCTGTTGGTAAAACTTTAACGGGGATCAACGCCATTTTTTCTGCGTCGCGTAGTTTTACACCTGGTTCCATTTTGACTGGTTTATTCATTCGTTTTCAAACCCTTCAGTATGCTTAACCTGTGTTGCATTAAGCTTCTTTATCATGTGTTTTACTAGCCCTTCACCTGCTTGTGCTAAGTTTTGAGGACCGTTTAATTCTTTCGTTTGCACCATGTTCATGCCGGCATAACCGCATGGGTTGATGCGTAAAAACGGGCTTAAGTCCATGTTAACATTTAATGCTAATCCATGAAACGAGCAACCACGACGAACACGTAATCCTAACGATGCAATTTTACTGTCGTTTACGTATACACCGGGTGCATCGGCTTTTGCATAGGCTTTAATATTATACTCGCTAAGGGTATCAATAATGCACTCTTCAAGCCACGTAACAAGCTCACGCACGCCAATTTTTAAGCGGCGCAAATTAAATAATACGTACATCATTTGTTGGCCAGGGCCGTGGTAAGTAACTTGCCCGCCACGGTCTACCTTAATGACTTCTATATCACCGGGGGCAAGTAAATGCTCATCTTTACCTGCTTGGCCTTGTGTAAATACACTCTCGTGCTCTACAAGCCAAATTTCATCTGGCGAGCTGTCATCACGGATGTCGGTATAGGCTTGCATTTTTTGCCAAATTGGCATGTAACGCTGGCGGCCTAGTTGGCGTACGATTAACGTATTTTCGTTCACGATAAGTCTCAACTATGGCTTAAAGCATGTGGCGTACGTCATCAATGCTGCTGATCACGTTGTAAATTTCTTCTATATGCTTACCGCTGGTAACCGTAGCCACTAAGGTAACAGATTCATAATTGCCTTTACTGCTTGGCTTTACTTTTGGTGCGTAGTCACCAGGGGCAATAGGTTGTAATTTTGCTAAAATTTGCTCCGTTAAGTTAACGTTTGCTAAACCCATAACTTTAAACGTGAACGGACATGGGTACTCAAGGTACTCATCAAATTTAGTATTTTTAACAGGTTGAACCACGACGGTGACTCCTCATACAAAAGTGTGGACTCTATGCAAAGCACGAAGCTTAATACAGATAGGCAATTAGCAGTGTTGCATATATGGGGCGCATTCTAGCATTTTTCAAGCAAAAAAAAACGCCTCATAACAGAGGCGCTTTGTTTAACAACCCAACGATTGTCGGGTTATTTTTACGTTTACATAATTTGTAAACGTAAGTAGTCGTAAATTTTGCTAAAGAAGCTGCCTTCTTCCACTTCTTCAAGTGTAACCAGTGGGTATTGTGCAATGTCTTCACCCTCTAGTTGTAAGAATAAGGTACCTACTTTAGTGCCTTTAGCTAGTGGTGCTTCAAGCGTATTATCTAGCTCAAAGTTAGCTTTAAGGTTTTTATGTTGACCACGTGGGATAGTAATTGGTGTATCTTCTAAAATACCTAACGATACATTTTCTTTATTACCCATCCAAATACGTTGTTCTGCAAAGCTGTCGCCGGCTTTGTAAGGTGTAATTGTTTCAAAAAAGCGAAATCCGTAGTTAAGTAACTTTTTGCTTTCTACTTTACGTGCGCGTTCGCTTGATGTGCCCATAACTACCGCAATTAAGCGCATGTCGTTTTTAGTCGCAGACGTTACTAAGCTGTATCCAGCTTCGGATGTATGACCCGTTTTAATGCCATCAACATCTAGGCTTTCATCCCATAACAAAGAGTTGCGGTTATATTGCTTAATGCCGTTATACGTAAACGATTTTTGCTTATAAAGTGCGTATTCATCAGGTACATCACGTATAAGTGCAGCGCCGAGCGTTGCCATATCACGTGGGGTAGTGTAATGCTCATCTGTATCTAGGCCGTGGCTATTAATAAAGTGGCTGTTGCTCATGCCTAATTTAGCAGCATGGGCATTCATTAAATCAGCAAATGCGCTTTCGCTTCCTGCAATGTGCTCGGCCATGGCTACACACGCATCATTACCTGATTGAATAATAATACCGTGGTTAAGCTCATCAACACTTATTTGCTTGCCGACTTCAATAAACATTTTTGACGATTCAGGAAAGTTTTTAGCCCAGGCTTTTTCGCTCACTGTAACCATATCGGTTGGCGCAATGTTACCGGCGTTAATTTCAGTACCAATTACATAACTGGTCATCATTTTAGTTAAGCTTGCTGGGGCTAGCTTTGTATCAGCTTCGCCTTCAGCAATAACTTTACCGGTTGTAAAGTCTACTAAAAAATAACCTTTTGCATTAATTTGAGGTGGTGCCGGAATAATTTGGGCGCTGGCTGAAAATACGGCGGCTGTGCAAACTAAGCCGCATACACCTTTGAGGATTTTATGTTTAATTGATTTCATCATACTCATTAATGGTTAAAGTTAAAAATTCGCGTTATGTCCATCTTATACCCAAACTAGCCCAAGATGCGAGCATCGTTGGTATTAAAAATTACTTAGGCAAGGCATTGATTGTCAATAATAGTCACTCCATTGTTTAAATCAATAACCTAGTCTTAAACGTTTTTAAACCAACACTAAGCACGTTTTACTAGCACCTACTCTCTGTAATGTTTTTTTAAAAGGGCCAACCATTTAAAAAGTAACACCTAGATTTAAGCCCCTGCGCAACGCTTAATTTGCACCTTGGGATGGTTTAGTTATTAGTCTTACTGAGTGTAAAGCAAGAACGCGTTTTGAAATTGGTTTTGTTTTAATTTTTTTAATACGTCTTGTGCATGCTGGGCATCTTTAATCGGGCCCAAATGCAAACGATATATGTTGTCTGCTTTTACTATATTAGTAGGCACTTGATATTGCAGGCGTAATGTAGAAGCTAATGCTTCTATATTGCTAAGCGTACTACCCGCAGCTACCTGTATATATGTTTTACGTGCAGGAATGCTGTCGAGCGTAATCGCCTCTAGCTTAACCTTGGCTGTACCGTGAGTGTGATAGCCTAATTTATAAGCAGCAGCGTACGAAAGATCTATTATTCTGTCATCATGAAACGGGCCACGGTCGTTTACACGTACAATCACCGATTTATTGTTGGCAATATTAGTAACGCGTACAAAGCTTGGCAGGGGTAAGGTTTTATGCGCAGCGCTCATGGCAAACATATCGTAAATTTCACCGTTTGAGGTGTGGTAACCATGAAACTTACGGCCGTACCACGAAGCGATCCCTTCTTCTGTATACCCTTTTTCATCAAGCATTGGCGTATAACGCTTGCCTAATACCTCGTAGGGGCGACTTGCACTGGCACTTTTTTTAACATCCACCACAACGGCATCTTGCATTTCAAGTGCGGTTGGCGCGCGAAGTGGTGCGGCATCGTGCTCCATATGATAACGACTATTAGAGCCGCTACTACATGCGCTTAATATAAATATTAAGGCTGAAATAAATAACAGCTGGGTAGGCTTATTCATTATTTTAAAAGCATCCTTTTATCTGTCGCAATTGACATAATAATGCCAAATCCGGCCATTAACGTCACCATAGAGGTGCCGCCATAACTAATAAGGGGTAAAGGTACACCTACAACAGGCAACAACCCCGATACCATGCCTATATTTACAAAAATATATACAAAAAAGGTGAGGGTTAGGGCGCCGGCCAATAATTTGCCAAACGCATCTTGCGCGTTTACCGCAATGTATAAACCTCGACCAATAATAAATAAGTACAGGCTCAATAAAACACACACACCAAATAAGCCAAACTCTTCACTTAATACCGAAAAAATAAAGTCGGTATGGCGCTCTGGTAAAAATTCGAGTTGTGATTGCGTGCCTTGAAGCCAACCTTTACCTTCTATGCCGCCAGAGCCGATAGCTATTTTAGATTGAATAATATGATACCCCGAGCCAAGCGGATCGCTCTCTGGATCTAAAAACGTTAATACCCGCTGCTTTTGGTAGTCGTGCATACCGTAGTGCCAAAATGGCCATGCAGCCAGTGCGACAACCGAGCTTAAAAAGCCAATTAAACGCCAGCTTAAACCGGATAAAAACAACACAAATATTCCTGAGCTGGCAATTAAAATTGAGGTGCCTAAGTCGGGCTGTTCTTTGATTAATAAGGTAGGCATCATCACTATGACAAAGCCAATAATTAGGTGTAACGGGCGAGGGGGGAGTTGATTTCGGCCAATATACCAAGCCACCATCATAGGGACAGCCAGTTTCATGAGCTCTGAGGGCTGAAAACGAGTAATGCCTAAATTTAACCAACGCTGAGCACCTTTTGAGCTCACGCCAAATAGCAATACGCCGACCAACATGAGTAACCCAACACAATAAAGGGGGATCACTAAGCGTTTAAGTGTCGCGGGAGAGAACTGAGCAAGCACTATCATGCCTATAATAGCGCCACCCATACGGGTAATATGGCGGATCATCATGGCTGAATCTTGGCCGCTTGCGCTATATACGATAGTAATACTGCCAGCCATCATGAGTAATAAAGCAATCAGTAACGGTAAGTCTAGATGCATGCGCATCCATATAGAGCGCTTGTTATGAAGTACGGTCATTGCGCGGTATTCCTAGCAAGTTCTATTGGGTTAGCTGCAAAATAATAATCCATTAGCTCACGTGCAATTGGGGCACCCACCGAGCTGCCGCCACCGGTGTTTTCAACTACAATCGAAACCACAATTTTAGGGTCGTCATACGGAGCAAAACCAATATAAATCGCGTTATCGCGTTGGCGTTCTTTTAATGACTTGGCATCGTAACGCTCACCTTGGGCAATACTCACTACTTGCGCGGTACCTGTTTTACCCGCCGGATCATAATTAGCGCCTTTAAATGCACGGTGCGCAGTCCCTGTTACTTTTTTCACGGTATTGTGCATCGCATCGAGCGCAATACGCCAGTTATCTGGGTTATTAAGTACCACTGGCGGCTTTTCTTCGTTATTAATTTGCGTCACTTGGTCTTCTTTTTTAGCCACTTGCGCTAAATGCGGCGGGTGGTTTATGCCTTTATTAACCAATATATTAGTCGCGTTAGCAATTTGAATAGGGGTAGCTGTCCAGTAGCCTTGCCCAATGCCCACTGAAATTGTATCGCCACGCCACCACGACTCTTTAAAGCGGCCTTCTTTCCACTCTTTTGAGGGCAATATGGCCGTGGTTTCTTCGTGTATGTCTATTCCGGATAAGTCACCAAAGCCAAAGCGGGCCATAAAATTACTAATTTTTGTAATGCCTAAGCGGTATGCTGCATCGTAAAAGTAAGTGTCGCACGACTCTTCAATCGCTTTGTAAACATCTACGTGGCCATGGCCCCAGCGTTTCCAATCGCGCCATTTATGTTCAACATTGGGTATTTGAAAAAAACCAGGGTCCCACACTGAAGTACTTTCACTGACAATGTTTTCTTCAAGTGCCAGTATGGCCATATGGGGTTTTACTGTGGAAGCCGGTGCATAGCGCCCTTGAGTGGCACGGTTAATAAGGGGGCGGTCGGGGTTTAGCAGTGCTTTATAATCTTTACTGCTAATACCGTGCACAAATAAATTAGGGTCGTAACTTGGGTTTGAATAAAGTGCCAATACGCCGCCATCTTTGGCATCCATTACTACAACCGCGCCGCGCATATCTTTAAGCGCATGTTGGGCTATTTGTTGTAAACCGATATCTAAGGTAAGTACTAAATCGCTGCCAGGCTGCGGGGGGGTCATACTTAATGTACGAATAACACGGCCGCGGTTATTTACTTCAACGCGTTGAGAGCCTACTTGGCCATGCAAAAGCTGCTCATAATACTTTTCTATACCAAGCTTTCCAATATCATGTGTAGCACGGTAATTTGTGGCTTGGTCTTCTTGTTCTAGTTTATTAAGTTCTTTGCGGTTTAATTTTGCCACGTAGCCTAGTGCATGGGTGAGTGTATCGCCATACGGGTAAAAGCGAGCAAGGCGGGCTTCAATACTAAAACCTGGAAATTTATGCTGGTTAACCGCAAACTTGGCCACTTCAGTTTCATCTAAGCGGGCTTTTAGTACTTGCGACTTAAAGCGGCGTGTATGCTTTATATCATCGATAAAGTCTTTTTTTTGCTGCTCGGTAATCGTAATTATTTTGCTAACTTGCTCGAGTGACTCAGCTAAATCGTCGACCTCTTCAGGAATAACCTCGAGGTTATAAACGGGTTTGTTTTCAGCAAGCAGTACACCGTTGCGGTCGTATATAAGGCCACGGTTCGGCGCAATAGGAATGACTTTAATACGGTTATCGTTAGAGCGGGTTTGATAGTCGGTGTGTTCTTTTACCTGAATGGTATAGAGGTTAGAGAGCAAAATTGCCACTAAGCCTAAAACAAAAATAAAACCCACAAATGCGCGCCGTGCAAATAGGTTTGCCTCAGCGGAATGGTCGCGTATTGTGGGTCTTTGCTTAATCATAACAAGGCGTTACTCGCGATGATAAGGATGGTTGTTATTTAAGCTCCAGCCTCGGTATAGGCTTTCGGCAACAATAATACGCACTAAAGGGTGCGGCAACGTTAGGTTAGATAACGACCATTTTTGCTCAGAGGCGGCAATGCACTCAGGGGCTAACCCTTCAGGGCCACCAATAAGCAAACTAACGTCGCGGCCATCGAGCTGCCATTTTTCCATATTTTTAGCAAGCTGGTGAGTATCAAGTGGTTTACCTGTTACTTCTAGAGTAACAATACGATTACCTTTTGGAATAGCGGCTAAGGTTTTTTCACCTTCGGTATGTAAAATGCGTTTAATATCGGCATTTTTACCGCGTTTACCGGCCGGAATTTCTATTAACTCAAGCGCCATATCTTTAGGAAAACGGCGTTGGTACTCTGCAAATCCGGTTTCCACCCACGCTGGCATTTTTGTGCCAACGGCGATCATTTGTATTTTCACGTAATACTTCCAAGCTCAATTAAAAAAGAGTGGCGCTTAGCCCCACAGTTTTTCTAGATCGTAATAGCTACGTGCGTGATCTTGCATCACGTGTACAACTACATCACCTAAATCTACCAGTACCCATTCGCCTTCGTCTTGACCTTCGTAACCTAAAGGTTCTTCGCCAGCGTGGCGAGCTTCTTTTGCTACGTTATCAGCAATTGATTGCACATGACGCTTAGAAGTACCCGAACACACAACCATGTAATCGGTAATGTCTGAGCTGTCACGTACGTCAAGTTGTACCACGTCGCGTGCTTTCATATCGTCAATTTTGTCTAGTGCAAAGGCAAGTAGTTGTTTCGAATCCAAGGTATTGTCTCAATTTTAAATTTAATAGCGTGCATTTTAACATGCTAGGGGGTTTTAATCATCACTTTGATAAAGCTGGTGTTGCTTAATGTAGTGACTGACAGGTTCGGGTAATAGTTCATTATTTTTATTGGATTTTTTTAATTGCTCTCGAATAGTGCTTGAGGCGGCATCAAGGGTTTCACCTGGTAAAAAATAAAGCTTACCAAAGTTGTGTGTGGCAAGTTGCTGTGGCGCTTCAGTGTGGGCATTGCTGATATAGCTTTTAAGCGCTTTATTTGGGTTACACGTTTGCCCCGGGCGTTGGTATACAACAATATGGCAAAGCTGTGTAATGGCCTGCCATTCGTACCATTTGTCGAGGTTATTAAACGAGTCCATGCCCATTAAAAAAAGAATGGGCGTATCTGGGTGCTCTGCTCTTAGTTCTTGTAAACTCAACAATGAATACGAGGGCCCACTACGATTAAGCTCTCTTAAATCAAGTGCAAAATGAGGGTAAGGGGCTATAGCGGCATTGAGCATGTTAATACGGTGCGCTGTAGTTATACCCGGCGCAGCTTTGTGCGCGGGTAGAGCACAGGGCATAAAATATAACGTAGATAAGTTAAATGTATTTACACACTGCGAGGCCATATTGAGGTGGCCTAAATGCACAGGGTCGAAGGTGCCGCCAAAAATTGCAATCATGTTAAAAATCTTTAGTTAAGTGCGTGGCAAGGCATTGGAATATCAAGCGGCTGGCAAAACTTAATACAAATATGGGCAAGCGCTTGGTAAGGCGCAATTAAGTTACCTTGTTTGTAGCTTGAATCAAACAGTGCAAGCTCACTGCTTATTTGCTCAAGGGTATTAATATTTAAGCGGTTAATCGCATTTTGCACTGGGCCTTGCTGGTTTTTCCAAATACCATTTTTTTTAAATAACTGTGCGATAGGCTCGCCACTTAAAAGCCCTTGCTGAATAGTGAGCAAACTGGTGAGCTCTTTATTTATAGCCCACAAAATACTCACCACTTCGGTGTTGTCGCTGGCCAGTTTATTAAGTACTTTAATTGCTTGCTTGGCGTGACCATTTAATAGGGCATCGCTTAAGTCAAAAATATCAAACTTGGCTTGATTTAATAGCCCTTGCATCACTAGTTGCTGGGTTATTAAGGCATTACCATGCAGTAGCGAGAGCTTTTCGAGCTCCTGAAAGCACGCTAACAAATTGCCTTCGGTGGCGTTAATTAAGCTCAGTTTTGCTTCGTTTTGCATATTCAGAGAAAGGCGCGCTACTTGGTCATCTAACCAGCGTTTTAAATGGTTTCCTGCAAGCGGGTAGCACGGTACAAATACACCGTGTTTATCGAGCGCTTTAAACCAAGCGCCACGTTGTACGTCTTGGCTGGCTTTAGCCCCTTTTACAATTAAAATGGTGTCGGGATTGATTAAATCGACTATTTTTTTAAAGGCATTACTACCTGGGGTGCCAGGTTTTTGTTGGTTTAAATCAAGCTCAATAATAGTGCGCGCGCTAAACAAAGACATGCTTTGATATTGAGCTATAATTTCTTGCCAATCAAACCCTTGCATTAGGGTAAATTTTATTATCTCATCAAAGCCTTGGGCTTTTGCCGTGTCGCGTATTTGCTGCACACATTGCGCTTCTTGAAACGGTTCTTCACCAAACACTAAATAAAAAGGTTTTAAACCTTTATTTAATTCACTCGGTAACTGATTAGCATAACAGCGCATTATAGTTGCGACAGCTCTCTAACAATACGACGACTGGCTTGCTGACGAATTTCGCTAATAAGCAGCTCAAGCTCTTTTGCTTTTGCAAGCGCATGATCGGGGTCGTCTTGGTAGTTACGATAAAGCTCAAAGCGTTTTTCAATGGCTTTCTCGCCCGGGCGTTTAACAACATAGCTAACCCCGTAGGCAAGCTCGTATTCAGCCACCTGACCATTTTGAAACAACGATAAGGTTTGGCGCTCAATGCTTTCTTTGCGTAAGTACAGCTGGGCAACATTTTTAGCCGAAGGCGTCAGTTCTACGTTACTGGCTTTAAGCTCTTTTTCAAGGTTTAAAAATAACGATGATTTTTCATCATCACCTTTAAGTGTAAGCGTTTTAAGGTTATCAGGCAGGCTAGAGGCTTTCTTTAAATGAAAGCCACAGCTAGATAACACAAAACACATTAGCACTAAGGCTAATGTGTTTTTAAGGGTGTTAAAGCTAACCATTTAGTTAGCTACCACATTAAGTAGTTTACCCGGTACGTAAATAATTTTACGAATGGTTGCACCATCAGTAAATTTAGTTACGTTAGACTCAGCAAACGCAAGTGCCTCTACCTGCTCTTGTGTGGCATCGGCGGCTACAGTTAGCTTAGCGCGTAGTTTGCCATTTACTTGTACGATGATTAATTTTTCATCTTCAACAAGGGCAGACTCATCAACTTTAGGCCATGCTGCATCTAAAATGTCGCCCTCTTTACCAAGATCTTGCCATAACTGGTGTGATAAATGCGGTGTAATTGGCGCAAGCATAATAAGTAGGGCTTCTAAAGCTTCGTTAGCAATGGCAACATCTTGCGTATCGTTTAACGGCGCTTTTAATAACTTATTTGAGAGCTCCATAATGGCAGCAATTGCAGTGTTAAACGTTTGACGACGCTCAATATCATCGCTCACTTTTGCAATGGCTTTATGTAGCTCACGACGCAGTACTTTTTGTGGGTTACTAAGCGCTGATTTATCAAGTGCTTGGTAGCCAACTGTTTTCACATCTACTGCGTATTTCCAAATACGTTTTAAGAAGCGGTGCGCGCCTTCTACGCCTGAGTCTGACCATTCAAGCGTTTGCTCTGGTGGTGCGGTAAACATCATAAATAAACGCACAGTATCTGCACCGTATTGGGCAATTACTTCTTGTGGGTCTATACCGTTGTTTTTAGACTTAGACATTTTGCTCATGCCCGATGAGAACACAGGTTCACCATCTTCTTTGTGCCATGCTTTCGTTACGCGGCCTTTTTCGTCAGTTTCGGTATTTACATCGCTTGGCGAAATCCATACGTCACCGCCTTTTTCATCTTTACGGTAGAACGTTTCGGCAAGTACCATGCCCTGACAAAGTAAGCGATCGAATGGCTCGTCTGAATTTACTAAACCAAAGTCACGTAATAACTTATGGAAAAAACGCGAGTACAATAAATGTAAAATAGCGTGCTCAATACCACCTATGTATTGGTTTACTGGTAGCCAGTAGTTAGCTGCTGCTGGGTCTAGCATGCCTTCGTCATGACGCGGGCTACAGTAACGTGCGTAGTACCAAGACGACTCCATAAAGGTATCAAAGGTATCTGTTTCGTGTGTTGCTGGTACGCCATTTACCGTTGCTTTTGCCCATTCTGGGTCTGCTTTGATTGGCGAAGTAACGCCATTCATAACTACATCTTCTGGTAAACGTACTGGCAGCATTTCTTCGGTGGCGGCTAATTCGTTACCGTTTTCGTCGCTCAGCATTGGGATTGGTGAGCCCCAGTAACGCTGGCGGCTAACACCCCAGTCGCGTAAGCGGAAGTTAACTTTGCGCTTACCTACACCCAGTGCTTCTAGTTTGTCGGCAATAGCGTTAAATGCGCCTTCAAAATCAAGGCCATCAAATTCGCCAGAATTAACTAACACACCTTTTTCAGTGAATGCTTCTTCTTTTAGATTTACTTCAAGCTCTGAGCCTTCAACCGGTGCAATTACTTGTTTTATGTCTAGGCCGTATGCTGTGGCAAATTCATAGTCGCGTTGGTCGTGTGCAGGTACTGCCATAACCGCGCCTGAGCCGTAATGCATTAATACAAAGTTAGCAACCCAAATTGGTACTTGCTCGCCCGTTAATGGGTGAGTCGCGTAAAAGCCGGTTGCAATGCCTTTTTTCTCCATTGTGGCCATGTCTGCTTCGGCAACTTTGGTGTTTTTGCATTCTTCAACAAACATTGCAATTGCATCGCTGTTTTTAGCGGCTTCTTGTGCAATAGGGTGGCCACCGGCAACGGCTAGGTAAGTTACACCCATAAAGGTATCTGGGCGGGTAGTGTATACGCTAAACTTTTCGTTGTTGTCGGTACGTGTAAACTCAATGTCTAACCCTTCAGAGCGACCAATCCAGTTGCGCTGCATGGTTTTAACTTGCTCAGGCCAGTCTTCTAGCTTGTCTAAATCGTCTAAAAGCTCTTGTGCGTAGTCGGTAATTTTAATAAACCACTGTGGAATTTCTTTTTGCTCAACCACTGCACCAGAGCGCCAACCACGGCCATCTATTACTTGTTCGTTAGCAAGTACAGTTTGATCAACCGGATCCCAGTTAACCGTCGACATTTTTTTATACACTAGGCCTTTTTCGTAAAGCTTAGTGAAAAACCATTGTTCCCACTTGTAATACTCTGGGTGACAGGTTGCAATTTCACGATCCCAGTCGTAACCAAAGCCTAGTTGCTTAAGTTGTTTACGCATGTAATTAATGTTTTCGTATGTCCACTTAGCTGGCGCTGTTTTGTTTTTGATAGCGGCGTTTTCTGCAGGTAAACCAAACGCATCCCAACCCATTGGTTGCATTACGTTTTTGCCTTGCAGGCGCTGGAAACGAGAAACAACATCACCAATGGTGTAATTACGCACATGACCCATATGCAGTCGGCCACTTGGGTATGGGAACATAGAAAGACAGTAATACTTTTCTTTGCTCTCATCTTCGGTGACTTTAAATACCTGGTTTTCTTCCCAGTAACTTTGGACTTTTGACTCTATGTCTTGCGGGTTATATTGCTCTTGCATCTATGATTCCAGACTTCTTGCAAACTAATAAAAAATTGCCGATAGGATACCCCAAATAAAAGCCTAATCACAGCGTATAAGCACGGTTTTGTTAAAATCTCACTTTCAGTGCAGGTTAACCTATACTTATCTATGTTAAAGGCCAACACGCCCTTGATTTTGATGGAGTATAAAATGGCAGATTATAAAACATGGCTTAACGAGCTCACCACGTGGTTAAAAGATGTAAAAGATCACGAAGTAAAAGATGCAATGACCCGATTTGTTGAATCTGAGCAAGCACTTAAAAACCTAGGAAAAGAAAAATACGGACTCTATAAAAGTTATTTGCAGCGTGACATAGAACACGTTCAAGAAAACGAATCGCACTATAATTCGCTTGCATGGCAAGAGCTTAAAGAGTCGCTATGGTATGAACTTTCGCACATAGAAGACAAAACCCAGCTTGAATGGCAGTCTCTTAGCCAAGATTTTAAGCACAATGGGGTGTACCACGCTGGCGAATGGATAGCCATGGGCACATTAGTATGTAAGAATTGCACCCATAGTTTTGATATTTATCACGCTACACAAATTACACCGTGCATTGAATGTGATGGTATTTATTTTAGCCGTAAGGCATTACAACCCTAAATATATGTATTAAGTGGCTTGTAGGCCACTTAATTCGCCCAAAGCCAGCGAGTATGTTGGTACAAAAAGAAGTTAGAATGACGAAAAAACTGCTGCCATTATCTGTTTCACAGCTCGCTCCGAGCATTTCTACTAATCACGTTAGCACGTGTATGAGCAATCCATACCCAGAGCAACTTACCTTTATAGGGCAACAACGTGCCCAAAGTGCCCTCGACTTTTCATTAGGAATGGATTTACCCGGTTATAATGTGTATGTAATGGGTGAGGCCGCCCATGGCCGATTTACACTCGTAAAAGACAAACTTAAACAACACGCAAAAGATCGCCCCACACCTAACGAGTGGTTGTATGTTAATAACTACGACGACCACCGCGAGCCGATTGCGCTATTTATGCAAGCGGGGCAAAGTAAGCAATTAAGTGACGACATAGACTCATTTTTAGATGAAGTACTCGACACCTTTCCGGCAGCTTTTGATAACCCAGCTTATCAACGCAAAAAAAAGTCAATCGAGAGCGAGTTTAACGATGCTTACGACAGCGCTATCACCGCAGTAGAAGAAATGGCGCTTGAGCAAAGCGTAGCGCTAATAGAAGAGAAAAACGCCGTAGGTTTTGCACCTTTAGTTGATGGTAGGCAGTTAAGCGATAACGAATTTGCCGCTCTAGATGAAGCGCTCCGCGATGAGTTTTTTGAAAAAATAGAAAAACTAGAAGATGCCTTAATTGAAGCGCTAATTGAGCTGCCACGCTGGAAACGCGAATCAAAAGAAAAACAGCGTAACCTTAAAAAAGCCACAGCCGAGCAAGCAACTAAGCCGCTATTAAAAGACTTAGAGCATAAATACGCTGCACATATTGGTGTTCTGCGCTACTTAAAAGACATTCGCGTAGAAATAATTGACGCAGTACTTGAATGGCTAGACGACGAAGATGAAAGCGAAGAAAGCAAAGAAGACTTTGATCGTAAAGGCATGCTTACCGACTTTTTTGCGCCTAACATTTTAGTTGAATTTAAAGAAGACGATGCCGCACCTGTGGTGTATGAGCCAAACCCAACCTTTGGCAATATATTTGGCAAAATTGAGTATTCAACATCGCAAGGCTCGCTTATAACTAGTTACCGCTCTATACAGCCTGGTGCATTGCACCGTGCAAATGGCGGCTACTTAATTATGGATGCCGAAAAAGTGATGGCCAACCCGCAAGTGTGGGATGGATTAAAGCTTTCGCTTAAAACTCACCAAATTAAAAACGACCTACCATATCAAGACAGTTCCGTAGGCAGCAGTTTTACGCTGCGCCCGCAATTAATTCCTCTTGATGTAAAAATTATTTTATTAGGCTCGCGCGATTTGTATTACACCATAGGTGAGTACGATGAAGAATTTGCAGAGCTGTTTAGAGTACTTGCCGACTTTGATTACTATTTACCTAGTAGCGATAAACTTCAGTACCAATTTATTACTAAAGTGAGTGAGTACTGCCAGCAAACGTTAAAGTGCACAACCACAGAGGCCGCCATGGTGCGGTTACTTAAATTTAGCTACCGCCAAGCAGAGCACCATAATAAATTATCGGCGCGTTTTGCCGATGTACTTGAATTGGTGGCTGAGGCCAGCTTTTACGCTAAGCAAGATAAGCAAACACTGATTGATGCGCATCATATTGATGAAGCCATTGAAGGTAAGCAGTACCGCACCGGCCAAATAAGCGAAAACATGCTAAGCGATATAAAAGAAGGCCACACGCTTATAGCCACACAAGGCCAAGCCATTGGTAAAGTTAACGGCTTAACAGTGCTGCACATTGGCGATACATCGTTTGGTACACCCGCGCGTATTACCGCCACCGTATACGCTGGCGCCGATGGTGTAATAGATGTAGAACGCGAAGCCGAGCTAGGTAAAGCAATTCACTCAAAAGGTGTAATGCTACTTACCGGTTATTTAGGTAACAAATACGCCCAGCACTTTAGCTTAACGTTAAGCGCTAATATAGCTATAGAGCAAAGCTACGGTTATATAGATGGCGATAGCGCCTCACTTGCTGAGTTATGTGCGCTTATTTCGGCTATTACCAGTTTACCAATTAGCCAGTCTATAGCCCTTACAGGCTCTATTAACCAACACGGTGATGTGCAAGCCATTGGTGGTGTAAACGAAAAAATAGAAGGCTTTTTTAAGCTGTGTAAAATGCGCGGCTTAACAGGCGAGCAGGGCGTTATTATTCCTAAATCAAACCAAGTTAACTTAGTACTTGATGATGAAATACTTGAAGCGGTTGAGCGTGGTAAATTTAATATTTACGCAGTAGAAACGGTAGACCAAGCACTTAACTTATTAATGGATATTGAGGCAGGCGATATTATTGACGGGCAATACCCAGAGGGTTCTGTTAATGGTATTGCTTTAGCACGCTTAAAAGACATAGCCGACATAGTTAATGGCGATAGCGAAGAAGATAAAGAAGCCGATGAAGATGAGGACAAACACTAAATGATCAATATAATTTTAGCGGTGATCATCGCTATATTTTGTTTTTTAATTTTTCAAAATAGTAAAAAAGCAAAGCAACAAGCTGGCATTAACGCGCAAATTGAAGCCGACTACCTTGTCGCTAACGCAAAATTAGAGGGCGTAATAGAAACCGCTTCAGGCCTACAGTACAAAGTGCTGCACAAAGGTGAAAGCGAAAATACACCTAACCCTACTAGTAAAGTAAACGTGCATTACCATGGCACGTTAATAGATGGCACCGTATTTGACAGCTCAGTAGAGCGTAAAACGCCAATAAGCTTTGGTTTAAATCAGGTTATTAAAGGCTGGACCGAAGGCTTACAACTTATGAGCCCAGGCGATAAATACATATTTTATGTACCGCATCAGTTAGCCTACGGTGAAAAGCGAGTGGGCAGTATTCCACCCGCATCACTGCTTATTTTTGAAGTAGAGCTTTTGGCTATAGAGTCTTAACTCAGGCGCTGAGTGTTATAAATTTTATAAAACCCGCTAACTTATCAGCGGGTTTTTTATTACGTGTATTTTAAGTTATTTAATATTAATACTTATTCGCTTAATTAAGTATTATTGTTCATTGGTATCACTTTGATTATTTGGCCACCGTTGCCATAGAAAGCTTATTAAGTACCACAGCTATTTTGTTAAGTGTTTCTTCGCAGCCTTTTATATTATGACGTTCTTGCAAATAAGTGGGGCTATTATAGGCAAGCCAAACTTGGCCATTATTATCTTGAGATATATGAACTTTTTGCGGTAAATCTATCGCCACACTTTGCTGGCACTGCATCAGCGGTGTACCTACCTTTGGGTTACCAAAAAGAATCACTTCACTTGGCGCCAATTCCATATCAACATTTTGAGCATTTTTTTGATGGTCTACCCGTGCAAAAATGGTTATCCCTTTGCTATTGGCTATTTTTTCAAAACGGTTAGCCGTTTCCTTTACAGAATAATTACTTTGAAAATGCACTAAGCTGTCATTGGCACTCACCACGCATGTGGGTAATAGTAAAATAATACCTAAAACTAGTCGGTTTAACATAGTTTGCTCCTCATAAAAACGGCTTATAAAGCGTATGAAAAATACACACTATCTGAGTTCTTTATTTGGTTCAACACTGCGCAAAGGGGATTTGTGTAAAACATCAGCACACACATTTTTAAGTACCTACTTTAGTTGCGATTAATTCGAAAAATAAGGATGAATATGAAATTATTTGCATTGCACATGGTAATGATAGTCGTTATCATTCGCGGTGTTTTATACACCTCTTTCCAGGATCAATATGTTTAACCAAAAATACTTGGCGCTGAGTATTGCTGCGTCTTTTTCTGCTTTTTCTAATGTGGCATTTGCCGAGCAAAATAACGAAATTGAAACAATAGAAGTAACAGGGCGCGCTCAGCAGTTCTACCTTGAAACCGAAAGTAAAATTGGGACTAAAACGGATTTAGATCTTATTAAATTACCGCAATCTGCGCAGGTATTAACCGAGCAACTTATTATTGACCAAGCCGCGCGCGATATCACCGATTTATACCGCTCAATAGCTGGGGTAAGCGAGTACAGTTATTCGGGTGTTACTTTTCGTGGTTTTAGAGATGATGCCAATGTATTTTACGATGGCGTACGTGGTGACCCGTACTCGGGCTTTGGTGTACCGCAATTATTTAATGTAGCGCGTGTAGAAGTATTAAAAGGCCCAGCCTCTGCGTTATATGGTGGCGGTGAGCCTGGCGGTATGATCAACTACGTAACTAAAAAGCCAAGTTATACGCATAGTAAAGAGCTAAAACTAACGCTTGGCAATTACAACACACACGGCGCATCACTCGATATGACCGGCGGTTTAACCGACACCATGGCATACAGAGTAGGTGGTTATTACGAAGAGCAAGACAGCTTTCGTAATAATGCAGATTCAAAAAACAGTGAGTTTACCGGTGGTTTATTATTTGATTTAACCGATTCAACCACGCTCACCACCACTGTTGATTACATCAAACAAGACTTAGGCGGTAACCGTTTACGTGGTGTACCGGTAGATGACAACGGCAACTTTTTGGTTGACCCTAGTTACAACGCAAATGAAGCATTTGATTACCAAGACATGGAAGCGTTAGTGCTGCAAGCTGAGCTAAAGCATTACTTTAATGCTGATTTTTCTGTAAGTAGCACACTGCGTTACATGGATAACGAACGCGACCAAGCCTACCATGAGTCGCAAAGCTGGGTAGATGTAAACGGCGATGGTGAAGCAAACATTGATGACGAAACCATTAAACGCGAATACCGTAAGCAATACCGCGCCAACGAAGAAACAAGCTTAACCACCGACTTTGTTTACAGCTTTGAGCAAGACCAATTAACACACCAAGTATTATTTGGCGGCGACTACCACATAGTTGATACCGAGTACGATTACTTACGCGCCCGCTATGAAGCAGACGGCGTGGCTAATTTAAACATATTTGACTTAAATTACGGCGAAACCGACCCAAGTACTTATAACCTTACCGACATGAACCGCGATGGTGTTGAAACCGACCGTTTTGGCGTATACGTACAAGATGTTGTAAGCATTAACGATCAGTGGACCGTGATTGCCGGCCTGCGTTACGATTACTTTAAAGAGCTAAATAAAGAAACTGGTTACAGTTACTCTGATAACGATGTAACGCCGCGAGTGGCTGTTACATACCAACCCGTTGAAAATACATCGGTATACATAAATTACTCAGAAAGCTTTAACCCCGCATCGTCGGGCGACCAAGAAGATGTAGAAGGCGAGGGTGACTTAACCCCAGAGACCGGTAAACAAACCGAAATTGGTATGAAAAACCAATGGCTTAATGGCAAAATTATGAGCACTTTTGCACTTTACCAAATTAATAAAGAAAACGTAGTAATGAGTAACCCAGACGACACGGGGGCGGGCGATGGCATTGCAGCGCTTTTAAATATTGGTGAAGTAGAAAGCCGTGGGTTTGAAACAACGCTGGTGGGCGATTTAACCGAGTACTGGACACTCACCGCAAACTACGCCTACAACGATACACTAGTTGTTGAAGGTGTAACGGGCGATACCATTTCAAGCACCTACGGTGACGGTACTCGCTTTGCTAATGCGCCGCGTCACCAAGCTGGTTTATGGTCGCGCTTTGCGCTTGATAGTATCGACTCGTCTATAGCATTTGGTGCTAATTACGTAAGCGAGCAAATAAGCCAAGATGGCCAAAAAGTAAAACCCTTTACCGTATTTGATATGAGCTGGACTACTCGCTTTGACGATGTGTTATTAAGCGTAAATCTTAATAATATTTTTGATAAAGAATACGCTGTAAGTGGCTTTAGTGAGCGTAACGGCCACTTCCCAGGCAGCCCACGTGAAATAGTAGGCCAAGTAACCTATAAATTTTAAAGCAATTTAAGCGCGAGCTTATCTCGCGCTTATTTTTTATCGCTATTAAAATTAGCCGCTTCTTGCACTGTGTTAATAGCAGTAATAGGGAAGGGGATCACAATACCTTCTTGGTTATAGCGTTTGTGGAGCGCTTTAATAAAAGCCGATTTAACCCAAAACCGATTAAAGTACTCTTTTGCGCGCAGCATCACGGTAAAATTAATACTTGAGTTATCAAAGGTGTGATACACCACAAAGGTATTGTAATCATCAACCCCCCATTCATGGTCAATCAGTACTTGGCGCGCAACCTCAAGCGTTACTTGCTCCACAAAATCTAAGTCTGAACTGTAGTGAACGCTTACATCAACAGGTACACTCAGTTCTTTTTCGGGGTAAAAGTAATTAATAATACGCGATTTAGAAAGCTGACTATTAGGAATAATAATCATATTATTTGGCAACATTTTAACCCACGTAGAACGCCAACCAATTTTTTCTACAAAGCCTTGCTCCTTTGACTCAAGCTCAATAAAATCGCCTACCCGTATGGGTTTATCAATAACAAGTTGTACGCCCGAGAAAAAGTTTTCAAGGGTGGGTTGCAGAGCAAGCGCCACCGCTAGTGATGTAATACCCAACGAGGCAATAATAGGGGTAATAGAAATACCCAAGGTGCCTAAAAGCACTAATGCGCCTACCGATAAAACGCTTACCCTAATAATACCTTTAATAATACTTTGCGAATTAAAAATCACCGCCGACTCTTTGCTGTAATAATTAATGGTGCCCACAAAAAAGCGGTCAAAAAATAAAATAATAGCCACTAAGCCCAAAATAATATTAATGGTCGAAAACGAAATATAGCTCGCAACCGGCTCGCCTTGTATTAACAACCCTTGCTCTATAATGGTGAGTAGCACAATAATTGTGCAAAGGGTAAGCGGTTTAGAGATAGAGGCGATAAGTAAGCTATCGAATATAAATTTAGTATGAGAGGTCCACTTTTTGAGCCAGTACATTATAAAAAAGCGGATACAAAACAAAGCTATAGTGATAGAAACTAAACAAATAGCAATAACCACCCAAGGTTGCTCTGTTAGGTTGTAAAAAGTAGTAGCAGTCATTACTTACCTCTCTTTTATAATCTTAAAAGAATAAACAGCAAGTTATGTACCTAAATAAGTAAAGGGGTGTATTTGTAAAATAACGCAGGTTATTAAAAGGGATATAACTGGCAGCTAAAGCTTGCCAGTTATATTTTAGATTTACTTAATTGAATTTTGAATGTTACCAAGCGTGTTAAGTTATTTGGCTATTTAGCACGCTAGAATGATTAAATATTAAAGTCGATTACATAGACTCAAGTGTTTTACCTCGGGTTTCTGTAATGTATTTAGCCACAAAAAATATGCTAATAAGTGCCGATAACGCATAAAAGCCGTACGCACCTGCTAGGCCAATGTTAGCCAGCATAATAGGAAAGGTCATGGTAATGGCAAAGTTAGCAATCCACTGTGCGCTTGCTGCAACAGCAAGCGCTGCGCCGCGAATACGGTTATTAAACATCTCACCTAATAACACCCACACAACAGGGCCCCAGCTTAAGCCAAAAAATACCACAAATAAGTTAGCCATTATAAGCGCAAACGTACCCATGTTATCGCTAAGTGCAAGCTTGCCTGCTTCATCGAGGCCTGCGCTGCCAAATATATAAGTAAGCGCACTTAAGCTTATAAACATACCCACACTGCCTACTAATAGCAGTGGTTTGCGGCCAATTTTGTCAACTAGGGCAATAGCAATAAAGGTCGATACAATATTAGTCGTACCCGCTAATACATTTATAAATAGCGATTGCGACTCGTCAAACCCAGCGGCTTGCCAAAGCTCAGAGCCGTAATAAAACACCACATTAATACCTACAAATTGCTGAAACACACTCAGCGCAACACCCGCCCATACAATCGGGTGCACTTTTTTACTGCCATCAATAAATAAATCGCGAATACTCGGCTTTTTATCGCTTTGCAAAGAGCTTTTAACATCACTTATTTGCGCAGCAACGTTGTCGTTCGAAATTTTACTAAATACCGTTTTTGCATCGGCTACTTTACCTTGCGCCACTAAATAACGAGGCGACTCAGGAATAAACAACACACCCACTAAAAACAGTATTGCAGGCACCAGCTCAGCCCAAAACATCCAGCGCCAAGCGGCTATATCAAGCATTAAAATATTTTGCGCGCTGCCAGCTGCATCAGCAATTAAATAGTTACTTAAAAACGCAGCAAATAAACCCAATACAATAGCAAGCTGTTGTAATGTGGCTAAACGACCACGAAGCGCTGGTGGTGCAACCTCTGCAATATAAGCTGGCGCCAATACCGATGCAGCACCAATACCTAACCCACCAAATAAGCGGTAAAAAATAAATTCAGCCGAGCTTTCGCTAATGCCTGAGCCAAACGCGCTAATAGCAAAAATAATCGCAGTGATGATCATAATTGCACGGCGGCCAAACTTATCAGCCAGCGGCCCCGTAGCAAGTGCCCCCACGGCGCAGCCTAATAATACCGAGGCTACATTAAACCCCGTAGCCACACTGCTTGAATTAAAAGCATTACCGAGTGCCGACACCGTGCCGTTAATAACGCCCGAGTCAAAACCAAATAAAAAGCCACCAATAGCAGCCACGGCAGAGATAAAAATTACGTAAAAAAGAGAAGAATTTTCAGCTGTGTTGGCTGAGTGGGAAGGCGGTGTGTGCGTTGTCATTATATGCCCTGAAATATAAATTGAATATAAAGGAGCATAATATCGTAAAGCGCTATGGCTGAATACATTTGTGCAGGTATAAAGGGTTTGGCGAGTATAAATTAAGCAGTGCTTTGAAGGTTTTAATTTAAGGGCATTAGTTTGAATACTTTAAAATAAGCAACTGCCTTTTTAGATAAAACAGACTGAATTTTAATAAACAATATGCTTTGTATGGTTAATGCCTTGTTTGATAAATATTGCTGATCTCACCCTTTTTGGTGTATTTCTCAATTGCAGAAACTGATATGAGGTTTAGTAATTGTTTACATGTGGTTATTTGGTGGTTAAAGTGAACGCACTATAAGATAGGGATATTAATTGGCCAAAATTGACAGGTGTCGTAGGCTAAGTTGATAGGCTGTATTCGCAGTGTTCAATTCAATCAAGGATATAAAATGAATTTAGGTATTGGATGGTTACGGAAGTTTTTTGTTAATTATTTATGGCTAGGTGTTGTCATAGTTCTTATATCAATAATTATCGATGTGCATTACCCGGATAAAGGCTTTTTCCTACCCATACTAGTCAGTTTATTAAACTCTATTGGAATTGCTATTCTAATTGCATCTATTTTTACTTTTGCTTCTGGTACATCGCAATTTGTAGATAAAATAAAAGGTTTATTAGAAGACATTATAATTAAAAGGAATTTTTTAGGTAATATTGACTCAGAAGGCAAAAAAGAGGCTTTAAAATCACTAATTCAACCAACTATTAGTGAATCAAGTAAATATCCTAATATAGGTGACTATTATGGTCACTTTATAAATAAAACTCTAGAAATAGGCACAAAATCAGTCCGAAGTAATTATCAAATTGCTGCACGTGTATTTATTGACGAGATACAAAGTAGGTTAGCCATAAGTAGTGTTTATAGTTATAGAGTCTATCCATCTTCTGATGGATTTCAAAGAATCACTATTGGGTTTCAGGAAGGCCTTACTGGTCCTTCTCAATGTCATCATGTAGCCATTAGCACACCTGATGGTAAACGTAAGTTAATTGATAAATTTACGTTTGAGGAGAAGAATGATGGTGGTGATATTAGTAAAATCACATATGTAAACACAGATGATTTTGATGAACAACCTCACTTAGATGTTGAGCTTAAAATTACAGAGTACGGCTCTGATCATTGGGCTTTAATTGATTTTAAAGCGTTACAACCAACAGATGGTTTTAAGTTTATTTTACACTGTGCAGATGATATTGAAGTACAAGAACATTGTATTTTTGTTGTGGGGGCTAATTATTATTTAGATATATCAGATGACAAAAAGGAAATTTCAATTAATTGTAATCAATGGATTAACGAAGGTTCTGGTTTAACCGTCTTGGTATCAGATCCTCAAGATCAAAAGCAAAATCAGTCATCATTAAGCACTTTAGGAAAAACTGCCTAACGAGTGATTAACCCCATCAACTGCTAACACATAACTAGCATTAAGAATATTTTTAGCACTATACATAGTGCTAAATCTTCCCCAGTTTCTCCCTCATACCTCAAAGTTATTAAAGTACTCTTTTTGCAGCTCTATAGTCAGTGCTTTAGGGCGAATACTTTGTACTAAGCTATATACCTCTTCTTTTGTGCAACCTGCCGAATTTAAAATAAGTGCAGCCACCAACCCTGTGCGACCAGTGCCGCCTTTACAATGTATGGCAATGGTTTGTTTTTGCTGTATGGCTTGAAGTATGTCGGTTTTGTGGGTGTTCCAGCTTGATGTAAAAGGCTGTTTGGGTGCTTCGTCGTCATTTATAGGTAAATGAAACCAGGTTATACCGTGCTTTTTGCACTCACTATTAATGCTTTCTACGTTGTTTTTTTCAAGCTCCTTTTGCGGCATAAGCGATAGCAGCATGTGAGTGTCAGCGGCTTTTAATGTGGCAATTGAATCCGCTAGGTTTTGTGTTTTTGTACCAGGGCAAGGCGTAAAAATAATATTTGCGCCGTTATTGAGTGATAAAACATCGTACGGGTGCGCGCTCATGGTAAGTCCTTTATTTTTAATGAATTTACTTTTATACGATCACTATAGCGTGTTTTAGTTGCAAGTTTAAGATTGAATAATAAGCATAAATGCTAGATACTGTTTTTATATACAGTTGTGGCGATGTTATGAAAAAAGAATTACCAGCAAAATACTATTTAGCGCATTTTAGAGAGCTTATTGAGTTTGTAACAAGTAAATGTATGCATTTACTTGAGCCCAAACACAGCCAATTTATTAGTAAAATTAACCAGCTTGATGAGCAAAGCCAATGCATGTTGGCACGTGTCTATTCGCGCAAGCCTTATTTAGTGCAGGCGCAATCGCTCAATTATGAAGAAATAACCTCGCCGCATCAGGCTATTTATACGCTAAAAACAGCGGGTATTTTATATGAGCCAAACGCGCAGCATTACAAGCTACTTATAGCGCATTTAACTAAGCCCATGCTGGTGGAGTTGCTCAGTAATTACAGTGAGCAAGTAAGCTTTAAAAAAAGCGCAGCTAAAGGGGAGTTGGTCACTATTGCGTGCCAATTTTTTAGTGGGCGCGCAGATGATTTAGCCTCTTTATATAGCCAGTATGTCATTAATAACCGAGAAGATTATTACGAGTATTTTGAGTTTTTATTTGCAGGGCGCTTAAGTAGTGGCGATGTAAATCATCAAAACCGCTTTGTTATGCGCGATTTAGGGTTAACCGCTACCCGCGAAGGGCACAGCGAGAGCTTGTCGCGCTTTAATACACTCGCTGAGGCGCAATCTAATTATGTTTTAAACCGTTACCGTTTAGCGTTTAAAAACATTGGCAAAACAGCCGGTAATACAAAAGCTGAAACCTTGGATGATAAAACACCTTACACCGAGCTTGCGCATTTAGTTTTAGCGCAACCGGCGAACGGTGCACAAGCGCACGATATTAAAAACAAGCTGCTGGTTAGGCTGTATAAACAACTTAAAAATACCAATAGCGAACTTGCCTTTAGCCTACTAGAAGACTGCACCGATTACGCCGAAGCCCAAGAGATTCAAATAAGAGAGCAATACCGTTTAGGTAATAAAGAGTGGGTAAAAGCGCAGCTAGAGCAAATAATAGAAAATCCGCTCACCGACGACCTACTGTACTTTGCGGACGACTTTTTAATGCGTAAGTTTAATAAACAAACGCGTTCGCGCTTAAGCACTATGCTGGCCGATACCCAATGTGTGCTTGAAATTGACGAAATTTACCGAGGCGATGTAGAGCAAGGCGTAAATGAGCATTACACCGCAAAAGGGTTAACGGTTTTTAATACGGAAAACACCTTATGGCAAAGCTTATTTGGTTTAGTATTTTGGCACGAGTTGTTTATAGAGTCGCCTTACCCGCCGTGTAATGAATTTGATATTTACCCGCAAGTTTTACAACTTGATAATTTTTATGAAGCACAAAGTACGCAAATTGACGCACGTTTAAAAAGCTGTAGCACTAATCAGGCGCTGCTTAATTTGGTATGTAAACATGCCGCGCAATACTTTGACCAGCCCAATGGGTTATTTAGATGGCGCAGCAATTTATTAGAGCCACTAGAGGCGCTTATTTTAAATAGCCCGCTTGAAGCGTTAATTGCGCACTTAACGGCCATGAGCAAACAGTATTTACAGTTAAAAGACGGCTACCCCGACTTAATGGTTATTAATAATGGCCAAGTACACTTTGAAGAGGTAAAAGCCCCAGGCGATAAGCTTAGGCGCAACCAACTTACTACTATTGATAATTTAAAAAATGTAGGCTTTACGGTACACATTGCCGCAGTTAAATGGTTTGTAGACCCTAACCGTGTTTACAGCATCGTTGATATAGAAACCACCGGCGGCTTAAAAGGCGGTAACCGTATTACCGAAATTGGCATAGTTAAAGTACAGCACGGTAAAGTAATAGATACCTGGACGACACTTGTTAATCCGCAGCGCCATATCCCAAGCTTTATTACTAAACTAACCGGCATAAGCGATGGCATGGTTTACAACGCGCCTGTATTTGCCGATATAGCACAGCCACTACTAGATAAACTCGCAGGCAGTATTTTTGTAGCCCATAACGTAAACTTTGATTACGGTTTTATAAAAAAAGAATGCGAGGCTGCAGGGCACTTTTTTAAAATGCCAAAAATGTGCACCGTGGTTGAATCGCGCAAAGCGTTTAAAGGGTTAAAGTCGTATTCGCTTGGTAACCTTAGCGCGCATTTTAATTTAAATTTAACCAGCCATCACCGCGCATTGGCCGATGCTACAGCCACTGCCGAGCTGTTATTGCTGATCCAAAACAGTGAAACGCACACGCAGTAAACGAGTAACTTATATTTAAGAATATGAAAATTAAGTAATTAATTAACGTTACTACAAATTTTTATTTGTTTTTGGAATAAAGGGTTTTTGTAAATCGTCTTCTTTATGTCAATCCGACAAACTAGAGGACAAAACAATGACTAAATTAAATAAAATTGTAAGCGTAATGATGTTAAGCGGTGTGTGTACTTTTACAGGTGCAGTGCACGCCGCTGATATTGAAATATCTCAGTCAACGTCGGCGCAGCAACAAACATCTACATCTATTACGCTTTCACAAAATGGTTTAACAGCCAGTGGTAGCAATGACACAGACGTATCTAACGATACACAAGTAACGGCTGATGACTCGCAAAATACAGATTCAACGGCTAATAATTCACAAACTCCAGCGCAAGAAAGCAGCGAGACCGCAGAGCCTGCAAGTTCATTAGTTGCATCTGCCGGCTCATCTTTAAATAACTCATTGAACGCATCGGCTTCGTCTTTAAATGCCACAGGCAATACCGCAGTCGATACAGCGCTTGATACAACAGCGCAGTTAACCTCATCGGCGGGTAACTTAACAACCGCTGTGAGCCAGTCGTCATTACTTTCTGTTAGCTCTGAGCAAGCCGCTCAGCCTGATACTACTGATACACCAACAAGTGCCTCTTTACTTTCAAATGTGAGTAGCGCTACCGATTCAGTAACACCAGCTGATGCAACAAATGCGCTTAATGCGGGTGAGCTTACAAACCAACTAGCAATGACTAATACGGCTGCAAACTCAGTGAGTTCTGCACTGCAAGTAGGTGATGTAATTAATACCAGTAATGAAGTAGTAAGCAGTGTTCAGCAATCTTTAATTGCCAGTGTGCAAGATAGTACGGTTAGCAGTTTACAAAGCACGGTACAGCAAAGTGTTAGCGGGCAGGTGAGTGCGGCGGTCACTGATCAAATTAGTAACGATGTAGCACTTAGCACCGCAAATGAAGTAGTAACCAACATTACTAACGATTTAGACCTAGGCCTTTAATACGCCACGTGTTTGCAAAAATGCCGAATAGGGAAACCTATTCGGCCTGTTGGAGAATAAATATGAAAGCAGTTATTACCGCCACATTGTGTGTTTTTAGTGCCCAAGCGGTGCTTGCACAAACCAACCACGTTAAAACACCTGAGCAAACTAAACCCTTTAAAAGTAGCTTTGAGCTAAACGCAGATGCTGAAGTTGGGGTATTAAGTAACTCGGCGCTCTCTGTTCAAGAGCTCGACGATATTTCCTCGCAAAGTGATAGCGGCATAAAAACCGCAGCCGGTGTTAATGCAAAATGGCAATTAACCAAAGGCGCTAAATTAACTTCAAGCTATAAGTTTGAACAACAAGACTACGATGAGTTTGATCAATACGATTTAGGCCTGCATCAATATGGTTTAGATGGCAGCTATAGCTTTAATAGCCATGAGGTAGGAGTTCGTTACGATGGCGCAAAAGCAAATGTAGATAGCGAACCATTTTTACACTTCAACCAAGCCAGTGCTTATTATGGTCATTTTTTAAACCCGCATACGTATTTGCGTATGAGTATAAAAACCAAAGCTAAACGTTTTACTACTGCAAAAGCACGTAATGCCGACGGTGTAGGCGGCGATGTAGCGCTTTATCATTTTATAAATAATGGGCAAACCATGCTAATGGCAGCGCTAAGTGCCGATAAAGAAAACGCCGACGACAACCAATACGACTTTAACGGCTACGGTTTTACTACTAAAGTTACGCACAAATTTACGGCCTTTAATGTGGCTAACAAAGTGGGGGCTGGCTGGCGTTATCAAAATAAAGATTACGATGAACAAACAACGGATGACTTTTTTGAGCAAATACCGTCGCGAGATGAGCACCGAAATGTAGTTAATGCGTTTTATAATTTAGCTGTATTTGAGCACGTAACACTCATAGCCGAGGCTGAATATGGCGATTATCAATCTAAGCTTAGTAGCAATACCTATACGCAATCGGTTTTATCGGCGTCAGTTAAAGTGCACTTTTAGGTGGGTAAATGGCGCCATAACCAAAGGTGGTGTCTTTGCCTTGCTCGCCTAAATCTTTGGCAAGCGATGTAAGTTCTTTAAGTGCTTTGGTTTTATTATTACCATGCTTTAACAATAAACAACTCAATGCCGCGCTTACATGCGGCGCCGCCATTGACGTACCCGACTCCCTCCCAAATTTTCCATTGCCTTGGCTTGTAACAACATTTACACCAAGGGCTGTAAAGTCTATGTAATCGCCTTTATTTGACCATCTATAAATGTGGTTATTTGCATCAATAGCACTTACCGCTATCACGCTTTTATACGCGCCTGGGTATAACGGCTGCGACGCCGGCCCTTGGTTACCTGCAGCAGCTACAATTAACACATTTTGTTTTATTGCAGCAGTAATACTTGCTTCTAAAACTGCGTTATTTGGCCCTGTTAGGCTCATATTTATAACGGGTATTTTTTTACTAACTAACCAGTTAAGTGCCTCTACTATGGCAAATAATGTAGCCCCTTGTGCATATTCAGATTGCCTATAAAACACCTCGGCACTGTAAAGCTTGGCACTGCCTAAAAGCGGGCTAAGTTTTTCGCCTTTACCCGTAATTAACCCCGCTATGGCGGTGCCGTGTAAATTTGGCGAGCTTAACCCTTGTGGTAAAAAGCTTTGTGTGATGATATTTGCGCCTTTAAATGCACCGTGTTTGGTATTAATGGCGCTGTCGATCATGCCAATTTTTACACTTTGTGTGCAGTAAGGCGCAACAGGCTTATTTTGCGTTACTTTTAAGGTAGGCTCGCCTGTTTGCGCTTGGTAAATGTGGTTTCGGTCAAGTATTGCAGACTCATCTAAGTTAAGCGCTTTTAATAACTCACTTTTAGAATTAACACCTTGGGGCACGTTAAAGCGCACTAAGCTCATGTTAAGTGCGTTGTAATTTTTTACCGATAAAATGGTTACATTTTGCTGCTTTAGGGTATTAAGTTGTTGGCTATTTGCCATTAATAACCATTGGCGCTCTATTGCTCTAAAGCCGTTTTCAAGCTCTACTTCAACAAATGCGGTGTTTTGGCTATTTATATTAATGTTAAGCACATTGGGTAAGCTGCTAATTGGCTCACTAATTTGCGCTTTTAGTTCATCAATCGATATTTGTGGAACAGGCACCGGAAGCGGCAGGCGTTGTGCCCGCTCTATAGTTTGCTCAATACGCTGCTCTATTGGGTTTAGCTGCCCAAGTACCTGATCGACTCTCACTATATTGGCTGAGCTCGTTGCGCTAAATATGCAAAGCGAGGCGGCTATTATGTGTTTAACGCGGACTTTTTTCATGTTCATACTGGGTTACTTATTTTTTATTACACTGTTAGTTAACGTTTAACACATAGAAATATTTCATTATTCAAATTATTTTGATTATTTGGGAATAAATTTTTTTTTGAATCGTCTTCTTTATAAAAGGGGTAAAAATCAATGAACGAAACTCTAAAAACCTTATTGCCCATGCTTAGGCGTTTTGCCTATTCGCTAACGGGTAGTAAAGCAGATGCAGACGATGTAGTGCAAATAACAATTGAAAAACTATTAGTAAAAGGCATTCCGGATGACGTTGATCCTGCTAAATGGGCGTTTAAAATTTGCCGAAATGTGTGGATAGACGAATACCGCTCACGCAAAGTAAGGCAAAATACGGCTCAGGCCGATGTTTTACCAGAGCCAATTTCAAGTAATGAGCACCAAACACTCGAAAACAAACAAATGCTTAAAAATGTAAATACAGCACTTGGGCAATTACCCGAAGAGCAACGCGCCATTGTATCGCTTGTGGCAGTGCAGGGCATGGCTTACAAAGAAGTCGCACAAACGCTCGATATACCTATAGGCAGTGTAATGAGTAAATTATCGCGCGCACGCAGTACACTTTATAACTTAATAAAACCCGACTTTAAAAAGGAGCAAGTATGAACATTAACGACGAAACACTTAGCGCCTTTTTAGACTCAGAACTCAGCGAGCACGAAATGGAGCAAGTGCGTAAAGCCCTCGAAACCAATGATGAACTAGTAATGCGACTTGCAGAGCTAAGCGAAGTAGACATGCTAGTGAAAGAGCACGCTTCAAGTATTGATGACGCCCCCCTTAGTGACTCATTAGCTAAATCGGTTGCAAAGCTTGATACAGCAACGATTAAAAACACGTCAAATAGCAATGTAGTTACGTTAACCCCTTGGCAAAGGGTTAAGCAGTCGGCTAATAAAGGTTTAGCAATAGCTGCAAGCGTTGCCGTGGTATTTGGTATTGCAATGACGAGCTATTTACAACCCAATGAGTCGCAAAATTTAGTAGCCAGTAACATAGCTTCAGCCCTTAATACACAGCTAAGTAGTGGTAAATATGAGCAAAGTGATGGCTCAGTATTTAGCGCGCAGCTTAGTTTTAAAAATCAGCAAGGTGAGCTTTGTAGGCAGTATGCACTAAGCTCAAACAATACAACGCAAACAAGCATTGCTTGTAAAACACAAAGCGGTTGGCAAATTAAAGCGCAAACAGTCGCGCAGCAAAGTAATAACGGCGCGCAATATCATACAGCGTCTAACAACAATGAGTTAGATGCTGTTATAGACAGCATGATCAGCGGCGCACCACTAGATAGAGCGCAAGAGCAGCAAGCAATTAGTGCAAAGTGGCAGTTAAACCAATAATAGTTTTTATAAATCGAGGTGAATGATGAAAACATCTATTTTAATTATCAGTATTTTACTTATGGCGGGTTGCGCATCAAAACCCGACTACCGCCCAGCTAATAATGGCTCACAAGGTTATAGCGAGCAAAAAATTAGTGACGATCAATACCGCGTCGAGTTTAAAAGTGTATCAAACAACGTAGCCGATGCCGGTGACTATGCATTATTACGCGCGGCTGAGCTTACCCAAGCGCAAGGCTACGACTGGTTTGTTGTAACAAATAAAGAAACCTTTGTTGAGTCTAAATCGCAAGCCCCCACGTCATCTATTAGTGCATCACACAGCCCGCAATATGAGCGAAACTGTGGTTTATTAACCTGCGAAACACGCGCACGCCCAACAAGCAGCGTAGGCGTACAGTTAAGCAATCATGATAAACGCAAAGAAGTGCACACCTTAATTGATATTAAAATGGGCAAAGGTATAAAACCCAGCGACAACAGCTTTAGCGCCCAAGACTTAATTGAAAACTTAAGCAAAAAAGCACAAAAGTAATTATGAGAATAGTTATTAGCTGTCGCTATTTTACATGTGATTATATTTCAGCCGTACACTTACGCCCTAAATTTTAGTGACAGTGAGCACATAATTGTAAGTCAGTTAGGTGCCTACTTTAAATGTGCTTACCCCTCCACCTAGACTTCGAAGTCTTTTAATCGACATTTTCTCCACCATACTTCTTTCTTTGGTTGTTTTTGTTAAATTAGACAGATCAAACCAGTGCTTTAAAGAATAAGCCTGAAAAATAACCCTTTGATTTTAAAGGTTTTATTTTTATTTTAATACGCTGCTTCGTTTTTAGTGTTATGAACATGTAAAACTTTTATATAATCTTTATTGCATTCGAATGCAAAAAGCGATAGTTTTTATAAGTCGAAAAAATAGGCATTTAAATCGCGCTTTTAATAATTATAAATACTAAAAATTTGGTAGCGGGTTATTTAGCCCTTAAATGCTTAATAAAATAACTTATATCAACAGGTGGAGAACTAATCTCATGGCCGCACATATTTTACGTAAAACACTTATTTTTGCTGCAGTAAACACGGCGATATTGGGCTCGGCCTCTGTATACTCGCAAGAGGCAAAGTTAAACCCTAACAAAGAGTTGGAGGTTATTTCGGTTACCTCAACTAAGCGTGTTAAAAGTATTCAGTCGGTGCCTTTGGCTGTGACCGCTGTATCGGCTAAAGATTTACTTGAAAATGGCGTTACTGATATCTTAAACCTTGACAGCTTAGCGCCAGGTTTAAAGTCTGGCGTGTCGGGTAGTGATGCTCGCCCAGCTATGCGCGGTGCCAGAACAGAGCAAGTAGAAGCTAACGATGTTGCTATCGCGTTTTATTCTAACGGTGTTTATCGTCCTCGCCACGGGCAGGCGCTTGCTGGTTTTGTAGATTTAGAACGTGTTGAAGTATTACGTGGGCCACAAGGTACATTGTTTGGACGAAACTCATTTGGTGGGGCAATTGATGTAATTGCTAAAAAGCCAGAGCTAGATATTACCGAAGGTGGTATGGCTGTTACATTTGGTAATTATGGTCATTTACGTGGTGAAGGCTTTTTTAATACAGCGCTTACTGATGACACTGCAGTACGTTTTACTGGGGTTCGAGAAATAAGGGATCCCTACGTTGAAAATACATTTAATGAAGATGCAGGCTTAAAAGATGCTGATATGTATTTTTTACGTGGCCAAGTTTTTACCGAAATTAACGACGATATAAATTTAAATGTAAAAGTAGAGACCTGGCAAGACGACTCTAATGGCGGTGGTGCATTTGGTTATCATATTTTAGGTGTGCCTATAAATCCAGCCACAGGTAAAACAAGCTTGTCGGCCCCATTAACTGAGCGAATAGGTCGCGATGATGTATGTGGCAGTAATTGTGGCCGCTTTGGTGCAGGTTTAGATAACGTAGCAACACCAGGGCTTGATACAGCACAGGCGGTATCGTCAGATCCATTCACTCAGCAGTTTGACTATAATCCATCGCGGGATGTAAGTGATGTAAGCATTAGTGCAGAGCTTAACTGGTCATTAGAGTCGGTGGATTTAAAAGTGATTGCAGCCTCAATGGATTACGAAGAAACGCGTCTTACTGATGGTGATTTTTCGACGTATGCAACCACAGTTGATGGTAATGCGATTGAATCAAAAACAAACTCGCTAGAAGTGCAGGTTAGCTCAACGTATGAAAGCGACTTTGAATGGGTAGCCGGTATTTATTTGTTTTCAGAAGATTTAGATAATGCATTTTTAAATGGCAGCTATGGTGCCGTGGTTGACAATGTGCCAGATACAACCCAACCACAAGAATTTCAGTACGCGTCTTGGTTAAATCAAATTCAATTAGAAACGCGATCCGCAGCTGCTTACTTCCAAGGTAACTATGCTTTTAGTGATGATACTCGTGGTATAGCGGGTATTAGATACACAAATGATAGCCGTGAGTGGGATATTTACGGGCAAAATCCAGATAATTTAAGTACGCTTGATTTTTCTGTGCTTGAGGTTGATAACGCAGATGACGACTGGAGCAAAGTAACATGGAAATTAGGGCTTGAGCACGATTTAACAAATTCTCAACTGCTTTATGCAACGGTATCTACAGGCTTTTTAGCGGGTAATGCTCAGGGTGCTTTTAATGGCGAAAATAGCTATGACGAGCAAACAGTAACGGCTTACGAGGTTGGCTTTAAAAGCATGTTGCTTGATAATTCATTAAGACTTAATGCTTCTTTATATTATAACCAGTACGAAGATCTCCTCTCTACCCGTTTTCAAAACGTGGGTGGTACGGCAGTCTCGTTTTTTGGTAATGCAGGCGAAATTGATGCGACAGGCTTAGAGCTTGAAATTGATTGGCAGGTAAGTGATGCACTTCGCCTAGGGGCACGCGCCGCGTTTACAGACTCAACGTATGGCGACTTTGTAACACCAAACGTATTTGAAGAAGGTGGAGAGACCATTAACGGTGTAGATAACTTACTGCAACTAGATGGTAATGACGTGCAGCTAAGTCCTAAATACAATATTACACTATTGGCCAGTTATGAGTTTGACTTAGGTGATAATGGGCGAGTGGTGCCTGCTACCAGTATTCAATTATCGGATTCGTATACGACCAACGATTTGCCTTTTTCATTTGGTACTCAAGAAAGTTACCAAAAGTACGATGCTAGCCTTGCATGGTATTCGGCAAATAATGAGTGGTCTGTGCGTGCGTATGTTCAAAACGCTGGAGATGAGCTTATATTACTTAGAACAGTCCGCTTTGGTGGTAATGTAGCTGCGGCTGATTATGCTAATCCGCGCACTTATGGTGTAAGGGTAGGCTATAACTTTTAGGCATTATTTAATGATGTACTTTAAGATTTTAGCATAAGTGTAAGTTTGTGCATTTTGCTAAAATATAGCGTTTAAATTTTAAATTAAACAATCGCTTACATAGAGCCAGTAATAAATTATTACTGGCTTTTTTGTGTTTCGAAATCACTTTATTTTAATTTTAACTTGTTGTTTTATAATGGTTAATGTTGGCAAGGTTATTATTCGTACAAAAAGTTGTTGATCTTTTTGACTCCGAAGTCTATTTTAGATCCATGCATTTTCAATTGATACAACTTGTTTACTGTAATAATTGAAAATGTAGGTTTTGGGGAGAACTAAATACGTTTTATACTCGGGAGAATAATTATAATGAAAGCTAAATTTACACGGACTCTCGTTCATTTTGCTGTCACTGGCGCTATTGCAGCAGCCACAATGAATGCCCACGCCGCGCAAGAGCCTGAATCGGCACAAGTGCAAGAACACGTTAAAGAACCTGCCATTGAGCGTATAGCGGTAACCGCTAACAGACGCTCGCAAGACCTACAGGAAGTATCATCATCAATAACAGCATTAGGTGAAGGGGACATTGCCCGCGCTGGTATTATTGATGTTACTGGTCTTGAACAAGTAGTACCAGGCTTACGTATGGGGTCGTCGGGTGGTGAGGTTCGCCCTGCCATGCGTGGCGCTCGCACCAACGAAGTAGGTGTAGCAGGCACCGGTATTGCTGAGCAAATTGTAGGTATATTTCAAGATGGTATTTATGTACCTACCACTTCATCAGGCTTAGGGGCACTGGTGGATGTACAACGTATTGAGGTATTACGTGGGCCGCAAGGTACGTTATATGGCCGAAACACGTTTGCGGGCAGTATTAATATTATTACTAACCAACCTGTTTTTGACGATTTACTGGGGAGTATAAAAGTTGAAACAGGCAGTTATAACCGCAGCGCTTACGAAGGAATTATAAATATTCCAGTAAGCGACACCGTGGCAACTCGTTTTGTAGTGGCCTCTGATCGCCATGATGGTTATATCAATAATTTAGTTGTTCCAGGGCCTTCAGATGATTTACGCGAAAAAAACCAGTTTTATATGCGTAACGTTACTAAGTGGGAACCAAACGAAAAGTTTAATGCCACAGTACGCTTTGATTACTCGCGTAAAGACTCAAACTCAGAAGCTATTTGGGGTTACCAGCAAATAGCGGGCTACCAAATTGAAGAAACCTCGCCGGGGTCGGGTGTATTTAACACCACGCCTACAATAACCGAGGGGCATATTTATCAGCCAAGTGATGCACAGCACGAAGACCTTGGCCCGTATGATGTTTACCGCAATGGTTTTTCACTTGATAAGCAAGAAAGTTTTTCGACCACATTAGCACTTGAGTGGTATACCGACTTTGCAGATATTAAATGGACCACTAATTATTCAACACTCAGTGGTAAGCAATATTACGATAACGACTACAGCGACGGAGGCATAGATTTTGTAGGTGGCTTTGGCCGTGAGGATGACCAAAAAACACTTTCATCTGAACTGCAATTTTCATCAAACGATGACGGTGACTTTTCGTGGATTGGTGGCCTTTATTACTTTGATCAAGAAGCCGACTGGAGCTGGTTATCGCATGCAGATACCACAGGCGACGGTGTATCAGACTCTGTTGTAGTGCCTTCGTGGGGGAACCCTGATTACGACCCACATACAGCTAAATCAATTGCGGCATATGGACAATTACGTTACCAAATAACAGAAGATTTGCGTGTCATTGGTGGCCTACGTGTAAACCAAGACGATAAAACATTTACCGGCGATACAATTCCTGATTGGGATGACTCAGCACTGCTTTATAAAGCGGCTGCCGAGTACGACATTAATAACGATATTATGGTGTATGCAAGTGTAGCAACTGGCTACAGAACCGGTGGCGCAAACGATTCGCGCGTAGTGGCTCGCGGTGCTGACCCACTTTATGATAACGAAGATGTTATCTCTTACGAAATGGGTATGAAAAGCTATTTGCTTGATGGCGCAATGCGTTTAAACCTTTCGGTATTTATGAACGAATATGAAGATGTAAAAGCACAGTTATTTGCAACATCATGTAACGATACGACCGCTGGCGATACTGTTTTAGAGTGTGTTGCAGCAGGTACAGCTACCACATTTGAATACTACGAAAATGGTGGTGATGTAGAAACCATTGGCCTAGAAGCCGATATTCAATGGGTTCCAATTGATAACCTCACACTTACCGGTACAGTATCACTGCTTGATAGTGAATTTGCTGATGGTTACGCGGTAGGTAATGAGCAACTTCGCCCATTATTGGCTTTAGGTAACTTAGAAGGCCGCCAAGACATAAACGACAGCGCTAGCCAGTTTAGTTTTGAAGGCTGGAGCCCAGCTATGGCGCCTGAATACAGTGTTGGTTTTTCAGCTCGTTATGAGTTTAGCTTAGGGGGAGACTCGTACTTAGTACCGTATATTCAACTAAATTACTTAGACGATTACTACGCGTTTGATACGAATATTCCAGAGGTGCAAGTAGATGCGCATTTAATGGCTGATGCACGTTTAACGTGGTACATAAACGACAGTGTGCAAGTAGAGGCATACGTTAAAAATATTGGTGATAAAGCCATTTTAACCCGTGGTGTAGTGCACTCACAAATTGTTGATGGCTTACCTGCAAACTCAGTACAAGCTAACTGGAACAACCCACGTACGTGGGGCGCAAGCTTAAAATATCAGTTTTAGAATTTCCTAAAATGGCCGCTACGGTCATTACTTTCAGCCAGCTATTTACTAGCTGGCTTTTTTGTTTCCTGCTCCTCTCATCCTCAAAATTAATTAATGCCAATCCATTTAATTAAGCGATCAATTTTAAGGCTAGAAAACGTGTTGATAGCTAGGAGAAAAATCGCTATTTAGTTGTGCTCGGCAATTGCTTCTGCATTGCTCTCCCTTCTGTATCCATGCAGTCGTAAATGAGGGTATTTAAACGCAGGTAGCGACATATTTAGCCCCGCAAAGTGATAGAGTATTGGTAAAAAAAAAGCGCTCAGTGAGCGCTTGAAGGGAAGTGAAAAGGTTAACCTATAGTGCAAATTGCTGGTTTAGTGCCAGCGTGTCGTATTGCATTACTTCGTGGGTTATTTGGCTATCTGTAATGCTAATAACGCTGAGTATTTGCTGACGTACGCGTACGTTTTTAGCATTAAAGCTGCCATCAAGGGTCCAGCATACGGTGGCTTTGTTTTGCGTGCTGTCATACTCAACGGTTTCTAGCTGGGCATAACGCCTACTTAGCGATTGCGTAAAATCTAAATGGCAATCCAGCAGTGCACAGATTGGTTGTGGCTCTGTATTACCTGCAAGAATGGCTGTAGCGCTTGGAGTATATAGGGTATTAAAGTGAGCCAGGTTGTTGGTTTGCCAAATTTGCCACCAGTTATCTAAAGTACGAGCAATGTGAGAGGGTAGCTCGCAGATAGCACTGGGTGTTGCATGAAAGGTCGTGGGGTGTAGCTGATTATCTAAATCGCTAACAATAATAGGGTCACTTTTTGGTAATTTAGGAATAACCGAGCTGTTATTTATTGTTGTATTTACATACTCATTATTAGCCAGCGACAGCGTATCCACCACGCACTTTATTGTTTTTATAAAGGTGTTGTTATGTCTAATTACAAACGTTAAGCGCACCGGGTTTTTAAGCTTTTTAGGCTGTAAAACCAGCTGTAAGGTTTCACGTTCTGCACCTACACTATGTGTGTGCGATACACACTCAGACACCCCATATTGAGCTAAAAAGCTAAGCCATAAAGGCTGTGCCTGCAAAGCCCCCATGGCTGTAAAGTGGTGCTGTTGCCAGCGGCTGCTGCGAAGCAATTTGCTGCTTAGTGTTTCAATGTCGGCTTTAGTGTATAAATCTATAATCGCGTTGATCATGCATTTTCCTCCAGCTGTGCTTTGTTGACTAATGCATGTGCTTTAAATAAGTTTGCATAAAGTGCTACTTCATCAAAAACGGTGATTTCTTCGATGATTTTTTTGTTTTTAATGCGTAAATGCGATGCGCCTAAAATAAAGTAAGGCTGCTGTTTAAGCTCACTTAGCTCGCTATTTTGCGGATTAAAATGCCCAGCAAGTGACCAGCGTATCGCTACATCTGTTGTGGTTTCGTCAAATGGAGTAATGGCTATATGATCGATTGTTAATTTGGCATCGGGGCAGGTGGCAAAAAATTGTATAAATACCCCGTTTATTTGTGCAAGTCCGGTGGCCATTCTGCCACTAGGCCATTGCTGCGATGCCGTTAAGCTGTAAAACTCGTGCACTTTAGCAAACTGCTTTTGGTTAAATAATGTATCTAGCCAATGGTGAGCAAATGCAGCCAATTCGCCTTCTAAAATGGGCGTACTTGCTACGCGGTGATCTATTGCTACTACACGGTTAAATTCATCATTTAGCCACTGTGTGTGCTTATCTTTACTGGGAATGTTTGCCATGTGTTTGGCTACATTAATAATGTTTAAGCCAAGCTGTTTAACTAAAAAGCCGTTGTCGCGCACAAGCCACTCTTTAACTATTTTATTTTCAAAGCATACGCAGTCGGCTATGGTTGTAACGCGGCCGGTTTTATTCGTTGCAGGGCCAAACTCTGAGTTACCTGTGTTGGTCATTACACTACTAATTAAGTGTGACGAATAATAATGCTCGTTCGCTTCTTCTGAAAACACCACGTTTTCGCCAATTAGGCTTCTGTCGGGGAAGGCCGCAATGGTTTTAAGGGTGCCTTGAATAACATCTTCTATGTTTTCGCCATAGGCACCAAGGGTAAAAACAGGGCATATATCGGCGTAATAGCGATAGCATAAGCCAATGTTTTTTTGCTCCCATATACGGTGTGTTATACGCAAAATATAATCAACGATATCAACAAATTCGTCATCAAAACCGATTAAAGGCTGTTGTTTGTTACCTTGCGGGTTTAACACGCTTGATAACGGCAGCCAGTAAGGTTGGGTCATATTATTGTGTTTGTTCATGCTCACCTCTTAATTAGCTGCGGCTATTTTGCGTTGCATTTGCTCAAAAATATCAATGCCCATTCCATCTAATAAATGAGGGATATCAATAGCGACCCAGTTTTCTTTTAATATGCCGTTTTCGCAGCGCCAAAAGTCCATTACACGTGGGAACAGCTTATTGCCAGAAGGCGGTAAACCTAACCAGTCTTCACCGGTATGGGTGCCATACATGTGAGGCCAGCCGCCGGTAGCAACAAAGTTATCGTGACTTACTAAACACAGTGTTTTATTAATACCGCGATCAGGAAAGCCTTTTAAAAACGGCCCTTGATGGTGTTCTCTAAAGCCGCTAATTCCACGGGTTGTACCAATGCCTGCTGGGCCATACCAAATAAAATCTGGGTGCCAGTATTTTTCTAAATTAATGCTGTATAGGTCTTTCCCATCATAGCGGCCAAGCTCTGTGAGCATATCAACCACAAGTTGTTCGTTGGTTTTGCTAAGCGTTTCGTTTTTATCACCTGTTGGTACGCCATCAAGTGTGGTGGGGGGCATAACTAAACCTGGGTAACCTAAGCTTGGGCGTAATGGGTTTACGCCTACTTGGTTCATTACATCAATTAAATCTAAAAAGGTGTAAACATTAACTACTTGGTTGTTTTCTATTTGCGCCATTTCGCTGTAGCGAATAAATACACTTTTGCCACTGGCAGGAATACCCAATAAAGGCTGTGTAAATGTGCCGGTAAAATAACCTGTGGCACACACCCACTGCTCGCCTTTATAGTCTCCCTCAATAGAGATAAACGGTTTGCGCTCTATGTCAGGTAACGAATGTTTAAGTACGCCAAAGTAATCATTAATCACATTTTGCTTTGTGCTAATAGGCTCAAAAGGGTGGCTTACCTGCCATTGAACGGAGTCTGCAAGTAATGCTTGATTTGGCAATTCTGCAGCGCTGAAGTTCTCAAAAAGTTGTTCTAAAATATTCATTTATTTCACCTTACACAAAATATTCAAATAACATGAGAGAGGCAAAGCTCAGTACAAAAAAGCCAAGTAACCAGTAATTGATTGAGTCAAACTTACCCGGAATTAAGTACCAGCCGTTTTCTTTTTCTGGACGTTTTTGATCTTTAAATGCTTTTAACTGACCTTTAATGGTGTATTCGTTGTAATCCTCTTGATAGCCATCAAATGCAATACTTAACGCAATGCTAAATACAAGGCAGGTTATTGCCCCTATGGCGCAGTACCATGGCCATGCAATGTCGGTAAATAGTGCGCACACAGCAACGGTAATAAACGACACTAAAGTACCTATTAGTAAGCCTTTTTCGGTGGTGTGCTTTGAGAAAAACCCAAGCGCAAACATGCCAAGTTGTGCACCCACAAAGTACGAGCCTACTTTAGTGAGTATTTCTAAAATTGAGCCTTCGCTGTATAGGTGATACATAATGGCCGGAATAATAATGATCACCGCCCAACCTAGCGTAAATAAGCGAGTAACATTTAAATAGTGAGCGTCGTTTTTTTCTGGGGCAAAGTACTTTTTATAAAAATCGATAGTACTTATGGTCGAAAGTGAATTAAGCGCAGAATCGAGGCTCGACATTGAAGCGGCCATTACCGCAGCAGCAATAATACCCATTAATCCTGGTAGGCCATAGTCGGCTGCAAATTGTAAAATAATTAAGTTGTCGTTTTCAAAAGTACGCCCGCCGTAGTAGCTATAAAACAGCACGCCCATAAATATAAAGAACAAGTAAATAAAGAACGCGATAAAGCCCATTAGTAAGTAGGATTTTTTAGCATCGCCAATATTTTTAGCTGCGAGCGTGCGTTGCACCATCATTTGGTTAGTGCCATAGACAGTAATGTGGTACAGCGACATAGCCAACACGCCAGACCACACGGTAGTCACTTGGGTAAAGTCGAGCGAAAAATTGAGCGGATCTAACTTACCTTGGGTTTTTAGCTCGCTCAGTGTTGCGCTAAACGAGCCATCCATTGAAGTAATAAGCGCATACATAATAATACCTGCCCCTATAAACAAGATGCCTGACTGAATGACATCGGTCCATATAACGGCGGTTATGCCACCTAGCATGGTATAAATGAGGGCAATTATAGTGACCAAAAATATGGCGGTTATAACGTTTATATCAACAATAAAAGCCAGTACGAGTGAGGTGGCGTAAAGCACCGCGGCTGAACCCATGGTTTGCGAAATTAACCAAATGGTAGAGATAAGTAAGCGGGCTTTTTTACCAAATCGGCGCTCTTGGTATTCGTAAATAGAGGCCACTCCAGCATTGTAAAAAAACGGAAAAAACAAACACACCACCGCCACTATAACCAGCGGGTAGTTTAGGTGTATGGCAATAACCGAAAGTCCCTCTTTGTAAGACCACGCTGGAGCACCTAAAAAAGTGAGCGCACTGACGTAAGTAGCAACAACCGATATACCAATAGCCCACCACGGTGTTGTTTTTCGACCTATATAAAAGTCGTTAGCGCTACTGATCTTTTTACTAATTACAAACCCAAGAATTAGGTTGGCAATTATGTACCCGATGAGAATGCTCCAATTCAACAATCCAAAATCATTCATAATTAATCCTGTTAGATTAGGTTTACGGGCTTGAGAGCCTATTTGTATTTTTTATTTTGAATCATCATGAATCACTTTGACTTCGAAGTCAATTCTCATTAGTATTATTTTAAATCAATTTATAACTTACCATTCACAGGCTTTTAATTACTCTTTAAATGCAATACATTTTGTTAAAGTGTGCTTAACGGCGGTTTGAAGATACTAATTTGACTGCGCAAACAATGAGGAATAATCATGGCAGATATACTTAAAGATAAACAACTAGTTCGTCAATTTCATACTGCATTAGAAAAAGCACAGGGCAATAACTTACAAGCCGTATTTAAAGAGTTTATGGCTAATGAATATAGCTTTAAAGGGGTGCACCCTTTTAATGAACTTGAGTGTACTAATGATGTAATTGCACAAGTTTGGCAGCCATTATTTAGCTCGTTTAGTGCGCTGCAACGCCGTGAGGATATTTTTATTGCAGGGCAAAGCGAGGCCGACGGCGGTCAGTGGGTGATGAGTATGGGCCATTTTATGGGCTTATTTGATAAAGACTGGCTAGGTATTGCGCCAACCCATAAGCTTGCCACTTTGCGTTATGCTGAGTTTAACTGCATTAAAGGCGGAAAAATAATTCAGACCGGCTTTTTTGTCGATATTATTGGCCTTATGATGCAAGTGGGGCTAAACCCGCTGCCGCTCTCTACTGGGCAATATTTTACGTATCCCGGGCCGCGTACGCACGATGGTATTCGTTTAGGTAAAAGTAGCGATGAGCAAAGCGAAAAAACGATGGCGCTGGTAAATCAAATGATTGATAACCTAACCGCGCTTAACAAAAGTGGGGTTGATACGTGCCCGCCCGAAGTGCTTGGTAAAACCTGGGATGAAAACATGGTGTGGTATGGCCCTGCTGGCATTGGCGCTACTTACACAATTAAGCGTTATCAGCAGCAGCACATGTATCCGTTTAGAGAAGGGCTAACGGGTAAAGTGTTTAACGGCCATATTTGCCGGTTTGCAGAAGACGAATTTGCCTGCTTTTTTGGCTGGCCTAACTTAACTAACACGGCCATTGGGGGCTTTTTAGGCCTACCGGGTGCTAATACCCCAGCAGATATGCGCGTGGTTGATGTGTATCACCGCGAGGGCGATAAATTAGTAGAAAACTGGGTCATTATTGATATTCCTTATTGGTTAAAACAACAAGGCCTAGATATTTTAAAGCGCACGCAAAGTATTGCAAACCCTGGCGCCTAGCCTAATTTAGCTACAAAAAAAAGCTCTGTTTAACAGAGCCTTTTTTGTTTATACGGCTTTAATTGCTAGGGCGCAAAGTTTAAATAGCGGGCTTTGCTAAGCTCTTTCATGCGGGCGAGTACATCTACCCCAATTTGATGGTACACATCAAGAATATCTATCAGCACCCAGTTTTCGCGAATTAAGTTATTCTCGGCGCGCCAAAAGTCGAGACTACGCATGGTTATTTGCTGATTTGCAGGCGCAATACCTAACCAACCATCATTACTAATAGTCATGCTCATACCCGGCCACGCGGTAAAGCCAACATAGTTTCCATCGGCAAATAAATAGCCTTTACTTGTATCACCTACACGGTTTGGGAGGGCATTTAAAAACGGAATTTGATGCCAGTTTCTAAACCCTTTTATACCTCGTGCAGTGCCTATGGTACTTGGCCCATACCAGCTACAGTGCGGGTGCCAAAATTGCTCCAGCTTCATAGCCTCTATACCGCCTTTGACATAAAAACCTAAATGCTCGCACATGTCGCCCACCAATTTTAAGCTTTGTGCTGAGTGCTCTTCATTGTATTCGTTTGTGATTAATCCATCTTGCGTTGCAGGGCCTGGTACATGCCACTCTTTACCTAAGCTCACCGAAAGCGGCCATACTTTAGCTTGCATCATTACTTCGGGAATATCCCAAATAGCTTGTACTTCTACCACTTTGTTATTTTTAATACGGTAAAATTCATGAAAACGCATGCTAACTTGGTGCCCAGTAGGGGGGATATCAAGCCATGGCTTTTCAAACGAACCGGTATAATAACCGCAACAACCTACCCAGTCTGAGTCGTTAATTGAGCTACCTGCCATAACAATTGTATCGCGGCGCTCTAATCCTACAAATGCCTCGCTAAGTGGTAAATAAACTTGCTCAATAAGTGCATTAGGGTTGACAAGTGTTTCAAACGGGTAACATAGCTGCACGAGCGCATCATCGGCAAATACGCTGTTAATTTGTGTTTGTAGGGCTTTTTGATCAAAGTTATAAAGTGCTTCTCTAAACCCTTGTAGTAAGTTTTTGTTTTTATTATGTAAGCTCATTATTTTAACGCTCCCATTGCACTATCGAACTCGTTACGCAATTGCTTTGCGCCACTTAATAAAAAGCTATGATCAGAGCCTAATAAGTAAAAACTTACCCCTAATGATTGCCAGTGGTTTAGCTCACTTAAGTTACCCACAAACATGCCACAGCATTTATTATATTTAGCCGCTGCCTTGGCTATTTTAGTGACTGCCTCTATGACAATTGGAGCGCTTGGATTGGTTTCGCCAAGGGAAATAGTTAAATCCATACGGCCTATAAAAATGCAGTCAATTTCATCTATTTGGCACAGTTGCTCGATATTATCCAATGCATCGGCATCTTCTATTTGTGCAATAATGCAGGTTGATGACTTATTGCTTGCTAGGTTATCGGTTAAGGCATGGGTTGTGTAACCTGCAAAGCGGCTTGAACCGGCATAGCCTCGGCCGTTATTGCCATAAAAGCAGTTTTTAATAATTGCTTTTGCTTGTTTAGGTGTTTTTATATGTGGGAGTACAAGGCCATCTGCGCCTATATCTAAGCTGCTTAGTAACGTGGCGTGGTCGGTATTACTAACACGTATAAGTGTGGGCATATTTTTAGTACGCGCTGCCATTATGCAGCTATCTAAATCGCCTCTATCAAACGGCGCATGTTCTGCATCAAGGCACAGAACGTCAAGATTAGTGTGGGCTAATACTTCCGTATTGTGATAATGCGTGCTTTTAATAAAGGTACCTAGCAGTAGCTGTTTTGCATTTAACTTTTGCTTTAAATTCATGATAAAGACTCCAACCAGTCTAATAAAATTGCGTTTACCGTATTACTTCGTTCAAGTGGGGCAAAATGGGCGCAATGACCAAGTAGTATAAGGTCACTATTAGGCGCTGCTTCATGCATGGTTTGCTGAATATTTACTGGGCATAGTGGGTCATGCTCGCCCCCAATAATGAGTAGCTTTTTAGTACTTTGTTTTATTACATTTAATGTATCATCGCGGGTGCCAAGGGCGCTCAATTGGGCGCTAAAGACATTAATACCAAGATCATTTGCCATGCTAAGTATTGTGTCTTCATAGGCTTTATGTGTTTGGTAAAAGTAGTGAGGTAAAAAGTCGCGTTTAAGCAGGGCTTCTAAACTTGTGCTTTTGGCATGTTCAATTTGTTTGAGCCTAATTGCAGGGCGCTCAGGTTTATCGGCTAAATAATTGCTCGATATCAAACACAAGGAGGTAACAAGCTCAGGGTGTGATTTTAACAGTGCTAGCGCAACAATTCCGCCCATTGAAAAACCAATAAATGGGCCGGGCTCTTGCGCTATTTTTTTGCAAAGCGCTACCATTTGCAAAATGCTAGATTGCTCTGTAAAAGGAATAACACATGGTGTAAATCCTGCATTTTGCAGTGCGTTAATTTGCGCTGCAAACATGCGGTGATTACATAGCGTACCAGGTAAAATATAAACAGGATTTTTGGCCACAAAAATTCCTTAATTTAACGTTTTTTAATAGAGTTCCCTTCAATTAATGAACCAGTAAACACTCGCACCTCTGCAGCCGCTTGTGGGTTTTCAATGCGCTCCATTAAAATATCAACAGCGGCTTTGGTAAGCTGTTTCATAGGCTGTTGTACTGTGGTTATTTGATAGTTGTACCATGAAGAGGCATTAATACCATCAAATCCTACAACTGATATGTCGTCGGGCACTTTAATGCAAAAGTTTTCTTTTAGTTCATCAATTACGCCAATAGCCATTGCGTCATTACTGCATATTATGGCATCGGGCTTAGGGTGTTTTTTTAACCATTTTTTAAGTGCATCACGTGCTGATTTATACCCATAATCACCATAAATAACAGGGGTATTTTGTACGCCCAGAGTGTGTAAATAATTCTCGGCTATTTCTCTGCGCTCGTTTGCAACATCCGAGTCGGTAGGGCCTGAAAGAATTAAATACGATTTATGGTTAGCTTGGTGTAATAAATCGATTAACTGTTTAATGCCTTTGTCGTGATTACAGCAAACGGTGTTTGCATTTGACTCCGGCACATGGCGGTTATAAAGCACTATAGGTGTACTGTGTTTAGCAAATAAGTTTAAGCTTTTACTATCAAAGTGAGCGGCTAGGGCTATTACACCATCAACTTGGAATGTCCAAATGTTTTCGAGTAACTCGTCTAGCTCGTCTGCGTTATCAAGCGTAAAGAGCAGCACACGTTTATTGTTCAGTGCCAGCTCTCTATTTAGCTCAGAAAGCACCTCTGGGTAATTCAGGTTTGCTTGCGATGACAAAATAACCGCAACCATCCCCGACTGTTTGGTGATCAACATACGGGCAATAGCATTAGGGCGATAGCCCATTTCATTGGCCGTTGCGATTACTTTTTCACGGGTTTTTTTAGAGACACTAAAACCAGGTCTAAAAACACGTGATACCGCTGACTGCGATACGCCCGCCTCACGGGCAACATCGTATGAGGTGACTCTTTTTTGCTTCAAGGTTTATTTCCTATATCGTCTTACACGAATGTCTGCTTGTTCTTTGTGGCCTGCGAACCCTTCAGCAGCACATAATCGTGAACAATACTCACCAACAACAACCGAGGCTTGCTCTGTTACTTGCTGAAAAGTACATGTTTTTATGAATTTACCTACCCATAGTCCACCAGTATAACGCGCAGCTTTACCTGTGGGTAGTGTATGGTTTGTACCAATACACTTGTCACCATAAGATACGTTAGTTTGTGGGCCTAAAAATAAAGCGCCAAAATTTTGCATGTTTTCTTTAAAGTAATCGGTATTGCTGGTCATTACTTGTACGTGTTCAAACGCTAAGTCGTTGGCTACTTGTAACATTTCTTCGTAAGTGTCACACACTATCACCTCGCCGTGATCTTGCCACGCTACGCCTGCAATATCAGCTGTCGGTAAAATAGTAAGCTGCCTTTGCACCTCAGCCATTGTATCTTTTGCTAATTGCTCTGAGTTGGTAAGTAAAATAGCAGGAGAGGTAGGGCCATGCTCTGCTTGACCAAGTAAATCAGCTGCACATAGTTCCCCATCTACGCTGTCATCAGCAATAACAAGCGTTTCGGTAGGCCCTGCAAATAAATCTATACCAACGCGACCAAATAGCTGGCGTTTTGCTTCGGCAACAAACGCATTACCCGGGCCTACGATCATATCTACTGGCGCAATAGTTTGTGTACCAATTGCCATTGCCGCTACCGCTTGCACGCCGCCTAAACAATAAATTTCATCGGCGCCTGCCATATCCATAGCCACTACGATCTCAGGTGATGGCTTGCCATTAAACGGCGGAGCCATGGCTATTACGCGTTTAACACCCGCTACTTTAGCGGTTAATACGCTCATGTGCGCAGAGGCTAATAGCGGGTATTTACCACCTGGCACATAACAGCCCACGCTATCCATAGCGATATGTTTATGGCCAAGGGTTACGCCAGGTAGGGTTTCTACCTCTACGTCTTTCATTGAGTCACGTTGTATTTGTGCAAAATTACGTACTTGGCTTTGTGCCCATTTAATATCGTTGATTAATTGATCATCAAGTTGTGTATAGCAGGCTTTAATTTCGTCTTCTGAAAGTTTGAAAGACTCCGGAGTCCAGTTGTCGAACTTTTCAGAGTATTCACGAATGGCTGCGTCACCTTCGGTTTCAACATGCGCTAAAATATTTTCCACAATATCTCTTACTGATTGATTTTGTTTTTGTTTTGAGTCAATTGGTTGACCCTTTTTTAAATGCTTTATCATTGCTAATGTCCTTAGTGAGTCGTTGTTATATACACATTTGATGAGACGTATTGGTTAAATAATGTCTTGCATCTAACTGCACTCTAATTAATAATGACTTCGAATGCAATATAGAATTTAGGTGAGCAAATGGGATTTGATAAAACGCTTTTAGTGGGTAAAACCATTTTGGTGACTGGTGCAGGCAAAGGTATTGGTAAAGCGTGCGTAGAAAAATGCGTAGATGCAGGGGCTCAGGTTATTGCAGTAGCACGTACCCTCAGTGATTTACAAACACTACAGCAATACGCGCCTTCGCAAATAGAAATTTGGTCGCTAGATATTAATAGCGATGCTTTTTTTGAGCGTTTAAAGGCGCTAAAAACACTCGATGGGCTGTTAAATAACGCCGGTATTAATCGGGTTGCGCCAATGCTTGAGCAAACAGATGAGAATATTGACGATGTGATTGCGATGAATATTCGCAGCGTTTATAAAATTAGCCAAGCGGCACTGCCTGCGCTAATAAATTCTGGCACTGGTGCAGTAGTTAATATGTCGTCGCAAATGGGGTTTGTTGGTTCACCTAAACGCACTTTGTATTGCATGAGCAAACATGCGGTAGAGGGATTGAGCAAAGCAATGGCGGTTGAACTTGCCGATAAAAATGTGCGCGTGAACACCGTAGCCCCTACCTTTGTGGAAACCCCAATGACCAAACCTATGCTAGAAGATGCGACATTTAAACAGTTTGTTTACGACATGATTCCACTGAAAAAAATTGCTCAAACCGATGATATTGCCAATGCTTGTGTGTTTTTACTAAGCGGCCTTTCGGCAATGATCACCGGTACAAGTATTAAAATTGATGGCGGTTGGACCGCTCAGTAATTAGTTTAGGAGAGAGTAATGAGTTTATTTAAAGAGCGCTTAGTAAGATACGATGATTTAATTGCGTGTAAAAACGCCTTTATAGACACGCGCTCGCCGGGGAGTGATCAAAAAGAGAATTTTACAATTATTGGCCCAGGTGTTGCCGAAAACCCAAATCAACATGTGCATATTTCTATTCCTCATGGGTTTAATATTGGTGGTGCGCGCCAACCTGCAGGGTGTTTAAATTCGCAGCATAGCCATTTAACTGAAGAAATTTTTGTAGTTCACAGTGGTACGTGGGCTTTTTATACTGGTGTTGACGCTAAAGATGCCAAAGTGATTTTAAATGAAGGCGATATTATTTCGATCCCGATGGATATATTTAGAGGGTTTGAAAATGTTGGCGATGGCGTAGGCTATTTATATGCGGTACTTGGAAGTGATAACCCTGGTAGGGTACTTTGGGCTCCGCAAGTATTTGACATGGCAAAAGAATACGGACTAATTTTGCTAGAAAATGGCAGCTTAATAGATACCACGTTAAATGAAACAATTCCCGATGGCGTTAAGCCCATGGCAGTTACCAGTCAAGAGCAAATAGCGCAGCACCGAGTAATAACCGATGAAGAGCTGGCACAAACTGTGGTTAAAGCCAGCAACTTTAACTGGAATAAACGCTCGTACCTTAGCCAGTTCGACGGCGTATATGAAGCGCCATTAGTCGGTAATTTAAACGCCAAAACATGTATTCAAACACAGTTAAATTGGCCTCATGGTTTTAATATTTCTGCGTTAAAGTTACAACCTGATGCACAAGTTGCGCCCCATATTCGTTTTGAAGAAGAGGTTATATTTGTTCATCAAGGAAGCGTAACAATAGACTTAGGTGATGAAGTATTAACGCTTAACCAAGGTGATACTTTTTCAGTGCCCATTGAGCAAGTAAGAGCCTATAGCAATAATAGCCAAACCGACTGTGTGCTTTATATAACGCGCCGCCACGATATGCCAAAAGACCCACACTTTATTTAAATTTTAATGCCATAAATTATTTAAGGCACTTAGCTTGTTTTAGCTAAGTGCCTTTTTCGTGGTAAAAAACCAGTCACTAGCATAGTACCCATAATAACAAATAATGCGCCGAGTAATGTATTTGGCCCAATTTGCTCATCTAAAATTACATGCCCCCAAAAAATGCCAAATAGTGGAATTAAAAACGTGACCGTTAAAGCTGAGGTTGGGCCTATATCGTCAATAAGTTTAAAAAATAAAATATAAGCAAGTGCGGTACACACCACGCCAAGGGCTAACACGCCAAGCATAACGTCGGTACTAGGTACTTCGCGAATAGGCATAAAAAGTATAAGGGGTAGTACTATAAAACTGGCTGCCCACATAGAGCCGTGTGCGTTATCGAACGGTGCAAGCTTAGGGGCATTTTTTGTATAATGTGATGCAATGGCATAACACAGAGAGGCGCTTAGCGCTGCTGCAATCGCAATAAGTGAATGAGTATTTAATACAAGATGATTTTGCCCAACTAAAATTGCCACGCCTATTAAACCAAGCATCAAACCTAAAACCATACTTTTAGTCGGTTTGATTTTACTCCAAATAATACCTACCACTGCGCCCCAAATAGGGGTTGTTGAATTTAAAATCGATAAAGTAGAGGCGCTAATAGTTTGCGCTGCGTATGCAAAAAGTAAAAAGGGAAGGGCAGAATTAAGCGCACCAATTATAAAAAAGTGCTTGGTGTGCTTAGTAAACGCCAAGTGGCGTTTTAAATACAGCGCCACTATAAAAAGGGTGAGTGCGGCAAAGCCGACTCTAAATTCTATTAACACCGCTGGGCCTAGGCTATTTGCCGCCATTCGCATAAATAAAAATGAGGCGCCCCAAATTGCAGCCAGAAAAAATAACCGAAGTAAACTTGCTAAGCTCATGATAGTATTTTAATTATACAAATTAATTTATAGAGTAACAGGCTTGGCAATAACTGTAAGCCAGATTCGGTACTCGCATATAAAAATAATAAAAAAGGAATAGTCATGAGCCGGTATTTACTGATCACAGCAATAATGGGAGTGGGTTTATTAAGTGGTTGTGGGTCTACGCCTGTTAATTTATACGATGACACCACCATGAAAAAACATGAGTACAACGGCATAAAAGCATATAAAAAAGGAGATTTTAAACAAGCTTTTATGTACCTAAAAGACCCTGCAGCGCTTGGTTATAAAAGTGCGCAATACACATTGTCGTTTATGTTTTTAAAAGGGCAGTACTTAACACAATCCACTAACATGGGGATGGGGTGGCTAGGGGTTGCAAAAGAGGCTGGAGTTGAAAGTTGGCAGGCGCAATACAATACGTTTTATAACGCGGCTACTTCGGCGCAACAGCAACAAATAGACGAAACCGTTGCGTTGTACATAAGCCAGTATGGTAGTAAAGCACAAAAAATGACGTGCCGTCGCTCGACTACCCCAAGACGCACGTTTGGCGAAATTAAAATAGACTGTAACAAACACGAGGGCACTGTGACTAAATACGATGTGCAAACAAAAGAGTAATGCTAAGCTGTAGCTTGTTTTTGCTCAAAGTCACTTTTTACAATTTCGAGTGCTTTTAACACATCCTCTGGAGCAACCTCGTGCTGCTCCAGCAGCATAATTAAATCCACCGCAAGTTTTACATGTGTAGGGGCGTTATCAAGTGGGCTGGTCATTTAAGTCTTTCTTTTTTGAAATTTGAGTAATGGCTACATCAATAGCGGTTTGTACGCGCTCTTCCATGTGAATACGTTCACTTTGCGGTAAATAAAATGCCATATCTACATCGTAGCGAATATAGCGAGGGGGAAGTTGATTGAGCACCGTACAACAAAAATCGGCCATTACATCTTCACTGTAAACTTTATCTAGTTTACGTTTAATGATCTCTTCAACCACAATTTTTTCGTAAAAGTTATGTATGTCGTCGTGCAGTCGCATCGTGCTAGCGCCTTTTATGGGGTCCGTTTATTTGAGTGTATACTAAGCACTAAAATAAATCGATAGCCGCTTTAAATAGTTGTTTATGCACATTTATTAACGACTCTACGTTGCGTTGATAGCCCCCACCAAGCGCGCACATAACAGGTAAATTGTTCTCTTTACAAAAATTGAGTATAAAGTGATCGCGCTTGTAAACACCTCCAAGGGATACATTAAATAGACCAAGCTCGTCTTTTTTGTAAATATCAGCCCCTGCGTTATATAAAATAATATCGGGGTTATGAATACGCACGCAAAATTCGAGAGCTTGTTGTACCGTTGTTAAGTATTCGGTGTCTGAGGTGTTGGCAGGCAGAGCGAAGTCGTAATCGGATTGCTGCTTTAAGCGCGGAAAATTTTGCTCACAATGAATAGAGCAAGTAATAATAGCGTTATTATGTTGCGTAATTTGAGCCGTGCCATCGCCTTGGTGTACATCACAATCAAATATTAATACGGTATCGACTTGGTTTGTGTTGATTAAATGCGCGCCAGCCACAGCTAAATCGTTAAAAATACAAAAGCCGCTGCCGTAATCACTATATGCATGATGATAGCCTCCACTTAAATTAGCGCAAAAGCCATGTTTTAGGGCGTATTCGCTGCCTTGAATACTTGCCCCAACTGAAAGCAGCGTACGCTCTACTAATTCGCGTGAATACGGGAAACCCATTTTTTTAATTGCTTTATTACTGAGCGTGGCGTTTAAAAAATCATTTATGTAGTCTTGGCTATGGCACAGTGCGAGCTGCTCGGGCGTTGCTTTGGTTGGTGTATTAAACTGTGTAGTACCAAAGCCTAAGCGTTCTATTTCTGCTTTTAGCATTTGGTATTTTTGAATAGGAAAACGGTGGCGCTCAGGAAGCGTTAAAGCACTGTAGAGCGGGTGGTAAAAAAGCGGCATTAGCGTAATTGTTGTTTTTCGACTTGTTGAATTTTATCTTCGGTGGCCGAAATTGCTTTACGGCAACGCCCTAAACGCGCATGCGTGGTTAAAATTTCCATATTAAGCTTTTGTGCTTGCGCTGGGGTAGCCTTTTCCATTTGTAGTTTGCGCTCTTCAATCATTAACACTAAGCGTCGTTCAAACTCGTGGTTTTGTTTAAGCTCGTCGTATAGCTCATGCGATGATTGCATAATTTTTTTTACGGCTTGCTTATAAACCGTATTTTTTGGCCTTGGTTTATACTGGCTTTTGTTTTCTTTTGCCCAAATAGGAGTCGATTTAATAACATTAAATACAGCGTGTACTTGATTACCTATACGCTCAAGTGCATAAGCATAAGCATGGCGGTGTTCACTGGGTGGTAAGCTGGTAATTTCGTCTTCAATTTCTGTTACGTAGTCAGTTAAGTTCATGCTTTTAGTACTAAATACGCCGCGGTCAAATAAACTATGCTGCGCCTGCATATAGCGGTTTTTAGAAAACAACTTTGCGCTATCAAATTGCTCAGCTTGTTGTTTAAGCGTAGCAACTTGTTGGCGTAATTTATCTAACGCGTGTATTTGCATTTACAAATAAGCCTCGTAAATCAGTTTTAATGCTAGCAGTATAACCATAGTGTTAAAAACAGGGCGAATAAACTTACCGCCAAAGCGAATGGCTGAGTGAGCGCCAATCCAAGCACCTAACATTATAAAAAAGCCCATGATTAGGCCTAATAAAAAGTTTACATGACCAAGTGCCACAAAGGTAATAAGCGATATAAAATTAGATACAAAGTTCATTGAACGGGCTAATCCACAGTTAAGCAGCAAGCTCATTTTATAAAATAAACTATTAGATGCGGTCCAAAAAGTACCTGCGCCTGGGCCTGCTACCCCATCAAAAAAACCTAATGCCAAACCCTGCAACCACTGCTTTAGTTTAAGTATTGGGGTTACTTTTGGTAAATCATCGCCCTGTGTGGTACTTAAACTACCAAATAAGCTATAGCACGCCACCATAATTATAATGATAGGTAAAAGCTTATTTAAAAACTCAATACTTAAATGGTCAACAATTAATGTCCCAATAACAGCGCCTATGGCGGTAGCAATAATGGAATTTGCCCAAAATTTAGGGCTAAAGAGATTTTTTTTATAATACGTGTAGCTGGCCGTTAATGAGCCAAAGCTTGCCGCAAGTTTGTTTGTGCCTAGCGTTACATGCGGTGGCAAGCCTGCGGTGAGTAGTGCGGGTACGGTAAGTAACCCACCGCCGCCGGCAATTGCATCAATAAAGCCAGCAGCAAGGGCCGCGGCACATAAAACTGCCAGTGTTGTGGGATCTAGTGCAAGTTCAAACATTAATAATCTATTTGTCTTTTAAAAGGTGGTAAGGTGTCGAGCATGGCTTTGCCGTAGCGCTTGGTAACTAAGCGTCTATCGAGAATGGTTATACGGCCTTCATCGCTCTCTTTTCGCAGCAGTCTACCACAGCTTTGTACCAATTTCTTTGCTGCATCGGGCACGGTGATAGACAAAAACGGGTTACCGCCTTTACTTTGTACAAATTCGGCTTGGGCTTCTTCTATTGGTGATGTAGGTACGGCAAACGGTATTTTTGTAATTATTAAGTTTTCTAAATATTTACCAGGTAAATCAAGCCCTTCTGAGAGGCTTTGCGTACCAAACAAAATACTACCTTTACCACTATCAATATTTTGAGTGTGCTTTTTTAATAATGCCTCTCGCGACATTTCGCCCTGCACTAATAAGTTAAAACCTTTTGTTCTAAGAAACTTAGCCACATGGTCCATTTGCCAATACGATGCAAACAACACTAAATTAGCTTTTTTTGTGTTTAAGTACTCAGGCAAGGTTTGCGCTATATGATCGCTAAAGGCTTTGTCGGTTGGCTCAATTTTACTTACCGGAATACGCAAGGTTGCTTGTTTAGGGTAATCAAAAGGAGAGGGGACCTTAATAAACTTAACACCTTCTTCTTTTGCTAAGCCACTTTCATAAGCAAAATGATCAAACGAACCGAGAGCACTTAAAGTAGCAGAACACAAAACTGCACCGGCGCATTCATTCCATAGTTTGTCTTTTAAGTAGTAGCCAACTTCGATAGGACAATCACTTAATAGGTGATCGTGATGGTTTTTATATTCTAAACGCTTTATCCACCTAGCGTGGGGTGTGCCTTCGCCTTTATTTGCATAGCTATACCACAGCTTATTTAATTGCTCTAAGCGGTTTATGTAGTGTCCGCTTTCGGCCAAAACAGGGTCGGCAACGTAGGGTTTTATATCGCCATCGCTTACATCTTGCGTGAGGGTATCGTGCATTTTATTTAAACAACGCAGTGCATCTAGGGTGGCATCACTTATATCTTTAGCTTTGTTGTGCAATGATTTTGGTATTTCGCCATGCTCAAAACGGTATGTGTCGTCTTTTGAATATTCAAAGTCGGCATTATCAAGAATATCACGCACTACTTTTAAGTCTTTATTAGCATCGTTAATGCTATCGCATAGCTTAAAGTTTTGCCCAATGGCTTTTTGCCCCACTAGTACCTTAGACATTTTGCCGCTAAATTTGGTGAGCTTATCGAGCCAATCAATAGTGCCTTTAATAGTGGCCGCTGCCGATGAAAAGTCGCGGGTAATATGCGCAAGGTGGTGCGCTTCATCTATTACATAAATAGTATTATCGGGCTCGGGTAAAATTTTACCACCCCCTAAATCCAAATCAGCGAGTAATAACGAATGATTAATTACAAGTACATCCATTTGCATAAGCTGATTACGAGCAAGCTGAAATGGACAAGTTTGGTGGGCTTTCATTTGGCGTTGGCATGCGTGTTTATCGCAGGCGATTAAGTTCCATACCCTATCGGGGATGGTGTCGGCCCAGCTATCTCTGTCACCTTGCCATTGTTTATTTACATATGCATCGTAAAGACCTTTTAAGCACTTTGTTTCCATATCACTTAGTGGCGAGGTAAGTGTGGGCATAAACTCCATTTGCGTTTGGCTATCGCCATTAACTGCGTTATGTAGTTTATGGGCACATATATAGCGCTGCCTGCCTTTTACTAGGTCAAACTTAAAGTCGAGCCCAGAATGCTTTTTAAAAAAAGGCAGCTCTTTTGCTATTAATTGCTCTTGCAGTGCCACGGTAGCCGAAGAAATAACTAGCTTCTTTTTTTGTGCAAGGGCAAGCGGTAGTGCGCCTAAACAATAGGCAAGTGATTTACCTGTACCTGTGCCTGCTTCAATTACACAAATGCGCTGCTTTTTATGGTATTCGCCAGCCAGTGTTTTTGCTATTTCGGCAACTAGGTAGTTTTGGCTACTACGCGGGCGGTAATCAATGAGGTTATTAGCCACATGCTGGTGTACTTGCCTAATGGTTTTTTTTAGTTGGTCAGAAAGCATGGGGAGATAAACCTAAAATATGTATATAATTACAGTGTAGGAATTTTAGAGTTATAACCGTGTAACTACAAGCAACGATGAAATTAATTTAGTAAATTAATGCGGCGATTTTTTAAGTTTATAAATTACTCCCTATTGTGGTCTGTTTATATTTTGAGATTGAACAATTATCAACCCTTAATGTTTATAGGCCCTAAAGTAGAAAAACAAAATATAAGTAAGGTTTATTGATAGTGTATTTAACTTCTGGCTTTGTACTTTCTGCACAAGCGCACGATAGCGCTCAGGGTTTACAATATGAAATTTGGTTTGCTACCGATAATGGACCTATAAAAACAATTTCTGAGAATGAAACCGCGCTATTTTTTATAAAAAAGTCAGATGAAAAAGCAGCTCAAGCTATTTTATCTGCCGAATCACTGAACTTTTTAATCAAACCTCTTTCACTTAAAAACTTTCAGCAGCAAGTAATGTGTGGCTGTTACTTTTACTCGCTCAAACACTTTTATAGTGCGAGCAAAGCGTTAAAAAGTCGCGGTATTACACTTTATGAAGATGATATAAGGCCCATTGAGCGCTATTTAATGGAACGCTTTATTAAAGGTGGAGCGTGGGTTACGGGTAAACGAGTAGATCATGCGCATTACATTGAAATTTTAGATGCTAAATTAAAAGCTAACGCAGACTATACACCTACACTTTCTAAGTTATCACTTGATATAGAGTGTAATGAAAGTGGAGTGCTGTTTTCTGTTGGCTTAGTAGGCTGTGGTTTAGACTGCGTGATTATGATTGGCGAACCTGAGTATCATGATCCAAACATTGGTTATACTATTATATGGTGCGAAGACGAGGTTGCTCTATTGCATCAGCTTGTAACACTTATTAAGCAATGCGACCCAGATATTATTATTGGGTGGAATGTTATTGAGTTTGATTTTGCAGTTATTTATGAGCGCTCTGTGGCACTTGGAGTAAAACTATTACTAGGAAGAGGAAACCTTCCTTTATATGTTCGAAAAGGGCATTTTACACGGGTGTCTATTCCTGGGCGCTGCGTAATAGATGGCATTGATACCTTAAAAAATGCCACTTATAGCTTCGAGACCTTCTCACTTGCCAATGTTTCAAAAGAGATTTTAGGTGAATCTAAATTAATCGAGTCCAGTAACGGCTTACAAGAGATTATTCGTCAATTTAATGAAGATAAGCTCGCGCTCGCTAACTACAACCGCCAAGACTGCATACTTGTTAATAAAATTTTCGATAAGCTAAAGCTTCTCGATTTTGCAGTTATTCGCACACAGCTAACCGGCCTTGAGCTCGAAAAGCGTGGCGGCTCAGTGGCGGCTTTTGTAAACATGTATTTGCCTTTACTACATAGAAGCGGTTATGTAGCCCCCAATATGGGCGATCATGGGCTGACTTTTGAAAGTCCAGGTGGTTATGTTATGGAGTCGGTACCGGGGCTGTATAAAAATGTCATCGTGCTTGATTTTAAAAGCCTGTACCCCAGTATTATGCAAACCTTTCATATAGACCCGCTTGGCCTGATAGAAGGGATTGAAAACCCTGAAAATAGTATTGAAGGTTTTAATAGCGCACAGTTTTCTCGAGAGCAGCACCACTTACCCAAGCTTATAAAAAGCCTAGCACTCCAGCGTCAACGAGCTAAAGATAATCACGATTTAATGCTATCCCAAGCCATTAAAATAATAATGAACAGCTTATATGGTGTATTAGGATCACAAGGCTGTCGTTTTTATGACCCTAGACTCTCAAGTTCTATTACTTTACGTGGCCATGAAATAATGCAGCAAACTAAAAAGTGGATTGAAGAGCAAGGTTATAGCGTTATTTACGGCGATACCGATTCGACCTTTGTAAAATTAACGGATGATTTAAGTGTTGAAGTGTGTAATAAAATAGGTAAACAGTTAGCTAAACACATAAACACGTTGTGGCAGCAACACATACACGCTAAATATAATTTAACTAGCCATTTAGAAATAGAGTTTGAATCGCTTTACAGCCCGTTCTTTTTACCCACCATAAGAGGTAAAAGTGTGGGGTCTAAAAAGCGCTATGTAGGTCAGTTGATAAAGCCGGAAGAATCAAAATTGGTTTTTAAAGGCTTAGAAACCGTAAGAAGTGACTGGACTAAACTGGCTCAACAGTTCCAATTTGACTTATTTACCCTCCTTTTTAATCAACCTGAGCAAATTAGTGACCTTGTAAACGATTACATTAGTAAACTTTTACGTGGCGAATTTGATCATTTGCTGGTTTTTAAAAAACGTTTAGGTCAAAACTTAACCGATTATCAAAAAAATATCCCACCCCATGTACAAGCAGTAAAAAAGTTTCAGAAACAAAATAGTGAATTTACGCCAAAAAGAGGTGAATTTGTTACATTCGTTTACACAACCCACGGTGTTGAGCTGTATCAGGGGCTGCATAGCTATGACTACCCATTGTATATAGATAAACAGATTGTACCTTTATTAGAAATGGTTGCACAGTTTGTTAACGTTAACGTAAACAATTTTGAGCTAAAACAGTTCGAATTGTTCTAACTTGTACCCATTAATGCATTTTTTGATTACATAATCCACGTTTTAGCTCTATTTTTGTACAGTAATTCTTCATTTAAGCTAAAAACCAATAAAAACCCCTTTTTTAATTAATATTTGGTTAACAGTAGTTGGCTTTTAGATATTTTTTGTTTAGTATTTGGTTTAGTCGCTGTTAACAAACTGTGACAACAAAAAATAATTAAATAATAGTCGCTTCTAACAAGTGGTGACCCAGGGAGAATCAAATGTTAAATAATAAAGTTTCAAAGGCAGTTCGCTTAGCGATTGCATTTGGTGCAGTATCAACAGCTGCATTTTCGTCAAGTTCATTTGCTGCAGAAGAAGAGTCTGCAGAGAAAGTAGAACGCATCCAAGTAACTGGTTCACGTATCAAACGTACAGATTTAGAGGGTGCTTCTCCAGTAGTATCTATTACTTCTGCTGATATTAAACTAGAAGGTGACTACACAGTTGCAGATGCGCTACGTTCTAGTTCATTAAACTCATTCGGTTCGTTTTCAGAGCGTTCTGGTAGCTCAGCTCAATCACAGGCAACTATCAACTTACGTGGTGCTGGCTCACGTCGTACTTTAGTACTTTTAAATGGTCGTCGTTTCCCTGGTTCACCAACATTAGGTGGTGCTTCTGCTAACCTTAATGCTATTCCAATGGCTGCTGTTGAACGTATCGATATCATGACTGAAGGTGCATCTTCTATTTATGGTTCTGATGCAATGGCGGGTGTTGTTAACGTAATTTTAAAAGAAAACTTTGAAGGCCTAACGTTTAACATCGGTGCAGGTCACCGTGACCAAGACGAAGGTACTACTTCTACAGAGTTTTCTGTAACAGGTGGTGTATCTAGCGATAAAGGTAACATTACATTCTCTTTTGACCACCAATCTCGTAAAGGCATTTCAGATGCTGACCGTGACTACACTAAAGCGCAAATTGGTGATTTAGACGGTGATGGCGACATTGAGGCTTACACTGCAGATACTGTAGGTTGGTCTTACTACGGCGCTACTGTACTTTCACCTGATTTTGCTACAGCATCAGCTTCACTTTTATGTGACGATTTAATCTCTGAATACGGTGAAGATACTTTCCGTCGCGTTGATGCAAACGAAAGCTGGGGTCCAGGCTCTGAGTACTGTATGTATGCGTTCGCTAACGTATCTTACAACACAGCTTCAATCGACCGTAACACATTATATGTTAGTGCTAACTACGAGCTAACAGACGACATTGAGTTCTTTGCTCAAACAATGTTTGTACAAAACTCTTCATTTGGTCGTTACGCTCCACCGGCTGCACCATGGGAAAACATGTCAGCTGATAACCCACACAACCCATACGGTGAAGACGGTGCATATGGTTTATTCCGTTGGGTAGGTATAGGTACACGTGATGGTAACGTAGACGATTACAACCAAGATTTAACAGCTGGTTTACGTGGTGATTTAGATTGGAACAACGCTTCTTGGGAAGTTTACTACCACCACAACAAAGCAGATAACAAATCTGTGGGTGAGTACTACCTTTCTTACAGCGGTTTAGCATACAACGAAGCTAACGATATCGATTTAGGCTCTGATGAAGGCATTGCCAACATGAAATCGACTACGTTACAAAGCTCTGCTTCTACTTTTGACCAATACTTTGCTGGTTTAGGTTTTGACTTATTTGAACTACCAGGGGGCGCTGTTGCTCACTACGTAGGTGTTGAGTACTTTGAACAAACTTACGAAGATATTTACGATGGTCAATCTGAAGCTGGCCTAATCGGTGGCTCTGCTGGTAACTCTTCAATGGGTGACCGTGATGTTACTGCTATCTTCTTCGAATCAGTACTACCAGTTTCTGATACAGTAGAAGTAAACTTAAAAGCTCGTTACGATGATTACTCTGACTTCGGTGATAACCTTGCTCCTGCAGTATCTGCTCGTTGGCAGGTTGCTGATAACGTAGTGATTCGTGGTTCTTACTCTGAGTCTTTCCGCGCGCCAGGCCTAGATTTACTTAACGCAGCACGTACATTCTCAGCTGAATCTGCAATCGATTACTCTGCAGGCTCTACTACATCACGTCAGTACGATACGTACTACACAGCAAACTCAGAGCTTGAAGCGGAAGAGTCAGATTACATCAACTTAGGTGTGGCGTGGGATGTAAACGACAACTTAAGCTTTAAGTTAGATTACTTCCAACTTTCTATTGATAACGTTATACAGTCAAAATCTCTACAGGGCTTATTATCTGATGAGGCAGCTGGCCTAATCACTGCAGTAAGTGCTGATACAGATACGTCTAACGAAACTTTCTACCTTAAGCGTTCTGCTTCAGGTACGCTACTTGAAGCGGGTACTTCTTACTTTAACGGTGCTGGTTTCGAAATTGAAGGTTTTGACTTCACTATTAATGCAAACGTAGAGACTGATTTTGGTGATTTCCGCTTTAACAATGTTAACAGTGTAACTCTTTCATACGATTCTGAAGTGGGTGGTGTTGTACAAGACACTGCTGGTTGGTCTGGCCAACCTGATCTTAAGTCAGTAGCAACAATTTCTTGGTCACTTGATGATCACACAGTATCTTGGAACTCTACTTACACAGCAAGTACGTCTGAAACTGAAGTTGATGAAGATGGTGATGGTTTCTACGAGCAATCAGGTGACTTAGACAGCTGGTTAATCCATAACTTAACTTACAGCTACAATGCAGGTGTTTACGGCGCTGTAACATTTACAGTAAGTAACTTAACTGATGAAGACCCAGTTCTTTCTTCAGCTGGTACATGGGATAACCAAGACCTTTACAACAACTTTGGTCGTGATTACCGTCTAAACTACTCAATTAGCTTCTAATATTAATTAGAAACAGGTTGATATATAGGGCTGAATTTATTCAGCCCTTTTTTTATGGGGATTTTATATGGAAAATTATTGGAGTGAGTATTGGTCTCAAGGGTATTTAACTTCATTTGGGCAGGATATTAAAAAAAACTATACAGGCAAGCTCAAGCAGAGCTGGACAGGTTTTGCTAGCGAGCTTAGTCCACAGTGTAAGATATTAGACATAGGGACTGGCAATGGCGCACTGATAAAGCTCATACACGATAGTAGTAAAGATCAGTTGAATTTTATTGGTATCGATAAAGCAACAGTGGCAAAGAGTGTTACAGGCGTGCCTGAGTCGCGTATTTTATCAAGTGTAAGTGCAGAGACCTTACCTTTTGAAAATAATGAATTTGATGCGATAGTGGCTCAATTTGCAATTGAATACAGTGAACTATCAAAAAGTATTCCTGAATTATTTAGAGTATTAAAACCGGGTGGGTTTTATCAAATTGTTTGCCATGAAATAGACTCAGATATAGTTAAACCAAATGTGCTTATACTGGAGTCTGCTGTTCGCGTACGTAGCGACTTGTTAACCCCCTTAAAGCAGCTAATTGATGAGTTAACAAAAGGTGATAATGCTCAGGTCAATAACTTGATAAAAACAATAAATAACCTTATCCAGCTTGAAAGGGAAGTACATCCACACGCAGTTAATGGAACACGGTATCCTGACTTTTTTCAGTTTATTTTGAATAATAGAAAAATAGATTTAGAACGCGCCTATCAATTATTTACTCAAGAGCTTGAGGGGCTGACCTTTAGGCTAAATGACTTAAAGCAAGCGGCGTTAAATTCACAGAAAATTAGCCAGTTGTTATTAGGCAATAAAATATCTAAAGAGGCTTTAGTTGACGCTAATAATGAATATATCGGAACGCTTTACAAGGGACGCAAATAGCTAGCCTCATCACTAAAATGCGTTCTGTGCATTAATAACCTAGCAGCTTTGATGGTATTTCATAGGCCGTATGAGCTGCATAGCCCACCCCTTCTAGCTTTGTGGCGACTTGTTAAACAACATTTTCACTCACATTGTCATTTATAAATTTTAAATTATCTTGTTAATACCTTTAAAAATGTTAATAAATAAATGTGTTTTAGACTTTATACCTAAAAACACATCGTTCCGATTTTTGGTATATTTAAGTTTAATTGTTTGTCCCTTTTATTGAAATAAACTCTAGTTAATTATATTTAAAGTGATGTGAATTATTGGTTTTTAATGTGTTGACTATGTTTATATATTGGTAATAACATTTACAAAAGAAGCGATGCTTTCACTTCTTATGCTATTCATTTAATAGCTAAAATAATAAATATATAAATAAAATTCTTTCAGGGAGAATCACATGTTAAATCATAAAGTTTCAAAGGCAGTGCGCTTAGCGATTGCTTTTGGTGCAGCATCTGCAGCTGCGTTTTCAGCAAATACATTTGCTGCTGAAGAAGGGGTTGAAAAAGTAGAACGTATTCAAGTTACTGGTTCACGTATTAAGCGTACTGACGTAGAAACACCAGTACCTGTGACTATCATTGGCAGAACAGATATAGAGCAAATGGGGGCATTAAACGTAGCTGACGTTTTAAACCAATCACCTGTTGCTATAGCCGGCGCAGACCAATCTAACTCTTCATTCAGTACTTCTGGCGTAGGTTTAAATACAACCTCATTAAGAAACTTAGGTGAAGCGCGCACTTTAGTATTGGTTAACGGCCGTCGTTTTGTATCTGGTCGTTCACCTTCAAGTGGTTATGCCGTTGATTTAAATGCCATCCCAGCCTCAATGATTGAGCGAATCGAAATATTAAAAAGCGCTTCATCTGCCATCTATGGTACAGATGCTGTAGCTGGTGTAGTAAATATTATCACTCGTGATAACGTAGAGGGTGTTGAAGTTAACGCTCAAACTGGTATTTCCGACGAAGGTGATCGTGAGAAGTACTCTCTAAATCTAACCGCTGGTAATAGTTGGGATTCAGGTAATGTAACCGTTGCTATTGGTTATGATGATGACAAAGGTCTAAAACCTTCTGACCGTGCGTTTTCTGAGTTTGATGAAGCGATACTACTTGATGAAAACGGTAACGAGTATGTAGGGAAGGTATTCTCTTCGTATACTCCTCAGGGGCGTGTCGGCTCGTATAATGCTGACGGTACTCCTTACACTGGGCTTGAAGGTGGCGATGCATTTAACAGAGCTGATTATCGTCAATTAGTTACCCCACTTGAAAGAAAGTATGCTGCGTTAAACATCAAGCAAGAAATTAATGATGATGTGGAATTCTTTGCTGAGATGAACTGGAACTCATCTAAAACTTATAACTCGACTATTGAGCCAACGCCATTTTCTACTAATGATGTATTCTTACCAGAACGTGGTGGAGAAGGTGGGATAAAGCTTAGTAATCCTATGGTTCCGGAGTTACTTCGTGAAAATCTTCTTAATGACGGTTATGGCTTAGATGATAACATTCCCGAGCTAGTTCGCCGTATGGTTGAGTTTGGTGCTCGTTCTACTGATTTAGAGCGTGATACTGTTCGAATTGCGACAGGCATAGATTGGATGATCAATGATGACTGGTCATTAAATACTTATGTATCTTGGGGTAAAACTGATCAACGTCAAGACAGTGGTGGCCAAGTTAACATTGAAAGAGCAGCACAAGCTTTTGATGTAGTACAAAACGATGATGGTTCACTTCAATGTGCAAATGATCTAGCTGTTTTACAAGGTTGTGTGCCATTAAATTTATTTGGTGAGGGCTCTGTTTCAGCAGAAGCTGTTGATTATGTTAAAGTACCTGCCAAAATTGCTGGCCAAACTGAGCAATTTATAGTTTCTGCTTCTTTAGTTGGTGAATTACCAGTTGAACTAGCAGGCGGAAGAATTGGTGTAGCTATGGGGGCAGAGCACCGTTTAGAAAGTGGTTTCTTCAACCCAGGTGATCTAGCTCAAACTGGTGCGTCAAGTACTAACCGCTCATTACCAACTGATGGCAGTTACTACTCTAACGATTACTATGTAGAAACAATATTACCTATTTTAGATAATCTTGAGCTTGATTTAGCTGCTCGCTATTCAGATCATGAAATTGTTGGTGGTCAAACAACATGGAATGCGGGTATTCAATACTCACCAATTGATACATTGAAATTTAGAGCTTCAGCAGCAACAGCTATACGTACACCAAACATTGCAGATTTATTTGGTGGCCGAGGTGAGACCTTTGCTACAGTAACAGATCCGTGTAGTGGTGTGACTGCTTCAGATACTGGTAATGTAGCTCAAAACTGTTTATCAATTCCTGAGATTGCTGCTCGTGTTGCCGCAAATGGCTCGTTTGAATTAACACAAACAGAGGCACAAAGCACTGGTGGTTTTATTGGTGGTAATGAAGATGTTCAAGAAGAAACTGCAGATACATACAGCTTAGGTGTTGTGTGGCAAGCAACTGAAGAGTTTGCTTTAACAGTAGATTACTATGATATCTCTGTGGAAGATGCTATTTCAACGACAAGCCGTACTACAGTACTAAACCGTTGTTTTGATGTAAGTGCTGCTGACTTTGATCCAACTTGTGGTGGGAATTCTTTACGTGACCAAAATGGTGCTTTAGTTGAAGTAAACTCAGGAACAAGTAACGAAAACAATATCGAAACTGCTGGTCTTGACATTGAGTTAGCGTACAAGATTGATACTGAGCATGGTGAATTTGGTGCAAATCTGATTTGGAATCATCTAATCAAATATGATGAAACAGGTATCGAGAGTGGTGAAACAGTTGAATATGCTGGCCAAGTATTCACTCCAGATAACAGAGCAAATCTTAACTTAAGCTACGGCTTAGAAGATTTAAATCTTTCGTGGCGTATGCGTTACTGGGATCGTTCAAAAGATAGTGTTGATGGAGGTAACTTCAACTACACAGACTTTACTCCTTTAGAGAAATATAACGAATTCCCATCAGTTGTTTATCACGATATTTCAGCAGGCTATAGCTTCTCTGATAGTACAAATGTGACATTAACAGTGCGTAACTTATTTGATAAGCAACCACCAGTTGCTAACCAAAGTTCTTCTAGTGGTGGTACAGGTATTAATACAGTTTCTGAAGCATATGATGTAACTGGTAGATACTTACAATTAAGTTTAACTACTAAGTTTTAATTAGTTATTAAATGTCAAAGCCGTGATTTTAATCGCGGCTTTTTTTTAAACTTTAAAAAAATAGCTAATACTTTCTTCTCGTAGCCTATTTTCTATTTTAGGCTTATACTAAAAAGGAATTAAAATCTAACCCTATAATTTAGCGAGATATAAATGAAAGAAGTTCGATCTTTTATTAAAACAGCATCATTAACTGAGCTAGAAAAAGCACAACAATTAATCACTGATGCGATTGCAAAATATACTGAGCAGCTACAAGCTAAACAGGAAGTGTTGGATCTTTTAAAAGAAAAAGGACTTACGTTAGAAGATTTACAAGATGGTACTGCAGATAAGCGAACTAAAGTAAAAGCTAAGTATCGCATTGAAGTAGATGGCGAGGTGGTTGAATGGACCGGTCGTGGACGTCGTCCTAAAGCGTTTGAAGGTGTTGATTTACAAAAGCACCTAGCTTAATAAAATAACAGAGAAGCTACGGCTTCTCTTTTTTTATGATGTATAACTTAATAACTAAACCTTAGGCTTACGCTTTGCAAGTCAGGTTTAATTGGCGAAAACTTACCTTAAACTCCCCGCAGTCGCTTAGTATTTGTTAAACTGCATTTCTGGTTATTCTATTTACTATTTTCATGAGCTATAAATTAAGGCCGTATCAGCAAGAGGCCGTAGAGCGCACCGTTTTACATTTTAGAAAAACAAATGACCCTGCCGTAATTGTACTGCCTACCGGTGCCGGTAAAAGCCTTGTTATTGCAGAGCTTGCGCGAATAGCTAAACAAAAAATACTGGTGCTTGCACATGTTAAAGAGCTTGTAGAGCAAAACGCACAAAAATATAAAAGCTTTGGTTTAAAAGCGAGTATATTTTCAGCAGGGTTAAAAGAAAAATCACTTAGCCACCAAGTTACCTTTGCCAGTGTTCAATCTTTATCGCGTAATTTAAATAAATTAAATGAGCATTATTCTTTGCTTATTATTGATGAGTGCCACAGAGTAAATGGTGATAAAAAAAGCCAATACGGAAAGGTTATAAATACGCTCAAACAATATAACCCTCAGTTAAAAGTATTGGGTTTAACGGCCACACCTTATAGATTAGGAATGGGGTGGATATACCATCATCATTACCATGGTTTTGTAAAAGGTAATAAAGAAAGCCCATTTAAAAACTGTATATTTGAATTACCGCTCAGGTATATGATCAAACATAACTACTTAACGCCGCCAAATGAAGTGGACGCGGCAATTAGTCATTATGACTTTTCGTCTTTGGCTACTAATGCGTTTGGGCAATATACGACTGATGATATGAATGCGCTTTTAAAAAACAGTGAGCGCGCAACGCAAGCTATACTAAAGCAGGTAATACAATACAGCGAAACCCGCCAAGGCGTAATGATATTTGCGGCAACGGTGATGCACGCGCAAGAAATTTTAACTTATTTACCCGCAGAGCAAAGTGCCCTTATAACTGGTGATACCCCAAATGCTGAACGCGATAAATTAATAAATCAATTTAAACAAAAAAACATCAAATACCTCGTTAATATTTCTGTTTTAACTACCGGATTTGATGCGCCGCATGTCGATTTTATCGCTATTTTACGCCCTACCGAATCGGTTAGCCTATACCAGCAAATTGTTGGCCGTGGACTTAGGCTAAATGAAGGAAAAACAGATTGCTTAGTTATAGATTACGCAGGCAACGGCTTTGATTTATTTCACCCTGAAGTGGGTGATAAAAAAGGTGACAGCGATAATGAACCCGTTCAAGTGCTTTGCCCTGGGTGTGGGTTTGCAAATATTTTTTGGGGAAAAACCGATTCAGCAGGCAAAGTCATTGAGCATTTTGGTAGGCGCTGCCAAGGTTTATTAGAAGATGACGAAGGCCATAAAGAGCAATGCGATTATCGGTTTAGGTTTAAAGAGTGTGACCAATGTGGCGCTCAAAACGATATTGCTGCGCGTAAATGCCATGATTGCGGCGCTGTAATGGCCGACCCCGATGACAAGCTACGCAACGCACTTAACTTAAAGGATGCGTTAGTACTACGCTGCAGCGGGTTATCAGTGGTAAAACTGAAAGATGATTTAATTAAAATAACCTACTTTGATGAAGATGGCGCAAGTTGCGATGAGGTATATAACCTTGCCAGTAAAGGTGGGCAATATATTTTTAATAAACAGTTTGGAAAACGCCTAGGGCAGGGGCAAGCGCCAGTCGAATTTAAAAATGCTGAGCAGGTTATTAAGGCACAGTTTGATTTAGTGCACCCTGACTTTGTTATCGCGCGTAAAAGTAAAAAGTATGGCTGGAAGGTATCTGATAAATTATTTGATTACACAGGCAGCTTTAGAAAAGCGAATCAGTTAAGCGGCTAGGCTTAACTGATCCTTATCAAGCGGCGTCTTCGTCCATTAAACCCCAGCCATCGCCATAGCCATTGTAGCTATTAGCAATGCTTTCAAGGTATTGCTCTGCTTGGCCAAGTAATGTGTGCTCTGGCACCATTTGTACATGAGTAATTACTTCCCATACGCCTGTGTCTTTGCATTTTTCAACGTTAGTGCTTTGTACTAATGCATCAGAGACTATTTCTTTAGCAAACTTTTCAGCGTCAGCTTGTTGTTCAAATAAAATGAAAAAATCGATTTGGTGCATTTTGCTTAAATCAACGCCAGCAGCGGCTATTTCGGCTAAAAGTTGGCCGTTATCATCATCAGGGAATTGCATTAAAAACTCATTTAAAATTAATTTTGTATTCGTAGTGGCTATTGTAACCAAAATATTGCTTTAAAGCGTATTAATTTTAACGTTAAAAGCGAGCAAAATTTGGTGCAAGATTACGATTAAGTTAATGTGTTGCTCATTATGGCTATGTTAGTATGCAACTCATCCAAGGTTAAATTTAAAGAATAAAAAGTAAGGATATTTACTTGTTCAAACAGTTATTACGTTTTGTGTTTTTTTTCGTTTTTTTCATAAGCACTCAAGTCAGCGCTGAGCAAAGGGTAATTGAAGATTACGAGATTAAAGGGATCAGTGGCGAGTTAGAAAGTAACGTTGAGCTATATTTAAAGCAGCTAGTTGGTGAAAAGCCTACAAGAACCTTGCGTCGCTACGCCAAAAAGCAAGTACAAAGCAGTATTAAAGCGCTGGGGTATTACAATCCAACGATAGACATTGAGTTTGATAAAGACGATAAAGAGCTTATCGTCCAAATAGAACGCGGACCTGCCACTCGCATTGAAGCAATTAATATAACGCTCAATGGTGAGGGGAAAAGCGACTCGCAATTACAAAATGTTATTAAAAACTTAAATTTAACCCAAGGCGATGTGCTTAATCATGGCAAGTACGACTCAGCCCATAAAAAAATAGAGTCGATGCTATTAGAACTAGGCTATTTCGATGCTAAATGGCCAGTTCGAAAGCTTGCTGTATCAGTGCAAAAAAACAGTGCCGTTATCACATTCAGTATAGACACCGGCGTGCGCTACGCCTATGGCGATATTATTATCGCAAAAGACACACCCGCAGAAAAATACATTCGCTCACTTGCACCTTTTACCCAAGGTCAAGCCTATAAAGCCACACAGATTGCTGATTATAACCTTGAACTTTCAAGCACGCCGTATTTTTCAAGCGTGCGTATTTATGCCGATATACCAGCAAGAGCCAACGGGCAAGTACCGATTAATATTGACGTGCTGCACAAACCCGCTAATAGCTACGAAGTGGGTGGCGGCTTCAATACCGAACTGGGTCCAAAAGTGCGTTTTAAATGGAGTAAACCGTGGATAACCGATGACGGGCACTATCTCGAAAGCAATTTAAATGTAGCTGAGAAACAACAAGATATTTCTATGGCGTACACCATTCCAGTCGATGACCCGAACGACGATTTATGGCGGTTTTCAGTAGGTTACAAATTAGAAGATGAACTTGCCGATGATATTTACAGTGAAATACTGACCGGACAATTACAGCGCCAATGGTTAACTGAAGATAAATGGGTACGCACGGCATTTTTACGCCGCGACCAAGAAACATACCGCATTGGTGATGAACCTGAAGAAAGCACCGAAATGCTAATGCCAGGTATTAGCTATGCCCGTAAAAAAACAAAAGGGGGCACAACGCCTTATTGGGGGGAGCAGTGGTTAATTTCGGCAGAGTTTGGTTTAGACGATGTACTTTCAACTACAAACTTGGTGCGGGTGCAATTGCAGCATGCGTGGCTACGAACTTATTTAGATAAACACTTAGTTTTTTTAAAAGCAAACGTTGGCGCAATGCTGGTCGATAATATTGAAAACGTACCTTATTCGTTGCGTTTTTATGCCGGTGGTGACCAAAGTGTACGTGGTTTTGCTTATCAGTCTATTTCTCCTGAAGATGAAGACGGTGACTTAATTGGTGGTAAATACTTACTAACTAGTACGATTGAGTACAACTACCAGTTTGCGCAAAACTGGCGCGCAGCCATATTTGTAGATGGTGGTACCGCCACAAATGACTTTTCGGATGACTTTGAAGTGGGCGCAGGCTTTGGCTTTCGTTATTTAACGCCCATAGGCCCCGTAAAAGTAGATCATGCATGGGGGCTGACTAAAGAAAGTAAAAGCACACGTTTAAGTATTACCATAGGGCCAGAAATTTAATGTCAGTATTTAAAAAAATATCCGCCGCTGTCATCGGCATTTTAATCACGCTTGCCGTTATTATATTTTGTTTGTTATTTACTGCGCCCGGTAATCAATTTATTGCTTATAGTGCAAACAAAATGGTAGACGGCTTACATATTGAGATTAAAAAAGGGCGCTTTTTATATAACAACCCGTTTAATGTGAGCTTTAAAAACCAAAGTACAGATTTTAAAGCCCAGCAGCTTAAAATAGATTTATTTTGGTGGCAGTGCGATGGCTTATGTATTGAAAATGTAAGTGCGCGGTCAGTCAAGCTTGCTCTTGGCAATCCGCCCGAAGCTACACAAGAGAGCGCCTCAGAGCCATTAGCTAAAATTACGTTTCCCTTTAATATTGCAGTAAAAAATATAGCAATAAACGAATTTGTATTAAATCATTCCAGTGCTGATGTAACCGTAAATAACTTTACCCTTGCAGCGAAAGCCGAAGATGCAACCTTAGCGGTAAAAAGCCTGACTATTAGCGATGTACTGGTAAAGCTTAAAGAGCAACCCACCTCATCCAAACAGGCAACGGTTCAGCAAAGCCAGGCGCTAACAGCGCTACCCGCGTTACCAGATATAGAATTTACATCGCCCCTTAATTTACGGGTAGAGCAGTTTGACGTAAAAAACGTGGGTATTGAACAAGGTGAGCAAACACATACAATTGAAAACATAGCGCTTGCACTAAATGTAGAAGATGAAAAAGTTAACTTACAAACCCTTAGCGCGCAGTATCAACAATGGCAATTAAATACGCAGTTGAGCAGTGAACTTACCGGGAACTTGCCGATAAAGGGTGAAATAGCCTTAAATAGCGACTTACATCAAGCTAATCTGGCATTAAGTGGCGATCTATCTGATTTAAATATAAAGTTAAATACAACCGGCCAATACCCATTGAATTTAACGGCAACGGCTAATTTAAAACAAAAAAATTATCCATTTGAACTTACCGGTAAAGTTGAGCAGTGGCTGATTGACGCGCAAAGTAATGAGCTAAAAGTAAGTCATGTTGATTTATCAGCCTCGGGTAATGCAGATGATTATACGCTAAGTTTAAAAGCGGATAGCCAGCTAGGTGCCTATCCAGCTGTTGTATTAAATACGCAATTAAACGGCTCGCTTAGCCAAGCACAGCTAAGCACTTTAAGCCTAAAAGCAAACGACAGTAGTGCAATATTCAATGGCAACGTTAATTGGCAAAAGGGCATACAGGCCGAATTTTCTGGTTCGTTAAATAGTTTAAAAGCACAGTATTTAACAGATACCGTTACAAGTGATATTTCTGGTCAGCTAGAGGGGCGCTTTAATAGCGAAGGGCAAAACTGGCAATTGCAAATGGATAATACGCAGCTTACAGGAACACTTAACCAAACACCGCTTGAATTTGCCTCAAACTTTACACTTAATAATACGCTTAAAGCCAACATAGATAGCCTGTATTTGAGTAGCGGGCCTAATAAGTTAACCTTGAGCGGGCAAGTAGACGACACCTGGCAGGTTGACGGGAAAGTAACACTCACAGGAAGTGAGCAAACAAACCTGCCATTTGTAGCAAATGGTAAGGCCGATTTAAAAATCAGAGGCCAGCGTTTAACCCCTGCCGTTGATTTATCGTTATTACTCGACAACTTTATCTATAACGATATAAACGTTAACAAACTCGCCCTCAAAGGAAAGCTCGATACCGCCGCAGACTGGCAAACTGATGTGAGCTTAAACGTAGGCTCAGCAAAGGTTGCTGATGAGATCATTAATCGCGTTGAGCTAACAGCCTCTGGCGATAAAACCGATCACCAAATTGTTGTCGCTATAGATGCAGAGCAAGGGGCTGCTGAGCTTGAAGTAGCCGGTAAGCTAAATAATGACGTGTGGAATGGCTCGCTCAGTAACATAACGCTAAGTGATAAAAAGCTTAGTTTTAGTAATAGTAAAAAAATTGCAGTGATGTTTAATACTCAAACCAGCGACTTTGATGTGAGTGCGCATTGTTGGCGCTCAAACAAAAGTGAGCTATGCATTAACACTCTTGCGCAAACCAAAAACTTGGGCCAATTTAATGCCAGCTTGAGCAATTTAGCGCTTGAAGAGCTAAAACATTTTTTACCAGATAACATGCGTACGCGAGGCGATATAAGCGGCGACTTTGCTGCAAATTGGAGCGAGGGCGCTTTAAAAACACTACGGGCTAATTTAAATTCGCACGAACTTGTTGCGGTTCTTACCTCAGAGGAAGACCGGTTTAGGTTGCCTATAGAAACGCTAAAAATCAGTGCCTATACTGACTCTCAAACAGGTAAACTAGAAGCAGATTTAGACTCAAGTGTGCTGGGTAAAATAACCACCCAAATTAATATTGATGATATTCAAAATCAGCAAACATTAAACGGTAACATCGATATAGACAAAATTTTGCTATCAGACTTACATCCATTTTTAGAGACCCTTGAGCAATTAAAAGGGGATGTAACCGGTAATGTGGCACTTGCTGGCACATTACAAGACCCACTATTAAAAGGTGAGCTAAATGTTAGTGATATCAATTTAGAAGGTGAGCAGTTACCTATAGTATTGCAAAAATCTAATATAAACATTTTATTTGATAAAACTACCGCCACAATTAAAGGTAATTTAAACGACAGCCAAGGTGGTAAAATAAACTTAACTGGCGATGTAGATTGGCAAAGCGCACAGCCTGAGGTAAACGTAAGCGTTAATGGCGAGCAGTTTTTTGTGCGTGCACAGCAAGGCGTGACGTTTAAAGTATCTCCTGATTTAACCATTGGACTGGCAAATAATGCATTAAAGCTGTCGGGCGAAGTGATTGTACCTTATGGCAGAGTAATGATTGAAGAGCTGCCAGAGGGCGCCGTTCAAGTGAGCGACGATGAGATTATTGTTGATCAGCAAACGGAAAAATCAGAAAACGTGCCATTTGACTACGATGTAAATTTAAAAGTCATTGTTAAAAACGATGTGAAAATAGAATCGTTTGGCCTTGAGTCTAAAATAGCGGGAGATTTGGCCATCAAAATGAGCCAAGGGGCCCCTATAATTGCCACCGGCGAGCTCAATTTAATCGATGGAACGTATTTAGCTTTTGGCCAAGATTTAATTATTAGTACTGGGCAAATAGGGTTCAGTGGCTCGATTGAGCAACCATTTTTAAATATTAAAGCCATACGTAATCCAGACACAACAGCAAACGGTGTTGTGGCAGGTGTTACGCTTACTGGTAACGTTGAGCAACCTACCTTAAAAGTGTTTTCTGAGCCGGCAATGGACCAAGCACAAGCGCTTGCTTATTTACTCAATGGGCAGCCGTTAGGCGAGGGTGACAGTTCAAGCGACGCCATGCTTACTCAGTTATTGCTCTCACAAGGGGTGAGCCGCAGTGAAGGCGTTGTATCTAAAGTTGGCGAAACCATTGGTTTATCTGATGTAAGCTTAAGCTCAACGGGTTCTGGCGATAACACTAAACTTGAAATATCTGGCTATGTAGCGCCTAGCTTACAAGTTAAATACAGCGTAGGGGTGTTTGACTCGCTCAGCGAGGTCGCTATTCGTTATCAGCTGCTTTCGCAATTTTATGTAGAGATCACCAGTGGTTTAAATCAAAATGTTGATTTACTCTATAAGTTTGATTGGGATTAAATAGAATTATATGAAAGGATTATATTTAGCAGCACTAATAACAGGATTAACTGGCTGTGCCCAACACACAGAGCAATACGCGAGTACTCAACAAACCCCAACACGTAGCGCAAGCGAGGTAATAAAGCAGGCTAAAGCGCACGAATGGCGAAATGTAGACAAGCAAAATATTTTAAAAATTACGCTACCTACAGGGGCGGCTTATGTTGAGCTTAACCCGCAGCTTGCAGCTAAACATACTGCGCACATAAAACAACTTGCACGAGAAGGTTTTTACAAAAATACCCGTGTTTATCGTTTTGTTGAAGGGTTTGTAGCACAAGGTGGCGACAGCTCAGGCAACAAACCAATTAAAACGGCTAATAAAACGGTGCCAGCGGAGTTTTACCATACCACTACACAGCCGCTTAAAATTACAGAGCTGCAAGGTGATGGGTACGCGCCTGTAACGGGGTTTTTAAACGGTTTTGCCGTCGCACAAAATGCTACTAATACAAAAACTTGGCAGGTACATTGCCACGGCGTGTTTGCCATGGCGCGTGGCAATGAGATAAACAGTGCAAGCACGGAATTTTTTGTCACCATTGGGCAAGGTCCGCGCTACCTTGATAATAATATTACTGTGTTTGGAAGAGTGCTTGAAGGTATGCAGCACTTTAATCGTTTACAGCGTAAGCCTGTTCCTAATACGCCATTTAACCCAATTACAAACATTGAGGTGTTAGCCGATATTAAGCGTGATAAAAGCACCTTTAGTGTTATGAACACAGACTCACAATCATTTAGAGAATTGATTGAGGCGCGAAAAAATCGTACCGAACCTTGGTTTGTGCACGCCCATAACTATGTTGATGTGTGCGCAATGCCTATTCCGACTAAGCGCATTAATTAGCATATAATGTGTATAAAAAAAGGAGCTTAGGCTCCTTTTTTTATAGTGATATTTAAGTCGATTGGTATTACTGGCGATTAATTTTTACCGCAAACGGCGTATCGTTATAGTGCGTTGAACGATACGGATTTATATCTAGTCCACCACGGCGTGTATAACGCGCATAGACTTCAAGCTCTTTAATATTTAGCTGCGTGGTTAAATCACTATAAATACGCTCTACACATTGCTCATGGAACTCATTGTGCGTTCTAAATGAAATTAAATAGCGCAAGAGTGCCTCATGGCATATTTGCTCACCAGTGTAGCGAATAATTATACTGGCCCAATCAGGCTGCGAGGTAATTAAGCAGTTAGATTTAAGTAAATGGCTGTGCAGGGTCTCAGTTACTTGGGTGTCACTTTTTGATTTAAGTGAGTAGGCGTCAATATCGTAGTTATCTATTTCAATATCTAAATCGTCAATACATTGCCCAGGTAATTGCGTGCAAGGTAAGCAGTTATAGTCATCAGGTGCGTATAAAGTTACTGCTACATCGCTATTTACCGCATTTGATAAGTCTTCAATTAAATGCTGTCTTACTACCTCAATACTTTCAAAGCGGGTTTGATTAAAGCTATTTAAGTAAAGTTTAAACGACTTAGATTCAATAATATGGCTGCTTTGGCACGCAAAAGTAAATAAAGCCACGGCAACCTGTGGTTTACCTTTAGCGTTTAACCACGAAAGCTCATAACCTGTCCAAATATCTTGGCCTTTAAAGGGCAACTCGGCTTCGTCAATATTTAAAGCATCACGATTTAACTTGCGGGCAATAGGAAAAAGTAAGCTAGGCGAATATACATCTACGTATTCAGTAGACTGCCCTAACACACTACCTTTGAGATCTGGAGAATTGCTGTAATCTGTCATGTTTGCTCTTAAATAGTTACAATAGATGGATTATATCTAATTTAAATGAGTTTCGCAGTATGTCTGTTGCAATGCAAATGGCCCAACTTCACGCACAATTTTGTGAAAAAACCGTTAAAAACACCGCTAAATACCCGCTTATGGCACACGATGAGCAATGGCCTAGCCCGTGTGAATTTGGCGAAGTAGACGCCCAAGGCAATATTCAATGGAAAAGTGCTTTGCAATCTCCCATAGGTTCGTTATCAGATTTAGCTAACGCACTTGAGCTGAGCTTCCCTGCAGGGTTTGATGAGTTTTATGGGCACATGTATGGCGGCAGTATTTTAGCCAGCATCGATGGCCACCGTGTTGAGTTATTACAAGCGTGGAATAAAGATGATTTTGACCTGCTGCAACAAAATATTACTGGCCATGTCTTAATGAAACGAAAGTTAAAGCAGCCAGAAACCCTATTCATTGGTTTAACTGAGCAAGATGACCTACTGGTTACCGTGCAGGTAAATACCGGTGAGGTATGTTTAGAGTACGTGGGTAAAAAGCCGCATCATGTACTTGCACCCAATATAGAATCATTTTTAAAAGCGTTAACAGTGTAAAAAGTAGGTGCCAGCTTAACTCACTACTGGCACCTATTAGTTTGTTACTGAAAATCCCACGAAATATTAGATACCAACCCGCATGGCTCACATCTAAAGTCAAATAACCCAAACCACGGTTCTGGCAGTTTCCACTCACTATTGCAGCTAGGGCATTTACGCTCAAGCTCTGAGGCTTTATCGACACCACCTACACGGTATAAATAATAATAAACCGGTTTTTGAGTTAAAAAGCGGATACGTTTAGCAATGTCTTTACCGCGGCGATATAAGTCACTTTTTGTGCTTGATATTTCTTCAAGCGCGGGAAATTCGCACCGCGTAGCGCCATTAATTTGTATTTGATCGCAGGCTTGCCAATCTTCTTGCCATTTTATGAGTGTTTTATAGTCCCCATTTGCAATAGCGGGGATAGTAAACAATGGCACAGGTAAAAAGTCATCACCACAATACAGTGGGCTACAGGTATGCACATAGGTTGTGTATAAAATATAGCTTGAAGGCGATTTACAGGTATCGGCACCGTTTGAGTGAATGTCTTGGCCAATCACTTTTATTTTAGGGGCAAGCAAACCAGCACTGTGTAGCTTCTCAATACTGTGTTTTACAAAAGGGCTATTATTTAATGGGTGCATGGCGTCTTCGGTTGGGCACATTACCCGGGTAATAAAATAGCCATCTTTTAATACAGTTGGGAATTCTTCCCCCATAATTTGGCCATTAAAACGCAGTGCATTAACTAACCGGTTAATGGCTTGCTCGGCGTGTTCTAGGGTAGTGTCTTGGTAGCAGTCAAACGTTAAATCAACAACGAACATTTATAGTCTCAAATTATTTTTGCTCTAACAGGGCTAGCAACCTATCGAGTTTTTTCTCAATGCGATCGAGTTGAGATGTTTTAGGCTCAACGATGCTCTGCTCAGGGTTTTTCATTAAATTATGAATTGAATCAGGATTATTTTTATATTGGCTTACTGCAGCAATAATAACCGGCATAGGCACAGGTTGTGCTAAACGGCTTTTAGTTAGGGCAACAGTAGGGGTTTTGCCTTCATCAAGAAGGACTTTAATTGCATCAAATACAACTGCATTCATTAGATTTGTAACTCTTTAATATATATGCGCAGCAAGTGTTTGTTGCGCGGGTGCTATAGTAGCAACAATACCAAGGCGCATAAAGCCTTGGTATAAGTAGAGGGGGGGATTACTTACCTTCTTGGCGAAGCCTTACATCAAGTTCATCAATTACTTCGCTCCACGCGCCATCTTCTGCTAGCGATTCTGCTAAAAAATGCTGCTGTGCTTCATCCCAAAAAGGAGCGTGTTGTAAAAGCGTTGTGTCTTCTAGTGAGTGAGAAGCAATAAAATCGTCAATCTGTTGCTCTGAGCTAGGTAAACCCAATTGTGCAAACAACGTTTTCATATCATGTTTTGTCGTATCCATATTATTACTCCATCTGATTAAATTAAACCAAGCTTAGAGCCAGACTATAGGCTTTGCTAGTTAAACTCTCGCTGAATTGACGGTATTTTTGCTTTAGGTATATAGTTAACGTGTAGTATAGATAAACATTTTCGCCATACAATTACCAACCATCTTACATGTGGTAAACAACTGGCAACGTTGAGGGTAGAAAAGCAAAAAGGATACACAATGACAGTCACCTCTAATGAGCACACATTAAGCGTACAATACCTCGCCCCTGAAGATATAAGCACGGCAGGGAGTTTAATCTATCAGGCCTATCATGATGATCCGCTACTGCAAAATTTATTAGGTTATGATCAACATAATATGGCTGCCTACGAGAAAAAATTACGCTCAGTGATACGCGAAGAACTCAGTGCTTTTTGGCAAGAAAAGCTGCCATTAATAGGCTTGTACCGCGATGATAAATTAAAGGCGGTCGCGTGTGTATTTGAGTCAAGCAGCCAATTACAACCAGAGCGTTATTGGCATTGGCGCTTAAAGTTAATGCTCAGTGCAGGGTATTTGCAAACCAACCAACTAATAGAAAAAGAGCAAACAATACGCACTGCGCTTAATGAGATTGGCGATTACTACTATTTAGCGTTTATTGCGGTAGACCCGCACGTGCAAGGCCACGGCCTTGGGCGTTTCCTGTTACGAGGCTTGGATGATTTAGCAACTAAAAACACAGGAGCCAAAGGGCTTGCCGTTTTTGTTACACGCCAAGAGCATAATACGTTTTTTAAATCAGAAGGATTTAGCACCTATAAAGCACTTGCCTTTAATAAAGTATCTGGAGAGCTTCTTTTTAAACCATATGCAAAGTAAGTCTGTAAGCGATAAGCGCCATTACGGACATATGCCCGTGAGATATATCTTACATTGACGTGCGCATTATCAGTTACGGTCGTTCACAAATGCAGCTTTAATAGGGTAAGGTTCTGTTTTGTATGGGGTTTCATATTTTTTCATATATATTACGAAAAATTAATTTTGTTTACCTAGTAGGATGAAACCCAAACTCGCGTAGTATTTAACGTGTCAAGACGACATAGCTTAATGACTAAGCTACTGCCAAGGATACGGAATAGGCAACATAGCAGATGCCAGCAGGAAGCATAAAGGACAAATTAAAAAGGACGCAAGGACGAACGAGGAAGTGCATGAAGCGCTTAGTAGTTGGAACTACTTAAGGATATTTACGGATGAGGCTACAGGAAGTAGCAGGAGCGTTAGTTTACGCAGGATGGCCAAGGCGGCAAGTGGAAAATGCAGGATGCATTTAAAGTGGCAGGAGCTACTTAAAAGGATGACCAAGGATGATGCTACAGTAAGTAGCCAAGCGTTAGTTTACGCGGGTTAGTCAGGATGGTTATGGATTTTGCAGGATGCAATGTTGAGGGTAAATAGGGTTGTTTACTCGTTCAGGGGATGATAATACGGATTTTGGGTCAAGGATAACAAGCAGGATGCTGTAAGAGTGAGGCGTAACTTTTGTTACGCCTTAGTTTTATGTATTAACTTATTTTAGTGGTTTCACTTTAACCCCACTGGTTTAACGATTAGCGTTAAATTTTGTGTGGGGGCACAACAACACTTTTTAGCATTTCATTTTCCATAATTAAAATACCTTGATAGGCATTTTCGCCATCACTTGAAAACTCAAACATAAATTCGCTTTTGATCCCCGGTTTGCCATTTTTTAAAACGCCAAAGCGGCGCTTTGTGCACGCTACGCTCATTAACTGAACCTGTAATTGTTCAGCTTGGCGCGCAGCATGACTGTTAGCAGCTTCTGCTACTTTTCGGTTTAGCCAAAATAAGTATATTACAGCGCCAATAGCGATAAACGTCCACAAAGTAGCCATTAAGAGAACAACCTTCCAATTGCGCGAGCGAGCGTTTCGCTGCGATTTTCTTTACGTAATAAGCCTAATAAGTGTGGGCGTATAGTGGGTATTGCAACTAAATCAGCAAATATACTGGGAAATAGCTCGGCAATTTGCTGGTGGTGCGCACAATTATCCATAAAAATATGTAAGCGCTCAGGCTCTTCTAGTTGAGCAAAACAACGCCCTGCAATTGTTAAAAGTACATCTGAATCAGTACTAAGAGATGAGCTTAATGCAGCATCTACTAGTTGTATACACAGCCCTTGCGCTTGGCCTTTTGAAAGTGAGCGCAGTGCGGCAGTCAGTGCAATAGTATCGTTATTTTCAATGGCAGTGTGGCCATAGGCGACTAAAAGCTCACTGAGTGATGGCGGTATTTCTACATGTTCAAGCATAGCGCTCAGAGGCTGTAATACTTCAAGTGGTAAATGCGGCCAAGCATTTTGCAAGTTTGCTAAGTTGTTGTCGTGATTTAGGCGCAGTGCAAAATCCGCAATACCTTGTAGCGCAACGCTTTGCCAATCATCAAAACCTAAATCACCACTAAAGTACAGCTGCGTATGCTCGTAATATTTAGAGGCTGGCTGCTTTAACAATACTTTAAGTTGGGCGTTAAAAGCCGCTAATTTATTTGCATTAGGGGTAAAAACATAAGGGTTATTATCTAGCTTACCATCGGCTTGCTCGCCGGTAATTTCGCTGCCTAGGGCCTCAATAACCATATTAGCGAAATGATCGCGGCTCGCGCTCACTAATTTACTTTGCTCATCAAGTGGAAATTTTAAAAACCACACATAAGGTTCTTTACTTGCTTTGCTATCCCAAAATTGAATAGCCAGCCATGCATGCCCTGCAAGCGGATAAGGATAAGGAACTTGCGCTTGCTCGATAGCTAAAAACTGTTTTTTATCAAGCTTAGTAATATGCCTGCCAATATCAAAAGCACGCCATTGTGTACCGGCGCCATCTAAAAGTTGGCCAAGTGTCGCTATGTGTTCGCTCATCGTTATCTCAATTGTTTTTACTGCAAAATTACCTCAATTATACGCCATAGCAGGCATTGAGGGAACAGGGTATAATTGCCCCATAACGTAAAAAGAAGAGTGGTTATGTATCAACAAACGCAGGCTTATTTAAACCAATTAAGCACACTTTTAAAAAAACATAAGCTGTGGCAAATTACGCCAATAGAGGCAAATAGATTACAATCTCAAGTGCCGTTTTGTCACGATACTATGGCATTTGAGCAGTGGTTACAGTTTGTATTTATTGAAAAAATGCAGCAATTAATAACGCTTAACCAACCATTACCACAAAATTTTGCTATTGCGCCCATGGCTGAAATGGCGTTAGTGGGTAAAACCGGCAGCGGCGAAATTATAGCGTTACTTAGTGAGCTTGATGCTTTTTTAGGTAACCCCCATGACTGAAAAGAGAGAACCTATAGCGTACGGCGAGCTTAATATTCTTTACCAAGACGACTACTTTGTTGCCATAGATAAGCCCGCAGGCTTATTGGTTCATCGCTCTTTTTTAGATAAACACGAAACCCAGTTTGCAATGCAGATGCTGCGCGACCAACTAGGGCAACATGTATTTCCGGTGCACAGGCTAGATAGACCAACATCAGGTGTGCTGTTATTTGCGCTAAGCTCAGAAGCCGCCCGAGACATGAACACGCTTTTTATTGACGGCACGATTACAAAACGTTATTTAGCGCTTGTACGTGGTTTTGCACCTGAATCGGTATTTTTAGATAAACCATTAAAAGAAGAGCTTGATAAAATAGCTGACAAATTTGTTACGCAAAATAAAGCGCCACAAGCGGCGCAAACGCAATTTAATTGTCTGCATCAAGCCACGCTACCCATCCCTATCGGTAAATACCCCACGGTACGTTACTCGCTCGTAGAGTGTTTTCCAAAAACTGGGCGAAAGCATCAGATTAGGCGCCACCTTAATCATTTATCAATACCTATTATTGGTGATGTAAATCATGGTGATAATCAGCACAATCAATTTTTTAGGGAGCATTTTGCACTTAGGCGGTTAATGTTATTTGCAACGCAGCTTAGCTTTGTGCACCCTTATACGCATAAACCCATCGTAATTAAAGCGCCACTAGGTGAAGACATGCTTAGTATATGTAAGCAACTAGGTTGGCCACAGCAAGAAAAGGATTATTAATGGCACATATTAGTATTTTTGTAGGCAGCGTTAACGGCGGCGCAGAACGTTTAAGCTACGACGTTGCAAATACAATAGAAAAAGCGGGGCACACTGCGAGCGTTATTAGTGAGGCCTCACTTGATGATATAAAAAACGCCTCACATATATTAATTGTTACCTCAACCACAGGGCAGGGCGATGTACCTAGCAATTTAGCGGGGCTCTACTTTGCTATGAACAGCACATTTCCGATGCTAACCGATAAGCCATTTGGTGTTATTGCTATGGGCGATAGATGCTACGGCGATACGTTTTGCGGTGCAGGGCGCAGCTTTGATGAGCTACTACGTGACTTGCAAGCTAAGCCGATAGGAAACCGTTTAGAAATAGATGCCTGTGAAGACTTTGAGCCATGGCCTGTAGCAGAGCCGTGGTTAAAAGCATGGCTTGAAAAGTTACCAGCTTAGTAAACTGCTTTATACCAATGCGCATAATTAAGTGATCTATTTTGAGGATGGATAAACGTGTTGATAGCAAGGCAAAAAATTCGCGATTTAGTTGTTCTCGGCAATTGCTCCTGCATTGCTCTACCTTCTGCATCCATGCAGTCGTAAATGAGATTTTTTAAACGCAGATAGTGACACGTTTAGTCCCTGAAAATGATTAAGTATTATTGCGGATTGGTATTATATGCACAAAACAAAAAAGGAGCGCATGCGCTCCTTTTTTAAATATTAAACCGTTGGTTAACTACTTCTTACATCAACCTTAAGCTTTAACTTTTGGCCTGGTTGTAAATACTTTTGGCCGGCTAAGTTATTCCACTTAATAATTTCGTTTACGGTTAAATTAAATTTAGACGCAATACGTGCGAGCGAGTCACCACGGCGTACTTTGTAAGTAATGGTGCGATTAGTACTTGCAGTTGCTTGTGGTTTACTCGCTGATTTATACACAGTGAGCTTTTGATTTAAGCGCAACACTGCGTTTTTCTTCAGTTTATTCCACGAGGCCAGCTCATCCATGGTGACATCGTATTCACGACTAATGTCCCACAGGGTGTCGCCACTTTTAACCGTGTGCGACAGCTTTTTACGGGTGGCTTTATTAGCGGCTAAACGCATTTGTTTAGGTAAATGTTCGCTATTAATTGCCCCATCGGTTAAGGGGACCAATAACTGTTGGCCAATACGTATGGTGTTTGACTTTAATTTATTAAGCGAGCGAATAGCACTGGTGCTGGTGGTAAACTTTTTAGCAATAACCGATAGGCTATCACCGCGCGCCACAGTGTATTGTTGCCAACGTAAACGGTCTTTCACATCGGTTTGTGCCAGCTTTTGGCTAAATTGCTCAGCTTTATCGCTGGGTAACAATAAAAAGTGCGGGCCGTTAGGATCGGTCGCCCAGCGATTAAAGCCAGGGTTTAACCTGTATAGCTCAGTCAGGGTCATATCGGCCATATCAGCGGCCAGTGCTAAGTCTATCTGTGAGCCTACATCAACCACTTCTACAACTTGCGCGTTGATTACCGGCTTCCACTTTACATTAAACTCATCAGCGCGTTTTAATAAATCGGCAAGGGCTAAAAGTTTTGGTACGTACGCGGTGGTCTCGCTAGGTAAATCCAAAGACCAAAAGTCGGTGGGTAAATGCTTTTTACGGTTTTTCTTAATCGCACGCATTAAACGCCCTTCGCCTGAATTATAAGCCGCAATGGCGTTTAACCAATCGCCCTCAAGGGTTTTGTGTAAATACGATAAGTAATCAAGGGCAGCACGCGTAGATTGCACTATGTCGCGTCGGCCGTCGTACCACCAGTTTTGTTTTAAATCAAAACGCTCGCCTGTGGCTGGCATAAATTGCCAAATACCCGAAGCACTGCGATTAGAGTAGCCAAATGGGTCAAACGCGCTCTCTACAATAGGTAAAAGCGCGATTTCGATAGGCATTTCGCGCTTTTCTACTTCTTCAACAATAAAGTGTAAGTAAGGTTCTGCGCGTTTTGAAATGCGATCTAAATAAGCTTGATGACGTGCATAGTAATTGCGCTCAGTAACAACAGGGCGGTTTTGCGGTACATCAATAGACAGTTGGTAGCGAATACGCTCCCACACATCATCAAAAACGGGGGCGCCTTCGCTCTGTTCAACGTGTTGATATTGTGCGTTTACCATCAATGCATTGTTAATATCGTTAGGGCTTGCGCCTTCTAAGCGCTTATTTGCTTGGGTAGCAGCTTGTGCGTCTGAATCTACGGTTGTTAATGTTTGACAACCACTTAGCGCAACCGCCAAGGCAATTAATAGAGGAGATTTATTCATATATACCAATACATCAGGTAAAAAAACTCGGCGAATACTACCCGTTATGAGTCAACATTGCCACTTAACGACCAACCTTAACATATTGATAAAACCATTCGCTATTTTTAAACCAATGGTTTTATCTAGGTCATACCTAACCACGATGCTGCAAAATTAATAACAGCAGGTCAACATATCCTAACTAAAAGTTGTCTTTGAATCGTCTCAGACTGGCAAAGTTTTCCCAGGGTTCATTGTTTTTTGTAACCAACACAAACTCTTTTGGAATTAACTCTGTAATTGTCGGTAGGTCGCTGCGCATAAACGGATTAACTTTTAGCTCTTGGCCTATTGTACTTGGCAGTGTAATTTCGTTGTTAGCGCGCTGTGCATCTACTTTATCGCTGTATTGGAGTAGTTCAGGGTTACGCGGCTCTACGGCTTTTGCAAATGCTAAATTAGCTTGTGTGTATTCATGGGTGCAATACACTTTGCAGGTTTTAGGTAGCTCACGCAGCTTATTAAACGAGTGCCACATTTGCTCTGGCGTGCCTTCAAATAATCGCCCACAGCCACCGCTAAAAAGCGTATCGCCTGTAAAGGCCAACTCTTCATGAGTATAACAAATGTGATCAAGCGTATGGCCTGGGGTAGTAATAATATTAAAACGCACACCCAATACCTCAATGCTATCGCCATCAACCAGAGTGTTGGTGACTCCCGCAAAGGGACTGTTTATAGGGCCGTACACGGCAATACTTGGAAACTGTTTTACAAGTTCGCCTACGCCACCGGTATGATCGCTATGATGATGGGTAATTAAAATACTACCAAGTTGTAAATTATGCTCTGCTAAATGTGCTATAACGGGCTGAGCGTCGCCAGGGTCAACCACCCATGCTAGGTCGCTATTATGGGTAGTTAAACACCAAATGTAATTGTCAGAAAAGGCTTTAATTGCTTTAACTTGCACCATATTAATTTGCTCTATAAAGTGACAGATAACACCTAGTATAACGAGCTATAAAAATGAAACCAGCCCTTAGTTTTCAAGAAGGACCCAAACCGCTGTCATGGCAGCAGTTCCCTCATGGGGACTATTTACGTGCTGACATTGAACAAAAAATGGATCAATGGCTGCCACGTATGTTTGGCTACCATATGCTTAAATTGGGGAATTTAAGTGGCGAGCTTAATACCAGTGTAAGCACTATAAAGCACCAAGTATGTGTTGCCGAAGAGGGGCCTTACACAGGTGTGATAGCCGATATAGACGAGTTGCCCTTTTATGAGCACAGTGTGGATGCATGTATTTTAAGCCACTGCTTAGAGTATCACTCAGACCCTCATCACATATTACGCGAGGCGCACCGCACGCTAATACCCGGTGGTTACATTGTTATTACCGGATTTAATCCGTTTAGCTTATGTGGATTGGCGCAAATGTTGCCTTTTAGCGGCCAAAAACTGCCGTGGACGGGGCGTTTTTTTACGCCTGCGCGGGTAAAAGATTGGCTTAATTTATTGGGGTTTGAAATTATTAGCGATGAGCGCTTTATTTACTCATCTCTTGCGCGTGGTAACAGGCTTTCGCGGTTTGCATTTTGGCGCAGTTTTGCCAAACAGTATTTAAAACCTATGGGGAGTGTGTACATGCTGGTGGCGCGAAAACGCGTAGCTCCGCTTACGCCTATAAAACCTAAGTGGCATGCAAGGCCGCAGTTTTCACCCGTAAAAGGGGCTGGGCTTAGGCAAACCTCAAAACAGCACTTTAAGCAGTGTGAGCAAAAAAATAATAATAGTTAAAGAAAGTAAGACGCACTTTTTTATTGGCTCGAAAAACCTAACATTCATGACATTAAAAAGTGCGTAAGCTTTAACGGGTTAAGGCTGATAGCCTTCATCATCAAGTAGATTGCTACTGCTTGCTGCTTCACGTGCTAAATCGTCAACTATTTCGTTATATTTATGCCCGCTATGCCCCTTGACCCATTTCCATGTAACCGTGTGCTCGCTACAAGCGCTATCAAGGCGTTTCCATAAATCGACATTTTTAACCGGTTTTTTTGCTGATGTTTGCCAGCCTCGCTTTTTCCAATTTGCAATCCACGATTCAATGCCTTGCTTAACATATTGGCTATCTGTGGTGAGGTTAACTGTGCAAGGGCGGGTAAGTGATTCAAGGGCAACAATGGCTGCGAGCATTTCCATGCGATTGTTCGTGGTGAGCTTATACCCTTGGCTTAATTTTTTTTCGTGGCCGTTATAAATCATAAAAATACCATAACCACCCGGGCCTGGATTACCTAAGCATGAGCCATCGGTGTAAATCTCTACGGTTTTTTGCACTGTTTTACCTTGATATTATGTACAATAAAGTGATTATAGAAAGATACCAGAGTCAGGCTAAATTCGATATGGCACGTAGACAAATAGTTTTAGATACAGAAACCACCGGCATCGACCCTAAACAGGGTCACCGCATTATAGAAATTGGGTGTGTAGAGTTAGTAAACAGGCGCTTAACCGGCAACAATTTTCACGTTTATATAAATCCACAACGTAGTATTGAAGAAGAAGCAATAGATGTTCACGGTATTACCAATGAGTTTTTACGTGACAAACCACTTTATCGCGATATAGCGCAAGAGTTTTTTGATTACATTAAAGGTGCAGAGCTTGTAATACATAACGCCCCGTTCGATGTGGGCCACATGGATAACGAGTTTGCGCTGCTTAACCAAGGCTATCCAAATACGCACGAGTACTGCCAAGTTCTCGACACCCTTAAAATGGCGCGTGACTTGCATCCTGGTCAAAAGAATAACCTCGATGCTTTGTGCCGTCGTTATGATATAGACAACGCCAAACGGACCTTACACGGCGCGTTACTGGATTCTGAAATTTTAGCCGATGTTTACCTTGCCATGACCGGCGGGCAAACCAAGCTAAACTTAAACCAAAATAAAGATGACGGCAGCGAGCAACAAGCTGGCGGCATAAGGCGCTTAAGTAGTGACCGAGCACCTTTGGTTGTATTGCGCGCAAACGATGCAGAGCAAAGCGCACACGAAGCACGACTCGATCTTGTAAACAAAGAAGGCGGCCACTGTTTATGGCGCGCTGAATAAGGCCAACTATGAAAACGATGTATTTTATAACTGCACTATGCGCCGCCTCGCTGTTTAGCGCCAGTGCGTTTGCCGTTAAGCAAGTAGAGCTGCTCAAACGCGACGGCCAACAAAATGAAATACCGCTGCTAGATAACCGTTTTCGTATAGACAGCCAATTAGACGAAATAACCTTACTATTTTTTAGAAAGCCAGGGTCGCCTGCGGTTATTTTAGTTAGGCCCGATGGCAGCAAATACTTTGCCACCAACGCCGTTAAAGATCCCAATCTCGATTGGTTTGATGAGCTTAGTTACGATTTAATCACCATAAAAAAACCGATGGCGGGCCCATGGCAAGTTATTGGCCGTATTTTGCCCGACAGCCGCATTGTGGTTTTGGGGGAGGTGTCTTTAAAAGCACAGCCGTTACCCCCTATGCTGTTTAGAGGTGAGACAATAAAAATAACGGGCGAAATTTTAAATGATGATGAGCCTATCGATGCAAACTTATTTAAAGATGTGGTAAGCCTTAACGTTGACTTTGTAAGCACTAACGATGAAAGCTACGCAAACTTTGGTGCCGGCATTCAAGAAGTTGCCGAATTTAAAGACGATGGGCGCGGCTTTGACGAACGCCCTAAAGATGGGGTGTTTACTGGCGAATTTAAATTAGACTTTCCAGCAGGGCAGTGGACGCCTGAGCTCTACATAGCCACTCCTTTACTACAACGACGTATTGTGCAAGACCCTATTATTGTGCATGAACCGCCATTTAAATCTGAAATAGCGTTGGCAGAGCTTGATACCGATGAGCACTTGCTAACTATTAATATAGATAGCAACATAGTTAAACCCGACACCGTTATTGTACAGGGGAAAATTTATTACCCTAACAACGAAGAGCAGATGTTTACGATTGATGCGCAAGCAGGTGACACACGACAACTGGCAATTAAAAACTATGATTGGGGAAGATACAGCGTTGAACTGTCTGTTTTTGGTACTAATATAAACGGGCGTGAGTTTATGGCCACAATACCAACGTACAAGTTTGAGATAGAAAGACCCATAGAAGCAGTGCCCGAAATAGACCCAGCTACGCTGATTGATCAAAACCTCCCTTTGGAAACAGAGCCCGTTGAAGAAAAAATGGCCTCTTCTACTTTAGTGATTTTAATCGCGGGCTGTAATTTGCTCATTTTATTGTTAGGCTGGTTAGTAATTCGTATTTTTGTACAGAAAAAGCCAATCAAATTTAACTTTAAACTCCCTTTTTTAAACAAAAAGAAAGTAGGCGGTCAGCACAATGGCGAGGCAGAAAAAAATCAAGTCGGCAAAAATGGCTCAAAAAGTGACAAATCAGGTGAAATTTTAAACCTTTCGATGTCAGATGACTAAAAAACCTGTAAAAAAACAAAAAAGCCCTTGACGAAGTAGGGGCTGATTCGTATTATTCACGCCGCTGCAAAGGGAGACCTAAGCAGAAACGAAAATGCGGAGTGGTAGTTCAGTTGGTTAGAATACCGGCCTGTCACGCCGGGGGTCGCGGGTTCGAGTCCCGTCCACTCCGCCAATTTTCGACAATTTGTAAGTAGACGCTGGAGTGGTAGTTCAGTTGGTTAGAATACCGGCCTGTCACGCCGGGGGTCGCGGGTTCGAGTCCCGTCCACTCCGCCAACACTTACACAACATATGGTTGTAAAACATATTCTTATTATGGAGTGGTAGTTCAGTTGGTTAGAATACCGGCCTGTCACGCCGGGGGTCGCGGGTTCGAGTCCCGTCCACTCCGCCAATAAGAAAAAATAGCAGTTTAAATATGCGCTGGAGTGGTAGTTCAGTTGGTTAGAATACCGGCCTGTCACGCCGGGGGTCGCGGGTTCGAGTCCCGTCCACTCCGCCACTATTTAAACACTGTTATATTACAAAATTTGTATGCTGGAGTGGTAGTTCAGTTGGTTAGAATACCGGCCTGTCACGCCGGGGGTCGCGGGTTCGAGTCCCGTCCACTCCGCCAACAAATTTAGTAATGACAAGTAATATGATATCTCTGCGGAGTGGTAGTTCAGTTGGTTAGAATACCGGCCTGTCACGCCGGGGGTCGCGGGTTCGAGTCCCGTCCACTCCGCCATTTGATATCGTAACAAAATTAGTAAGTGCATTACCCCATGCACATGCCACTGCGGAGTGGTAGTTCAGTTGGTTAGAATACCGGCCTGTCACGCCGGGGGTCGCGGGTTCGAGTCCCGTCCACTCCGCCACTTGTTATTTCCTCAATAGCAAGCTTATAAAAACCTTATTTAAATAATCATCACTAGAAATTACCTGTTCAAGTTTTTTAGCCTTAAAACGTTAGTGTTTAAGCTATCTGTCACGCTTATTTTTTATACAACTATTGAATTTATTAGATAACGAACAATAGTTAATTTAACGTATTTGATATTGATTTGTATTACTATTTGTTTTAGTTTCTTTGCATTCGATAACTAACTTGGTTTGATATGCCAAACTCTTTCGCTTTTCAGCACACAACCCTCGAATTTAAAATTTTAGTCGTTGAAGATGATAACTTGCTCAATGAGCAAATGAGTGAGTTACTAACCGCTCAAGGTTATGCTGTAACGTCGTGTTTTGACGGTGATGATGCGTTGCACCTTGCGGTAACTCAAAGCTTTAACCTGATCTTATTAGATGTGATGTTACCGGGAAAAGATGGTTTAACGATGTTAAATATCTTGCGCAGTTGTAATAACACCCCGGTAATTATTGTCTCGGCAAAACATGCGGAAGAAGAGCGAATTAAGGGGTTATCTGCAGGGGCTGATGATTATCTTGCCAAACCATTTAACAGCCAAGAGCTGCTTTTACGAGTCGACTCTGTGTTAAGGCGCGCCTTTAAACAAGACGGTAAAGCACCTTATGTTACCAATATTGAAGGACTCGAAGTTGATAGTTTACATCAACAGGTGAGCTTACATGGCGCAGTAGTTTCCTTTACGCCTATTGAATTTGGTTTATTACATATTTTGATTAAAAATCCGGGGCAGATATTGCTAAAGCCTTTTTTATATCAAGTGGTATTGAATAAACGTTTTAGTCAATATGATCGTAGCCTAGATATGCATATGAGCCGAATACGAAAAAAGCTTAATAATGCGGGCTGGGACGGAACGCGTTTGCAAACGGTACACGGCAAGGGGTATTGCATTAAATGACCCGTCGTTTATTTTGGAAGCTATGTTTAATTATTGGCACCGGTGTGGTGGCCATGTTTTATTTAATCAATGTTGCGGTCACTCACTTTGAAAACGATATGAGCATGCTCTCAGACTCAAGTCGTGCGCAATTACTTAAATGGCAAAAGCAAGCAGAAGATATTTTACACCAAGGCGATATTGAAGCGCTTGAACAGTGGGTTAGTAACTTACAACAACAAGAGAATATTTGGGCTGTGATTGCCCGAGCAGATGTAGTTGAGTTGGCTGGCAATCGAAACCATCGTTATGAATATACCGGTTATAACTTGGGTCGTAGTATTGATTGGAAAATTCACCTGTATTTTGATCACGCCCCAGTGATGCAATTACCGTTTACTCATAACGAAGCAAGTTTAGTAGTGCAGCTGCCTGAGCGTATGCGCCCTGGTTCATTGTGGAATGCTACACGCCTATCATTACAGGTTTTTTTACCTATGTTGATTTTAGTGTGTTTATCCATTGTGTTATATCGCCATATTATGCACCCCATTAGGGAAATGGACAGTGCCACTCGCGCATTTAGTTCGGGAGACTATAGTGTGAGGGTAAGAAAACAGTTTGGCTCTCGCAAAGATGAGTTAACCCAGTTGGCAGCTACTTTTGATTTAATGGCTGAGCGGATCAGCGAGCAAATTATGCATCAAAGAGTGCTGTTAACCGATTTATCCCACGAACTGCGTACACCACTGACACGCCTAGATATTGCTACAGACAACTTATTAGCCAAACAGCACGAATTTTCTCACGCAAATCAAGCGAAATTAGAGCGCATTCATAAAGAGTCGTTACATATTCGTAAGCTGGTTGAAGATACCTTAACTTTATCTTGGCTCGACAACGAATCACCTCAGTTACGAGTAGAGTCGCTTGATATTGTAGACTTGCTTGAAATATTAATTGAAGATGCGCGTTTTGAATACCCCGATAAGAGAATAATAGCCCAGTTACCCAGTCAAGCGCTTATTGAAAATAGTAATCATAGGGCGCTTGGCCAAGCCATTGAAAATATATTAAGAAATGCACTGCGCTATACCCCAAAAAATAAACAAGTTGATATTAGTTGTCACGATAGTGGCAATAAATACCGGATTACTATTACCGATCAAGGTCCTGGGGTTCCTGAGCATTATTTAAATACTATTTTTAGACCCTTCTTTCGTGTTGACTCTTCTCGTTCGTGTAACAGTGATAGCTTTGGTTTAGGGCTAGCTTTAGCTCAACGTCAATTACATGCGATTGCAGCAGAGGTGGTGGCAAATAACAACGCAACAGGGGGCTTGAGCATGACACTATGGGTACCCAAAAAATAGACTGGCAGAGGCGCATTTTTTTATGTTTAAAATGTAACAAATGTAAAATTGCTATACACAGTCATTAAAGGTAATGATAATTCTTTTTATTTACAAAAAAGGATACTTACCTTGAAAAAGTTAGCCCTAGCCAGCGCTATTGCTGGTGTATTTAGCTTATCTGCAGTTGCTGAACAACAAAACGAAACAACAAAAACGTCTGTTGAACAAATTACGGTTGTGGGCTCTGCCACTAACCTCACTGTTTCAGCCGAAGAAATTGAGCAATATCAAGCTAATGACTTAGCAGATATCTTCCGCTACTCTCCTTCTGTAAGCGTGGGCGGCTCAGTTGGGGTAGCACAAAAAATATACATTCGTGGTGTTGAGGATTCCTTGCTAAACATTACAGTGGATGGCGCCCAGCAAACGTCAACACTATTTCACCATATTGGCCGTGTAACAATTGACCCTGATTTATTACAACAGATTGATGTGCAGGCCGGTGCTGGCGAAGCAACCAGCGGTCCAGGTGCAATAGGTGGCTCAATTCGATTTAAAACAAAAAACGCACAGGATTTATTACAAGAAGACGAACAGTTTGGCGGACGTGTTAAAGCCAGTTACTTTTCAAACGATGGTACTCGTTTTAGTGGTAGTGCCTATGGCAAGCTAAGTGATACCTGGGGTGTTTTAGGCTACTTTAGCACTGTTGAGCGCAATAACATGGAAGATGGCGATGGAGATACCATTTATGGCACTGCAGCAGATCAAGATATGTTATTTATTAAAGCCAGCGGAGAGCTTGCTAATAACCACTACCTGTCGCTTAGTGTAGAGCAGCGTGATGAAGAGGGTGAGTTTTCGGCTCGTCCTAACTGGGCTGTACAAGAAGGCGGAGCGTTATACCCAAGTGAAGCCCAACGCGATACTTATGTTGCAAATTATACCTTCTCATATAGCCAGTTATTACATTTAGAACTGAGTGCATATAAAACAGAATCATCTTTTGAAGGTGGACGTTTTGCATGGCTTGCCGATATTGATACCTATGGCTTTGATATTAGAAATACCAGCATTATTGATGAACATAAATTTATCTATGGTGTTGATTATCGTGATGATGAAGTCAGCAGTGGCCCTGCCTCTGGAGCAAAAGAGAATGCTGAGCAAGGCAGTGTTTTAGGTGTATATGCTCAAGGTTATAGCGATATTACACCCCAGTTATTACTGAGCTACGGGGTACGCTACGACAGCTACAAATTCCAACAACACATTTTATTAGATGAATACTATGGCACGCCTATCACAGAAAGTGCATCAAGTTTAGATGACAGTGAAGTGAGCTTCAATGTGGGCTTAGCCTACGATATAAATGAAGCGTGGACGTTCGGCTTAGGCTATGCAGAAGCTGCAAGAGGAAAACAAATAGGTGATGGTTTCACCCTTGACGGGTATTTATATGATGGCTCGGATGCGCCGGTTGTATCTGAAAGCCTGGTTCCTGAGACGGTAACAAATATTGAAGCTTCAATCTCTTACTCAAGTGAAAACTTATCAGCTAAAGCCAGTATTTATAATTCAGCCTTAGATGATGTAATTTTTGAAGGGTATGAAGGTAACTCGGTATACAATAATATTGGTACGCTTAATACCAAAGGGGTTGAGTTTGACCTAGCTTATCGAGTACAGGCATTTGATTTCTTCTTGGGCTTTTCTGCTACTGATACTGAACTTGAACCACGTGATGGCATATATTCTGTAAACTATGATGCAATTGATATTAATGGTTACGAATTTGTTGGCTTAGGTAATAGCCGAGGCAATACTTGGGTAGCTGGCGTTGATTATACAATTAATACCGATGCAAAGGTTGGTTTAAGTGTAACTAACGTTGAGTCGCTGGATTTAGATACATTACATCAAGCGGTTGATTTAGGCTGGACTGATTCAATTTATACATTAAATAAGCCAAGTTACACCACCGTTGATATTTATTCTCAGTGGCATGTTACTAGTGAGCTGTTATTAAATGTGGCAATTACGAATTTATTTGACTCGCTTTATATCGATCATTCAAGCGTAGGTGACTATAGTGAAGTTTTCCCTACCGTTGTTGGCCCTTATGAAGCTGGACGTGATATTCGCTTATCTGTCTCATATCAATTTTAAGACATAGTTTTAATATTATGTTCTTAAAATTATTTAAAAAGTGGGTCTTTTGGACCCACTTAGTTATTGGTGTTTTAGCGGGCTTATTTATTTTTATAATGGCTTTTACGGGGGCTATTTTAACTTATGAACGACAAATCGTAGAGCTCAGTGAAATGCGCTTTACGGTGGATAAGGTTGACCAACAACACACCTTATCAACCGATGAGGTTGTGGCTATTTTGCAAAAAATGCACCCAGATGAGCCACATATTTACATTCGTTGGGTAAATAGGGAAGGGGCCGCTATTCCAGCATGGGCTGGTAAACATAGTTATTTATTACATCCATACTCTGGTGCTGTGTTACGTGAGGGTGAAGGGGTTGCAGCAGACTTTTTCCATGTTGTTACAGACCTGCATCGGTATTTATTGTTGCATGGTCCAGCCCAAACTGTGGGAAAAAATATCAATGGTTATGCCAATTTATTGTTTATTTTCTTATTGCTATCAGGAGCCTATCTTTGGATCCCGAAACGATTTAATCGATCGGCACTGAAAGGCCGTTTATTGCTCGCAAAAAAATATAAACATACTCAACAACGAGATCGGCAATGGCATTTTGTGTTTGGCTTTTGGTGTTTGCCTATCTTGTTGGTTTTGTCGTTGACAGCAACCTTGTTTCACTTTGATTGGGCCAATAAAGCGTTGTATGGCGCATTTTCTCAAGATGTACCAGTAAGAGAGAGGCATCCGCCAGTATCAGATTTATCGGCCGATACTCAGCCTTATGAAGTGTTACTGCAACAGGCTAAAGCGCATGCACATAATAATGGTGCAGCTGATTGGTATTCAATCTGGATAGAGCTGGGCAATAAAAAGCATGTAGCTAGGTTTTATATCGATACCAGTATTGGTCATCGACAGGAGCTAGCATATTCATTGTACTTAGATACTCAAACTGGAGATCAGATAAGAACCTTAAGAAAATCGGATTGGTCGCCTGGCGATCAAGCATGGGGCACCGCGCGGTTTTTACATACAGGTGAATATTTTGGTGTCATTGGGCAAACAATTGCTGGTATTGCTTCACTTTTGTGCTGTTTACTGGTTTACACTGGTATTGTTTTAGCCTGGCAGCGTTTAGTACCTAGACGCAAAGTTAAAACTTAGCAGGGCGAATATAAGTAAATAAACTTTTCGTCAACTAAGCCGCTTTAATTTATTAAGGCGGCTTTTTCATTGGTGCGGATTGCAAAACACGTCAACTTGACCCAACATATCGCTCTGGGAGTGTAGAAGTATAGTGTTACATCACAATGAATAGTGCTTTTTGATATGTTGCTACAAGGGTCTGAAAAATAGAGTGAACAATGATACAAATTAAAGGATTACATAAGCAGTTTGGTCATAGTATTTTGTATGAAAATTATAATAGAGAATTTTTAGCACCTAAATTATGCATAGAAGCACCTAATGGCCAAGGGAAAACCACGCTATTAATGATGCTAGCCGGGCTTGAAACTTACGAAAGTGGTGAGCTTTTGTTTTCTGGAAACACATTAACCGAACCACATAAGCAAGTTGCTATAGCCTCAGATTGTATTGCTTTACCTGACTTCTTAACAGCAAAGCAAGTAATTAACTTATCCTCAAATACATTTGGCTGTCGTTGGCCAACAGCTATAGTTGATGGATTTCATTTTAATGAATTTCTAAATACACGCTTTGACGCTCTATCATCAGGTAATCAAAAGAAATGTCAGTTAATTTTAGCGCTTATGCGCGATGCACCGTATTTACTGTTAGATGAACCCAGTGCAGCGCTTGATCAAGCGAGTATTGCGTATTTATTAACTTTACTTGATGAATATTTAGTACATAAGCCACAGGGTCAAATAATTATTACCTGTCACGAGCCAGCTGCTTTTGTAAAACATGGCTTTGAGTGTATGCCTTTATGATTGCAAATTTAAAACACTCAATTGGCCAATACCGCTTTTTTATGGATTATCGTATTGGGGCATACAAGGCCGAGCTTACACAATTATTTTTACAACTGAAAAGCTTTGGGTTGTTATTTTTAGTGGTGTTAGGCTCATCAGTATTAGGTTTAGTATTACTACTACTTTTAGGGCTTGGAAAAATTATTGATAGTAGTGATGCACCTCAATATGGTGCGCAAATGGCCTGGCTGTATTTGTTGCTACAAAGTGTCATGTTAAGCGCAATGAAGTCTGCAATAAAGAACTCCCCCCAGCGAGCGTTTCAACAGACGTTGGTAAAGCGATATTGGCTAGTCTTAATAGATATAAAGCTTTTGCTGTTAAGTAATGGCTGGTTGATTGCAAGCCTTGTTATCGCAATCGATCTAAGCATAAACCAGTGGCTTCAAGTGCCGCATTTTTTGGTGTTTTTACTATTACAATTTACGCTCGGCATTTTATGTTTATACAAACCAATAGCACTTGTTTATGGATTTTTGTTATCCGCAATGTGGTTAATGTTACCGTTTGATGTAAGTCCACTGATTTATCAGTGTGGGTTTGTGTTGTTATTTGCCTTAAGTAGCTTAATGGTACCTTTTAATTTTACGGCTAAATTAGAGCTAAGCTCACTTACCGGCTTTTGGCTTATGTTTTTTATGCAAAATAGTTGGACTTTAGTTTGGCGAGGGGCTCTATTGCTGTGCGTCTTTGTTGTATCGCAGGTGTTGCTACAACAGCGAGCTGATTTAGTTACTATTTTCAGTATTGTTTCACTTGCCTATTTGGTGTTGTTTAGTAGCTCATTGCACTTTGATTGTAGTCATATACATCAACAATACAGTGTGTTTTTTAAAATGCAGAACAAGCAAACAGCCTTTTATGCTAGCCAATTTATCCCAAGTTTAGTTATGTTATTGCCCGCACTTATTGGGTATATGATCTTATTCAATCTGACAAATAGCGTATTGGTGTTAATAGGTATTATTTGGTGCTTATTGCAACAAGTTATCGCACAAAAAAAACCAGCGCATTACGCGCTGGTTTGGGTGATCACAACAGGCGGACTGTTGGCGGCGTTAACCTAACGGTTAAGCTGCATCTGCTTTGCTGTCTTCACTTTTACGTGCGGCTTTGCCTGCTAATAAATCAGCGGGGTCAAAGTCATCTACGTTAATTACATCTAAACGGGCTTTTTCTACAGCAGCTAATTTATCAGCTTCTGCTTGGCTTAATATGCCAGCTTCAAGGCCCATTTGCGCTACTTTATCAAGTTGGAAGAATGGCAGTTTAACGCCTTTTTCTTTACATACTCTTTCAAATAACGGCTCTACAGCGAGTACATCTTTAAGTGTTTGTTCTTGACGGCCAACTAGATTTAGTGGCTCATCTTTTAAGTAAACATAACTTGCTAAACGGTTACGCGTTTCGCTTGGTACTTGTAGAATCTGTGCTAGTTTATGTTCAAGCTTGTCGGTAGGTTTACGAACCGGGCGACCAAACGGGAATAACAATACTTTTAATACGCCACGTAATGGAGCAGACGGCATGTTATTAATCAAATCAGCTAGAGCACGTTGGCAGTGGTAAAGATGATCCTGACAGCTCCATTTTACTAGGGCTAAATCTTCTTGCTTACGGCCTTCATCGTTGTAACGTTTAAGCGTTGCAGACACTAAGTATAAGTAGCTTAGTAAGTCACCTAAACGTGCCGAAATACGTTCTTTACGTTTAAGCGAGCCACCAAATACTGCCATGCTAATGTCAGACATTAGGGCAAGTGATGCACTAAAGCGTGATGCTATACGGTAAAACTCTGCTGTGTCGTCTTTGTAAGGTACGCTGGTAAAACGTGCACCGGTAAGGGCAAGCCACTTAGTACGTACAAGGTTCGACATAGTAAAGCCAATGTGGCCCATTAGCGCTTTATCAAATACGTTAAGCGCTTCTTCGCGGTCTTCAATTTCACAGGCACCAAGCTCTGTAAGTACAAATGGATGACAACGAATTGCACCTTGACCATAAATAATCATATTACGGGTCAAGATGTTGGCACCTTCTACTGTAATAGCAATAGGGGCACCTTGATAGCCACGACCTAAATAGTTATTTGGCCCAAGCATAATCCCTTTACCGCCAAGTACATCCATTGCATGAATGGTCGACTCGCGCATTTGTTCAGTAAGGTGGTATTTAATAATAGCTGATACAACAGATGGCTTTTCACCTAAATCTACCGCACCAGTCGACATGCTAACTGCTGCATCAGAGCTGTAAGCGTAACCTGCAAGTTTAGCCAGCGATTCTTCAACACCTTCCATTTTACCAATTGGTAAGCGGAACTGACGACGAATACGGCTGTATGCACCTGTTGCTGTTGCGATTGTTTTAATGCCGCCGGCAGAGTTTGACGGCAACGTAATTGCACGGCCCACCGATAAACATTCAACCAGCATGCGCCAGCCCTGGCCAGCCATTTCTGGGCCACCAATAATGTAATCAAGAGGAACAAATATGTCTTTACCGCGGGTCGGGCCATTTTGAAATGGTACGTTAAGCGGGAAGTGGCGACGACCAATCTCAACACCTGGTGTGTTAGTTGGAATAAGTGCACAGGTAATGCCTGGCTCTTTGTTGTCGCTTAGTAAACCATCTGGATCTTGCAGTTTAAAGGCAAGACCAAGTACAGTGGCCACAGGGGCAAGGGTAATGTAACGCTTGTTCCAGGTAAGGCTAATACCTACCACTTCTTCGCCGTTCCATTGCCCTTTACACACTACACCGTAGTCTGGAATTGAGCTTGCGTCAGAGCCTGCTTCTGGAGAGGTTAATGCAAAACATGGGATCTCTTGGCCTTGCGCTAAGCGTGGCAAATAATGATTTTTTTGATCTTCAGTACCGTAGTGCTGTAGTAATTCACCCGGACCTAATGAGTTTGGTACACCTACAATTGAAGAAAGCAGGGTAGACTTACTGGTTAGCTTTTGCAGAACACATGATTGTGCAAATGCAGAAAACTCTAAACCGCCGTATTCTTTTTTGATGATCATGGCAAAGAATTTATTATCTTTTAGATATTGCCATACATCTTGCGGTAAATCGGTAAGCTCGTGTGTTGCTTCCCAATCATCTAGCATGCTACAAACTACTTCGACAGGGCCATCAATAAAGGCTTGCTCTTCAATAGTGAGTTTAGGTACTGGGTATTGGTGTAGCTTTTTCCAATCTGGGTTACCACAAAATAAATCAGCTTCCCACCACGTAGTACCTGCATCGATTGCTGACTTTTCAGTATCAGACATGCTTGGCGTTACTTTTTTAAAGGTAGTAAAAATCGGCTTGATTATATATTGCTGACGAATGCCAGTAACAGAAAGAGGTACCGCGATGATCAAAAAGATCAACCAGCTAATTAAACCAAAAGCACCCGCAAAGGTACCAATTAATAAAGTTGCGGCAGAAACACCAAGTGTTGTGTTCCAACTCGCTCTGTGGTAAACCGCGATGCTGAGCAGTGCGATTAAACCGAGTGTAAATATGAGTGTCATTGCTTATTCCTTAATAGAGGTCAGACCACCTCAGTTAGAGTAGCGCTAGTGAGCGTAAGTTTCAAGTACATTACAGTGTTAAATTAACGACAAACTTGCTATTTTGCTTACCATAATTCCCTTTATTGGGTACTAGCATGCACCACTGCTGTGTTTAATTCAATCACAACGCTTATTTAAGCGCTAAAAATCAGTAAATCAGCTAGCCAAAAAAGTTTTTTTAAGTAAGTATGTTTGTTGTAGTGCACAGTAAATTAAAGCGCTATTTATACGTATTTTTTAAGGGTTAGTTTATTAATGTGTGAATTACTTGGCATGTCAGCCAACGTACCTACGGATATTTGTTTTAGTTTTTCAGGCCTATTAGAGCGTGGTGGTAATACTGGCCCGCATAAAGATGGTTGGGGTATTACATTTTACGAGGGCAAAGGGTGTAGAACCTTTAAAGATCCTGAACCAAGTTATCAATCAGAAATTGCCAAACTGGTAAAAGCCTACCCCATTAAAAGTGTGTCGGTAATTAGCCATATTCGCCAAGGAAACCGTGGCCGAGTGTGCCTTGAAAATACCCATCCGTTTACCCGTGAGCTTTGGGGGAGGGAGATCACCTATGCACATAATGGCCAGTTATCTAACTATCATGATTTAAAGCCAGAGTATTATCGCTCAGTGGGTAACACCGACAGCGAGCTGGCATTTTGTTGGTTGCTTGACAAAATTCGCGAAAAGTACCCAAAACGCCCCTCTAATATGGCCGCTGTTTTTAGATACGCGGCAAAGCTTTCAAATACGCTACGTGAAAAGGGGGTATTTAATATGCTGTTGACCGATGGTGTATTTGTTTTAGCTTACTGCACAAATAACTTACATTACATAACGCGTCGTGCGCCATTTGGTAAAGCAACATTAATTGATGCTGATATGGTGGTAGACTTTCAAAAAGAGACAACCCCAAATGATGTAGTAACCGTAATCGCTACAAGGCCACTCACTAACGACGAGCGCTGGCAAAAAATGCAGCCGGGTGAATTTGCGTTATTTAAAATGGGTGAGCTAATTTAATACGCGCTTTTTAGGGCAAACAAAAAAACGCGATTATAAAATCGCGTTTTTTATGTTTGCTATCACCGTGTTTACGGCGCTTCTGACCTAACTTCACTGCTACCAGTGGCTGGAGTAGAAACAGGTTGGGTAACCGTAAATGAATTCATTTGTACTTCAAACTGCTCCATGCCTTTTTCGCCTTTCCACATACGTACTAGCATGTAGTCCATTTCTGGCGCAAACCAAGCAAGGGCTTGGCGTTTATCGTTATCGTATAAACGTTTTACTTTTATAGCTTCTACGTTGCCAATTGGCAGCGAAATCATTTCTTTGCCAACCACTTCAAAGTTGTAGTCGCGGCGATTGCCTTTTTTATCAATAAGCGGAAACGAAAAATATGTTTCGCCTTTTTTTAAACCTTCGCGTACTTGTACTTGGTACGAAATAGCATCTTGAAATTCGTCAGTCCATTCGCATTTTAGCGGGTATTTGCTAGTGCTGCTGGTGACCACTTTATTTTGTGTATCGAAGTCTATTTTATAATCTTTATCTGGGCCGGTGCCGGTACGTACCATGTTGTAATGATGTGGCGTGACTTTGTTATCTAAAAAAGTAAATACAGAGGTTTCTTCTCGCTTGTCAGAGAAAATCATCCACTCAATATTGCTGTGATAAGTAAGTTGATATGTTTGCTCACCAACTTTTTTAAGTTCGCGTACAGCCTCGCCATGATTTTTACCTTTACGTAAAATATCGTAGCTGGCTTGATATTCTGTTAGTTCGCCTGCAATTAGGCTAGTAGGAAGTAAAGCGCCCACACATAACAGCAGGGCACTTATTTTTTTATTGTGGGTAGTGCGCGCCGTGTGCAGGAAGTTGTTTTTCGTCAAGAACTGCATAATCTGCTTCCATCGTAAGTCTGTGTTCACTGAACCATTTGACCACCAAAGGATAGATTATATGCTCTTGTTCGTGCACGCGTTTAGCTAATGTCTCTGCTGTATCATCCTTGAGTACAGGTATTTGCGCCTGAAGAATAACCGGACCGCCGTCTAATTCTTCAGTTACAAAGTGAACACTTACGCCATGAACATCGTCTTTTGCATCAATTGCTCTTTGGTGGGTATTCAGCCCCTGATACTTAGGCAACAAAGATGGATGAATGTTCAACATTTTTCCAACATATTTTTGCACTAAGCTAGGAGTAAGAATACGCATAAAACCAGCTAATACAACTAGATTTGGCATAAAAGAGTCAATTACATTCATTAATTGCGCATCATAGGCCTCGCGCGAGTCAAAATCTTTATGACTGAGCACTTTTGTAGCAATGCCTGCTTGTTTTGCACGCTCTAGGCCGTAAGCGTCTGCTTTGTTGCTGATAACAGCTGCTATGTGCCCGTTTATTTCGCCGCGCTCGCAGGCATCAATAATGGCTTGTAAATTAGAACCACTACCCGATATTAATACCACTAAGCGAATGGGTGCCATTACTTAGCACCACCTACAATTTCAACTTGCTCTTCACCAGGCGACGCGTCATGTATTTCACCTAGGTGCCATGCGTTTTCGCCTAAATCTTTTAATATTGATAAGCTTTGCTCAAGCGCATCGGCTGGTACTACTAATACCATGCCTACACCACAGTTAAATGTACGGTACATTTCGTGGGTAGTAATGTTGCCGTTTTCTTGTAACCAGTTAAAAACGGTTGGCCACTGCCAGCTATCACCTTTAACTACTGCTTTTGCAGAATCGGGTAATACGCGCGGAATGTTTTCCCAAAAGCCGCCACCAGTAATGTGCGAAAGGGCATGCACGTCAACTTGCTTAAATAACTCCAGTAAAGGTTTAACGTAAATACGTGTAGGTTCTAATAAGTGCTCGCCTAAAGTTTTACCGTCAATAGTTTGGTTAGTATCGGCGTTTGATACTTCAAGTACTTTACGAATTAAAGAAAAGCCATTTGAGTGCGGACCGCTAGAGGCAAGCGCAATAAGTTGATCGCCAGCTGCTACCTTTGTGCCATCAATAATTTTAGATTTTTCTACCACACCGGTACAAAAGCCGGCCATGTCGTAGTCTTCACCATCGTACATACCCGGCATTTCTGCTGTTTCGCCGCCAATCAGGGCACAGCCAGAAATCTCACAGCCTTTACCAATACCGGTTACTACATCGGCCGCTGTGTCTACATCTAGTTTACCTGTTGCATAGTAATCTAGAAAAAACAGGGGTTCAGCGCCTTGTACTATTAAATCGTTTACACACATTGCAACTAAATCAATACCTACAGTGTCGTGTTTTTTTAAGTCGATAGCTAAACGTAATTTAGTACCTACACCGTCAGTACCTGCTACTAGTACTGGCTGTTTGTAACCTTCTGGAATTTCGCAAAGAGCGCCAAAACCACCAATTCCGCCCATTACTTCTGGACGACGCGTTTTTTTAACTACGCCTTTAATACGCTCAACAAGTGCATTACCAGCGTCGATATCTACGCCCGCGTCTTTATAGCTTAATGACTGTTTTTGTTCGCTCACAGGTTTTCCTCAAATAATTGCTTGGGGTTGCTTTTCGATAGCTTAGAAACGCGCGTATTTTACAACAATTGCAACTGCGCGGCTAGCTCAAATATAGTTTTGAAATAATTAACAAGGACACTTGTCCGCTGCCTGTTGTTTAAATAAACAAAAAAACGCCCGTAGGCGTTTTTTTAGTAATTAAAGGCGTTAAATTAACAGCTATGCTTTTGCAGTTAAAATAGCTCTAAGTGGAGCAGGGTAACCTTCAATGGTTATGCTAGTATCGTTTGGGTCTAAAAAATCAACTAACGATTCGTTTTCCATCCAGTCGGTCTTGCGTTGCTCATCAAGCGTGGTAATTGCGCAATCTTTTATTTGCACATCTTTAAAGCCAACGCGCTCCATCCACAGTTTGAGTGCAGCAGTACTTGGAATAAACCACACATTACGCATTTTTGCGTAGCGGTCGGTCGGTACTAGTACGGTGTTTTCATCGCCTTCAATCACTAACGTTTCAAGCACTAACTCGCCACCTGGGCGAAGCTGCGCTTTTAACTGCGCTAAAAAATCAATTGGCGAGCGACGATGATAAAGCACCCCCATCGAAAACACCGTATCAAAGGCTTTAAGCTCAGGGAGGGCCTCTACACCTAGCGGTAATAAATGCACGTTTTCATCTGGGTTGTAGTGTTTAATAGCCTGAAACTGACACAAAAATAAATCAGACGGGTCAATACCCACAACAAACTTTGCGCCTTCACCGCGCATGCGCCATAAGTGATAGCCAGAGCCGCAGCCTATATCTAACACTGTACGGCCTTTTAATGGCTCAATGTGAGGAAGCAGACGGTCCCATTTCCAATCGCTGCGCCACTCTGTGTTTATTGCAATACCGTGTACAGTAAAGGGACCTTTTCGCCATGGCATCATGCGTTTTAATAAATGCGTAGCTTGTTTTTGCTCGCCTTCGCTCATTTCCCCTGGTGCGCCAATTTCTACTTTAGTAGCAATATCAACGTGGGTTGTTTTTACTTCAGGCAAATTTTTAAGTACTTTTTGCCATTTTGGTAAATCGCCATGGCTTGCCTCGTTTTGCCAATGTTTTAATTGACCGGGCAGGGTTTCTAGCCAGTGGCTAAGCGGGCTTTGTGCAATTGCTGCGTAAAATTGGTTAAACCATTGAGACATACATTACTCTTTTTATTTAATTGCTACCATTGAGCAAAAATTAAAACATTGATACCACACCTGCGTTTGGCTAAAACCAATGTCGCTTAAACGATTAAAGTGCGTGTTTAGTGTATCGGGGCGCATCACGTTTTCAATGGCTGTACGCTTTTGGCTTATTTCAAGCTCTGAGTAGCCATTGTGGCGTTTAAAGTCGTGGTGCAAATCAATTAACAAATTATCGCACTGTTCGTTTTCGGCTTTAATTTTTTCGCTAAGGAGTAGTACGCCACCGGGTTTTAAGTTAGCGTAAATTTTTTCAAGCACGGCTTGGCGCTGTAAAGGCGGAATAAATTGCAAGGTAAAATTCATGGCCACTACCGAGGCATTTTGAATTTCAAGCTCGTTAATATCGCCTAAAGTTACTGTAACAGGCACGTCAGACTTAAAGCCTTGTAAATGTACCTTACAGCGCTCAACCATAGCTTGTGAGTTATCTACAGCAATAATGTGGCAGTTATCGGTACGAATGTTACGGCGCATACTTAGGGTAACCGCACCAAGCGAGCAGCCTAAATCGTAAAGGTTTGAATTACTTTGCGCATATTCACCGGCCAATTTACCCATAGTGCTTACAATGGTGGCGTACCCAGGCACAGAGCGCTGGATCATATCTGGAAAAACCTCAACCACATTTTGGTCAAAGCTAAAATCTTTTACTTGTTGCTCAGAGGCGTAAATACTGTCTTTTATACTCACTAAGGCAGTCTCTTTAAAAATAATGGCACTATTTTAACATTTTATGCTGGATAGTCAGTGATAAATTCAGTAGCTTGGCTAGAATTATGAATAATAAGTATAAAAGAGAACGTTAAATGAGCAAAAGTAAGGTAATTAGCACAGACGATATATTAGCAACCCTATGTCATTCAGTGACTGGGGTCCTGTCATCAGCCAGTGGCAACGAAATTAGCTACTCCGCCATGGTGCAAAAAATAACACGCACCTGTATGCGACCAGACATTGGCTGTTTTGTATTATTTGATGGTGGCTTTACAGGCCTTGTTGTAACCAACTTTACTGCGCAAGCGGCAATGGAAATTTACGGCGATTACATGCGCAATATGGGCATGCCTGAAGAGGAAATTGCCCACAGTCATTTATCCGATGACGTTTCAAATGTAATGGGCGAGCTGATGAACCAAATTGTAGGCGACTTTACCTCTAAAGTGCGCGAGCAATTACATACCTCTATTACACAAAACCAGCCAAAAATGATGGCAATTAATAAACAAGTGCAAATATCGGTAGATACTACAATGGATCGCCCTCAAGCACGCCGCGTAACCTTTACTACACGCAACCAAAATATCTTTTACCTAGAGCTGGCAATGGATAAAACGGAGTTTATTAAACTACACGACTTCGACATTGTAGAAGCCATAGACCCTGATGATATTATTGAAAATGAAGCTAAACAAAAGGCTCAAAAAGAGAAAGCTAAGTCAAAAGAAGCAGAGCAAGATGATGCCGATGACGACTTTATGGCTGAACTAGGGCTGTAATGTAGGTTGGGTTCAGCGAAGGGAAACCCAACGTGCTTTTGAGCTGTCAGTTTTAAGCTATCAGCGGTCAGTAGAAAAGTTACGATGGAGAACGCGATTTTAAATCGCGTTTTTTATTATTGAGCATTTTGATTACGAGTTAGGTTGTATTTATATTTTCGCTGACCGCTGACCGCTGACCGCTGACCGCTGACCGCTGACCGCTGACCGCTGACCGCTGACCGCTGACCGCTGATCAATAAGGATTCTCTCCCATCGCTACCACCACACAAAAAATTCGTAAATCTAACTCTAACTGATGATACTGCGGCTCCATGTGGCAGCACAGTTTATAAAAGCTTTTGTTGTGATCTTTTTCTTTAAAATGTGCGAGCTCGTGTACCACTAATGCTTTTAATAAAGGCTCGGGCGCACGCAGCAAATCACTGTTAATCGCTAAATCGTGCTTACGGGTTTTACCTTGCATGCGGTAGGTGTGTGTACCGAGTGCATTGGTGATCATATCACCTTGTTTTTTAAATGCAGCGCGGCCAAACGGTGGGGCATTTTTTAAATACTGTTTTTTTAAATCTGTAGCGTAGCTGTAAAGCAGTTTATCGGTGGTGATGGTGTGCGCGTGTGGGTACTTTTTTAGTAAGTAGTCACACACCTTGTTGTTATTTATAAGGCTTAATACTTGCTCAACAATGTTAGCTGGGTAGCCGGTAAAGTAACGTGCGTATTCACTCATTTTTATTCTCTATTTAAAAAAGCGTTGGCTGGTGGGCTTCTTTTTCGCCACTGAATGGGTTTAATACCGGGTGATTATACCCTAGGTCTTTACAAAACTGCCTAGCAAGTAACGGAGACTCTTGGTTGTCGGCAGTATGAAAAAACACATACGGGCTTTTACCCTCATCAAGCCATTGTTTTACTTTACCAAGCCACGGCTTGTAAAAAGATTTATAGTCGTTTTGTAAATCGGCTATGACAAAGCGGGCCATGGGCTGCGAGCCAGTCGCTATTGCATGTACAGGTAAGTGGGGCTTTTTTTGTTGCGCATCTATTAGCGCCTCGGTGGTGGGCTTTACTGAAAAAAGCGCACGGGTATCCATAGAAATACGGTTTATATTATTTGCCATTAATAGCTGATTAAGGGCAATTTCGGCCTCACCTTTTTTAAAAAAATCAGTATGGCGTACTTCTACGCCGTAATTTAGCTCTTTGGGGAGCAAGCTAATAAATTGCGTTAATTTAGGTAAATCGTTTGGACCAAACGCTTTGGGTAATTGCAACATTATTTGTCCTGTTTTTTCAAGTATTGGGGCAAATAACGCAAGCCAGTCATTAAGTTCTGTTTGAACATTACTAAGCGCAAGCTCGTGGCTAAAACGGCGATGAAATTTAAACGTAAACTTAAAATTGTCGGGTACGCTTTGTGCCCAGCGTAAAACGGTGCTTGGTGCTGGATCTGCGTAAAAGCTGGTGTTGCCTTCAACTGAGTTAAAATGCTGGGCATATTGGTTTAGCATATCGACATTTTTACATTGGCGGGTAAATAAGTTGCCTTTCCAGGCGCTGCTCGACCACTGAGGGCATCCAATATATAACATAAAAAGGGTGGCTTAATGACTTTGTGGCGCTAGTGTAACAAATACATACCGTGCTTGCTGTAAATTCAACCGCCGAAGTTCAACACGCCCTAGCATCTTGATACTACTTGGGTATAATGCAGGGCTTAATTCGATTATTTTTAGATTGCTAGCGGCTTTATTTGTATTGTGGTGACCTGTTTTTTAAATCACACGCCTTAAAACAAATAAATTTAACCGTTCAAGCCTTTTATCTGACAGGAAAACTATGCGCTCTATATATTGCGGACAGCTAAATAAAACTCACGTAGATCAAGAAGTTGAACTATGTGGCTGGATCAACAAACGACGTGACCTTGGTGGACTTATCTTTGTCGATTTACGCGATAGAGAAGGGTTAGTACAAGTTGTATTCGATCCAGAGGTTGAAGGGTTAATGGATACCGCTAACAAACTTCGTCAAGAATTTTGTGTTCAGTTAAAAGGGGTTGTTCGTGCACGCCCAGAAAGCCAAGTTAATAAAGACATGGCAACAGGCGAAGTAGAAATTTTAGGTACTGAGCTAACTATTATTAACCGCTCTGAGCCGCTTCCGCTTGATTTTAACCAGACCAATTCAGAAGAGCGTCGCTTAAAATACCGCTACTTAGATTTACGTCGCCTTGAAATGAGCGACCGTATTAAACTGCGCGCTAAAGCAAGCAGCTTTGTTCGTCGCTTTTTAGATGACAATGGCTTTTTAGACATTGAAACACCTGTACTTACCAAAGCAACACCAGAAGGTGCACGCGATTACTTAGTACCGAGTCGTGTTCATAAAGGTAGCTTTTATGCATTACCACAGTCACCACAGTTGTTTAAGCAATTGTTGATGATGTCGGGTTTTGACCGTTACTACCAAATTGTTAAATGTTTTCGTGATGAAGATTTACGTGCCGATCGCCAACCTGAATTTACCCAAATAGATTTAGAAACCTCGTTCATGAGCTCTGATCAAGTACGTGCTATGACCGAAAAAATGATCCGTGAAATGTGGCAATCATTATTAAACGTTGATTTAGGCGATTTTCCAATTATGCCTTACTCTGAGGCAATGAGCCTATACGGTTCTGATAAGCCAGATTTACGTAACCCAATGAAGCTTGTTGATGTAGCTGATTTGGTAAAAGACGTAGAGTTTAACGTATTTTCAGGCCCAGCTAACGACGAAAAAGGCCGTGTTGCTGTATTAACAGTATCAGGTGGCGCTAAACTTTCGCGTAAGCAGCTTGACGATTACACTAAGTTTATTGGCATTTACGGCGCTAAAGGCATGGCGTGGATGAAAGTAAACGACCGTGATGCAGGCGCTGAAGGCGTTCAATCTCCAGTTGCTAAGTTTTTAAACGAAGAGGTAATTACCCAGTTACTTGAGCGTACTAACGCACAAACGGGCGACATTATTTTATTTGGTGCCGATAAACGCAACGTTGTAAACGAAGCTATGGGCGCGCTTCGCTTGAAGATTGGTGTTGATTTAGAAATCACTAATCTTGATAGTTGGGCGCCACTTTGGGTTGTTGACTTCCCAATGTTTGAAGAAGATGACGAAGGCACGTTACATGCTGTGCATCATCCATTTACTGCACCTAAAGATATCAGCGCAGAAGAGCTTGAAGCAAACCCAGCAGCGGCTATTTCAGATGCCTACGACATGGTATTAAATGGCTACGAAGTAGGTGGTGGTTCGGTGCGTATTCATAATGCAGATATGCAAGAGGCCGCATTTAGAATTTTAGGAATTGAAGCACAAGAGCAACAAGACAAGTTTGGCTTTTTACTTGATGCCCTTAAATACGGCACACCGCCACATGCTGGTTTAGCCTTTGGTCTTGACCGTTTAGTTATGCTTTTATGTGGCACTGATAACATTCGTGACGTTATTGCGTTCCCTAAAACCACTCAAGCATCGTGCTTATTAACCGATGCACCTAGCAAAGCGAATAGCGACTCGTTAACTGAGCTTGCGATCAGTGTGGTAGAAAAAGCAATACCTAGCGAAGAGTAATATCGCGCGCAGTAGATGCGCCTCGCTAGATTTAAAAGCCCTTAGGAGTATGCCTAGGGGTTTTTTTATGGTTAAATTTAAAGTAGTTTAAATATTATACTAATCGATTTAAATATTTAGCCTTTTATCATTTTATTTATTTGTCGCTATAAATGGTTAGTAACTTAAGCAGATTGGTAGTATCCAATAGAGAGGGAGTTCTTATGTCGTTTAATCTCACATTATTTGGTGAATTTTTAGCGTTTTTTATTTTATTTTGCATTCCAATTTTTGCGCTTATTAGCTACAAAATAGGTAAACGTAAAAGCACCATGCCGGGCGTGTTAGCCTTTGTAGGTGGATGCTTAGCGATATTTCCGCTGTTTGGCCTAATTTTTATCGCCTTATTAGCGCTTAAACAAGATTTGCCAAAAACCAGCCCTTATGCCCATTAAACAACCCTAAATACGGACACGTAGTCACAGTGCCAATTTCAAATAATAACTATTATTGCGATCAGCAATTTAGTGCCTTACAGCTAGCAAAAAATACAATCGAAAACACAGAATTTGAAGCGTGTACGTTTACTGAGTGTGATTTCTCACAGGCGCAATTTAAAACGTGCCGATTTATAGAGTGCAGTTTTAAAAATTGTAATTTGTCGTCACTCAAGTGGGACTATAGCTCCCTTGAAAGTGTAAGCTTTAGCCATTGTAAGTTAAACAGCGTGCAATGGGGCGATGCAGATTGGGGAGCGCTAAGTATACATGCGCCGGTGAGCTTTAATAGCTGTGAGCTTAGTAACAGCTCTTTTTTTGACTTAACGTTAAATTCACTCAAATTAATTCATTGCTTTGCAAAAAATGTTGATTTTAGACATGCCAATTTAAAGCAAAGTACATTTACAGGGAGTAATTTTCGCGATAGTGAGTTTTTTCAAACCAATTTAACTAAGTGTGACTTTGTTGGCGCAACTGAGTTTAATATTGATTTGAACAATAATATATTAGCGGGGGCAAAGTTCGAGCGCTTTGAAGCACTTAACTTGCTTACAAGCCTTGATATAGAGCTCTGTAACTAATTATCCGATGATTGAGGTTATTTAGAAGCTGCAAATTACGAGCTTCTAAATAAGTTAGTGACCAGTAGCTAACTAATTAACAGCTAGGGCCATTTTTGTTACGTGCGCTAGCAAGTGTGCGGGCAATTTCAAGCAGTGCAGGGGTAATGTCATCAGCGCCGTCTTTAATTAGCTTAGTTACATCACCTGATGAATATAAGCTATCGCGCGGCGACTTAATGCCAAGCTCGCGAACAAAGTCTTTTGTTTTACCTGTGCTGCCCGTTTCAATAAATTTAAAAATAATACGCTCGTTGTTACTTTTTGGCTCGGCCTGTAACACGGCGATTTCTTCTTTATAGGCTTCTATGCGACTTTGCAAAATGTCGATACGTTGTTCAATAGTGCTGTATGATTTCATGCGGTACTTTTCTAAATTAACTAAAAATAATACCTGTATTATCGCATACATTAGCAATGGCGCGCGCTAACCTTTATAGTAAAAGTTATTTTTATTTAAAAACAATAATTTATACGATTTAAAAACATGCATAAAATAATAAAGAAGTTACTAACATTAAGCGCATTTAGCCTAAGTGCGAGTTTAATGTCACCATTAAGCGTTGCTGATGACAATGTAATAGTGGATCAAAGCCGCAATCGAACCATACCTATCAATATCACGCTTCCAAATAACAGTAATCAATGCAGCGAGCAGGCAAAGTGCCCCGTAGTATTTGTAAATGCAGGCTATGGCATTAGCCACAATAACTACTCATTTGCGAGTAAGCTATTTAATGCACAAGGCTATTTAAGCATTGCCGTCGCGCATGAGCTTAACACCGATCCTAAACTCAGCCGTAAGCAGCCTTATTTAACCACCCGCATGGAAAACTGGCACCGCGGTGTGGTTACCCTTAAATTTTTAGTTAATCAGCTCAGTGCGCAATACCCTGAGTATGACTTTTCCCAACTCACGCTATTTGGGCACTCAAACGGCGGCGATATATCCGTTTTATACGCTGCAATCTACCCAAATGAAGTAAGCCAAATGATTACCCTCGACCACCGCCGCATGTTGATCCCACGTAATAAAAACATACGCGTGCTTACACTGCGTGGTAGTGACTATCCAGCCGATGCGAATGTTTTATTAAATGAAACAGAGCTTAAAAAGTTCCCTGTTAGCCAAGTAATGATTGAAAAATCGCGCCATAACGATATGTATGATGGCGGGCCAGCGTGGCTGGTAGATAGAATGAGAAAAGAAGTAGTGGCGTTTTTAGATAATTAGGCAAGATATAATTAAGCCAATTTTAAACTGGCTTGATATATAAAGGTTTAAGCTGACGCAGAATTTTTAGTGGTATTAAACAAACCATGTATATTATTGCAGATTACCCTTGCGGTGTAGCAAACTGTTTTATTGGCCGTTCCTTTATTTCCATATCTTTTGTAGGAATAGCTAGGAGTGAATATTTCGTTCTTATGGTAATGATATCAACAAATTTACCGTTAATGTACAAGTTGACGAACGGTGTAATTGTACTCACTAAGTATTTTTTTTCGGGGTCCAAAGCAAACTTTTCTTCCATGCCTTTTAGCTCTATAAACTTTACTTCAAGCGGTTCGAACTCTATCGAGGATAATTTTTTGTGTGCACGCCGGCGCCCTTGTATAGGTTGTTCAGGGACCTTTGCATTTGGGTTTTCTGCTCTTATTGAGAAGTATTCGTCCACTTCATATATGAACATTGAGTTTAAGTCGATACCTTGTTCATTGAAAGCGAGAGAGCTTAATTTAACTTGATAAGGCGAAGTATTTGCCAACCTTATACTAGTTATACATTTAGTATCTATATGACAAAATGTATAAGAAGATGCAGCAATAGGACCTTCGATAACTTCTTCAGAGTTGGCAAAAGTAGAGTAACTAATTAAAAGAAATATAATATTGATCAAAGTTTTCATTGAGCTGTCCGCACTGCATTTTCAAAAAGATATGCCGAATATAGCAATGTATCTCTGTCTTCATTAGTTTGATAAATCTGTGCCTTTTGAGCGATGAAATGAAGATCCTTTATAGCAGTTCTCGCGTTATATGCTGTATCTTCAGAAGTCCAAACTGCGTGACTAAACTCATGAACAATAGTATCTACTTTTCTATCAGTACCTACGCTAAAAAAACTCTTGCCAAATCCTATAATTCCATATCTCTCATAATAGGTAGCATCGCCAAACTCAGCACATTTATACAATTTTTGTGGAGTCAAATACATAGAACCAATAAGGTTAATTACTTTACGCGCTTGGCGGATTAAAAATGTTCGTGTTGCTTCAAAATTAATTGAATTAACAAAACCATATTGTTTCATAATTGATTCGAATTTTTCTTTTTTCTTTTTATCTAAGTTAGCAGGGTTGTGCAATATATTAATAAAAGTTGTTAATGCTTTTGGGGTAATTAGCATAGCCAATTCAATTTGTTTTAGCTCAGATAAAGTTAACTCGATACCTGTTTTGTTTGTTACTTCGTAAATTGAAAAGTTGTTGCGCTCATAGTAAGTATTTTTATTCATACTATAAATACCTATCCTTGGTTGTATAATTTTACCAACAAACTACTAGAATTGTACCTGTTATTCAACCTCTATATTTTATCTCAGATTGTGAGATTGCTTTATTGAACATCTAAGGTAGCGCAGCCACAGCTGCGCTATTTTTGTTTTAGTTACTCAACTAATTCGCTTACTACAATTGGGCTGTTATGCAGGGTTTTATGCACTGGGCATTTGTCGGCTATTTCTAGCAGGCGTTGGCGCTGTACTTCGGTTAAGTCGCCGCGTAGGGTAATTTTACGGGTAATGGCCTCTAGGTTTTGTGTGCACTCGCCATTGTCGCAATCTTGGTAGTAGTCGCGGGTGTGTTCAAGTTCTACTTTTACATGATCAAGCGGCAGCTTTTTTAAGGTTGCATACATACGCAGTGTCATTGAGGTACAGGCGCCTAGGCCTGCGAGTATATGGTCGTAAGGATCGGGCCCTAAATTACTGCCACCTACCTTTAATGGCTCATCGGCAAGCCATGTATGATCTTTAGTACTGACGTGCTGAGTAAATATATGATCTTTTTCTTCAACCAGTACTTTGCCGTTTTCTAATTTTGCGCTGTAGTTTTTTTGCTCATATTTAACGTAGCGGTTTGCCCAATTAGCAATAAGCGTAGCAGCGTACTCGGCATCGTTTTTATTACTTAGTAAGTGGTCGGCGTTATCGAGGCTAATAAAGCTTTTAGGGTGCTTGGCTGATGCGTAAATTTTCTCGGCTTCTGAAATATTAACCGTGGTATCAATAGGGGAGTGCATAACTAAAAGCGCGCGTTTTAATTTTCCTATGTGGCTACGGTCGTACTTTGCTATATCCTCTACAAACTGTTTTTTTATGGTAAATTCGCGCCCAGCTAAGCTCACTTTTGCCTCGCCTGCAGCGTTTATTTCATCTAAGTGGGCTTCAAAGTTATGTGCAACATGTTTTGCATCTGAAGGGGCGCCAATGGTTGTAATAGCCGATACTTCAGGAATATGCTCTGCAGCAGCCAGTACGGCAGCGCCGCCTAAGCTGTGGCCAATTAACAGTTGTGGTGCGTCAAAGTGTGTGCGCAAGTGATCGGCTGCGGCCACTAAATCTTGAATATTGGATGAAAAGTTACTATTTGCGAAGTCGCCGTCACTATTACCAAGACCGGTAAAATCAAAGCGCAGTACGGCTATACCTTGTTGGGTAAGGGCGCGGCTTATTCGTGTGGCGGCAGCAATATCTTTACCACAGGTAAAGCAGTGTGCAAATAAAGCATAAAACTTTACATCTCCTGCTGGGCGCTCAAGCTGGCCTGCCAGTTCTAAATCGCCGCTTTTAAAAGATACTTTTTGTCGCATAGAAGAGCCTTAGTGTTTCATGAAAATACATTACAATAATAGATAAGATATAAGCACTAATGAGTGCAATTTCAATGTTTTTTATACTTTGATCTTGATCAAGTAAGTTGTTCACTAATTCACCTTGCGGACATTTGTCCTTATGTTTTTGGGGTGGTTTGTCTATCCTCGCACAGCGCTATAATTAAGGCTTTGCTACTTTATTTTGGCATATTAGCTATATTTAAAGCGGCACTGTTCTTACAACCTATTCACTGGAACGTACAATGCAATTACCTACTGTTGATTATAAAGCTCCCGATGCGGCTGCTCAATTTGTTGAATCGTTAAGAAACACCGGTTTTGGTGTATTAAAAAATCACCCAATCCCGCAATCTTTAGTTGAGTCTATATACGAAAAATGGCAAGACTTTTTTAATTCAGAGCAAAAGCACGACTTTTTATTTTCTAAAGAAACACAAGACGGTTATTTCCCGCCTTCTGTCTCTGAGGTAGCTAAAGGCTTTACAGTTAAAGACATTAAAGAGTACTTTCATGTTTACCCTAAAGGTCGCGTGCCTGCAGAGCTTGAAGCCGACGTACGTGAGTACTACCGCTTAGCTAACGAATTTGCAGCAACGCTTTTAAGCTGGGTTCAAGCAGAGGCACCAGCCGATGTACGTGCTAAGTTTTCTATCGATTTAAAAGATATGATTGCTGATTCTGAGCAAACATTGTTACGTATTTTACATTACCCGCCAATGACAGGTGATGAAGAGCCAGGTGCAATTCGCGCTGCAGCACATGGTGACATTAACTTATTAACAGTGTTACCGGCATCAAACGAGCCAGGCCTGCAAGTTCAAAAAACTGATGGCGGTTGGTTAGATGTGCCATGTGACTTTGGTAGCTTAATTATTAATATTGGTGACATGTTACAAGAAGCGTCGGGCGGGTATTTCCCATCGACTATTCACCGTGTAATTAACCCAACGGGTAAAGCGTCGACTAAGTCGCGTATTTCTTTACCGCTGTTTTTACACCCACGTCCTGATGTTGTGCTTTCTGAGCGCTACACTGCAGACAGCTACCTACAAGAGCGTTTACGCGAGCTAGGTGTTAAATAATAGCTGCTTTTTAAATAGCATCTATTCAAAAGCGGCTTTTTAGCCGCTTTTGTTGTTTTACATAACCCATTGGGTTATCCCCCCGCTGCGATTTAATCGCCCCTAGGTAGTACATATTTTGATTTAATAAAAACGTGCCTGCTTTAATGCCATCGTGCTGTTTTGTATTGCTATTTGCTTTTTTGCGATGGGAGCTTATTTGGCAAAGTGAATATTTCCATGCATTTCTAAGTTAGTTGCGTATAATGCGCCCTTGGCCGGTTTGGCCTTTATTTTATTGAGAGATTTTATGAGTTTTGATGGTTTAGGTTTATCACAGTCTTTAGTTAACGCGGTTTTAGAAAAGGGCTATGAAACGCCAACGCCTATTCAGGCTCAAGCAATTCCTGCAATTATTGAACGTCGCGATGTAATGGCGGCCGCACAAACAGGTACAGGTAAAACCGCCGGTTTTACGTTACCGCTAATTGAGCTGTTATCTAAAGGCAATAAAGCAAAAAGCAATAACGTACGTGCCCTTATTTTAGCGCCTACGCGCGAGCTGGCTTTGCAGGTAAGCGAAAACGTTGAAGAATACGCTAAGCACTCTGATGTAAGTTCGTTTGTAGTGTACGGCGGCGTAAAAATAAACCCACAAATGCAGCGCCTTCGTAAAGGGGTTGATATTTTAGTGGCAACGCCAGGGCGTTTAATTGATTTACATAATCAAAACGCAGTTAAGTTTGATAGCGTTGAAGTACTGGTACTTGATGAAGCTGACCGCATGCTTGATATGGGGTTTATTCACGACATTAAACGCCTGATTGCTAAAATGCCACCTAAACGCCAAAACTTAATGTTTTCGGCCACGTTTTCAGATGATATTCGTGCGTTAGCAAAAGGGCTAATTAATGACCCTGTTGAAATATCAGTTGCGGCAAAAAACACCACGGCTAAAAGCGTAACACAAAGCGTTTATGCGGTTGATAAATCGCGTAAAACCGCATTACTTAGCCATTTAATTCGTAGCAACGATTGGCAACAAGTATTAGTGTTTAGCCGTACCAAGCACGGTGCTAACCGTTTAGTTAAACAACTCGAGCGTGATAACATTGCAGGCGCCGCTATTCATGGTAATAAATCACAAGGTGCCCGTGTTAAAGCATTAGATGGCTTTAAAAGCGGTGAAGTACGTGTACTTGTAGCGACCGATATAGTGGCACGTGGTCTAGATATTGTTGAACTACCGCATGTGGTTAACTACGACTTACCAAATGTATACGAAGATTACGTGCACCGTATTGGTCGTACAGGCCGTGCTGGTGCATCAGGGCATGCTATTTCGTTTGTAACTGCCGATGACGCTGCTGATTTATACGGTATTGAACGTTTTATTGGTGAGCTTATCCCTCGCGCTGAAGAGCCTGGGTTTGAACCAACTAGCCCCGTACCTGAGCGCGCATTAGATGCGCGCCCAATTAAACCTAAAAAGCCTAAAAAAGCAAAGCAGCCGTTTAACAAACCTAAGTCTGATAAGCCAAGCAGTAAAAAGCCTAACAATGGCGGCAACGGTACAGGCCCTCGCCGTGGTGGCTCTAAAAAACCAGCGGCTAGAACCGATGATAATGCACAAAACCCATGGGCAAAGCGTCAATCGGTGGGTGGCAATGGCCAACGCCGTCGTCGTGCAAATAATAACGATTAATCATTATTAATGATTGTATTGGTCTTTAATTAAACACCAATAAAAAACGCGCTACCTTTTTAATAGAAGTAGCGCGTTTTTTATTATCTGAAATTTACACTTACCTAATCAACGAATTAACGGCTAAACCTACAAACAAGGTAACACTTACACTTAATAAGGTGCCAAGCATAACGTACTCGGTGAGCTTTTTATCCTTACTGGCACTTAAATCACCAAACCTAAAGACCGATTTGGCTGCAAGCAAAAAACCAAGCCCCGCAAATTGATCAAGTAATATAAAGCTCAGCATTAATACGCGCTCTAGCATGCCAATGCTTTGTCCGGCCAGTGGTAAGCTGCCCTCACTTGAAAAGTTAGCGGTGAGCCTTTCAAGCATCATTCTTATAAATACGGCACTTGGGCTTAATATAATTAAATATCCGCATACAACCCAAAGTACTTTCGGGTCAGTGGCAAGTGCGCTTGCGTACGCGATTAAACTTTGGTTATCAGTTATATAAATACACAGTGCTATTATTACGGCTATATGCGCTATTTGGTCGAGTAAAAAGGGCACAACCCCTTTATTTGAGTACGACTTAGTAATATCTATTAGGTAGTGGCTAAGCATAATTGCCGCTGTAGAAAGTAACACGGTGCTTAGTTGTTGCCAGCCATAGCTATACTCCCAAAACGCTAAAATAATAGCGCTCACCACACCGTGCACTAATACATGCAGGTAAAGTTTTTTAGCTTTAAAGTGATGGGTGTTTCTATCGTTTACCCAGCTCATTGGTTGTAAAAAAAAGTCACTGACTAGGTGGCCTATAATTAATGCCACTAATAATAACGAAAACCCCATTACTCACTTCCTTTTGAAATCGTGGTTATGACCTGCTTAGCATGTATTATAAAGCGCTCTATTAGCTGATAATTGGCTAGGTTTAATAACTTAGTCACGTTTTCGCGACTGGTATTGAGCTCTTTTGCTAAAGCTGCATGGCTGTTATCGGCTTGAGTTAAATACACGTATAGTGCATTAGCTTGTTTTTGCGTTATTTTGCTAAGCAAAGTATCTACAAAGGCAAGATTAAGGCTAAAGCCTTCATCTATGCTGTGCTTTGCTACCTGTAAGGTAAAGCGCTGGTTGGCTATTTTATCAAGGCCTTGCCCAGAGAGCACAAAGGCCGAGCCGGTGGCTGTTTTTATATCACTGCGTGGGTTATCTATCTCGCCTAAGGCCATGCTTTGGCGCAGCTCATAACCTGCCGACTTTAAATGCAAATAAATAATAATAGCGGTTTTTATTAATTGCTCACTTTGGTTTATTTGTAGCTGAAAGGCATCGCCTCGGTACATGGTCCACAATGATGATTTGTCACAATTTGCACGCAAACTTTGCGCTAACTGATAAAGCATGGCATCGTATTGTTGCTTAGGTATTTTTTGCGATTTAATTATATCGCCGCTGATCACACCAATCATAAAAATCCAAAAAGTAACTTAATGCAGTTACATAAAATCAGGTAACCAAATTTGGTTACATTTAATTAAGTAACCAATTTAGGTTACTTAAAACAAAATTGCAAGGCTCACTCGTTTATAGCTATTTATTTCAGCTACGCTGAATTGTGAGTACTTAAGGAAACAAATGACTTTACAAAACGATCAGCAAACTAGTAAGCCACGAGTCGGTATTTTTGTTGATGTACAAAACATTTATTACACGTGCCGCGAAAGTTACCGTAAAAATTTTGATTACAATGCATTCTGGGCGCTTATGAAACAGCAATACTCAATAGAGTGCGCGTTCGCGTATGCCATTCACCGTGGTGACGAAAAACAAAACCAGTTTCAAAATATTTTGCGTGCTATTGGCTTTGAGGTAAAACTAAAGCCGTTTATTCAGCGCCGTGACGGCAGCGCAAAAGGGGATTGGGATGTAGGCATAACCATAGATATGCTAGAGCAAGGTAAAAACCTCGATAAAGTTATTTTGCTCTCTGGTGATGGCGACTTTGCTTTATTGCTCGGGCATTTAAAAAATCAATACAATGTACCATGCGATGTGTACGGCGCCGATAAGTTAACCGCTGAGGTGCTTAAACAAAGTGCTGAGCAGTTTCACTTAATTGATGACAATTTGCTACTTTAAAGCGTGAAATATAGCAGCTAAGTGCCTGCAACATGAGAGTTTTTAATAAAGAGCCTATAAAGCTAATATAGGCTTTTTTTATTACTGTAATAAATTGGGTTTACTCAGCGGTTATGGTAATTTTACGCCATACCATGTTATTGAGGACTCACATGCTTTATTACAGCGACATGCCATTAGACCGCGGGTCTAATTTTCGTAAAAACGCGGCGTGGTTAAACGCGCAAATGTCGGCACAAAGTAAGTGGCTTTTGGTGAATAATAACCACACTTTGTTTTATAAAGACGCAGCTCAAGTGTGCTACTTAACTTATCAGCAAATTGCCCATTTAGATTTATCAAACGCTATTTATTTAGGCTCAAATACCGAGCAACAGGGTGTGTTTGCGTTAGATGTTTCAGCCATACACGACGACGAACTCAATCACGTTATAGGCGACGCACAGTTTTTTGATATACGCCAATATGGCCCTCACGTTGATATAAAAGATGGCTCTATCGCCGCACTTGCCCGTGGCTTATGTTATTGGCATGCAACGCATAGTTTTTGTGGACGTTGTGGCAGTAAAAATACATTAGTAGAGGCAGGGCACTCACGCCTATGTGAAAACGAGCACTGTAAACACCCTACATTTCCACGTACTGACCCTGCGGTTATTATGGTGGTTACTAAAGTATTTGAAGATGGCGTAGATCGCTGTTTATTGGGTCGCCAAGCAATATGGCAGCAAGGCATGTATTCGTCATTGGCGGGTTTTGTAGACCCAGGTGAAACACTAGAGCAAGCTGTAGCGCGTGAAGTAAAAGAAGAGGCGGGCGTTGATGTTGAAAATGTACGTTACATTGCTTCTCAGCCATGGCCTTTTCCTTCATCTATTATGCTAGGTTTTATTGCAGAGGCTAAAACTGAGCAAATAAACGTAGATAAAGACGAATTAGACGATGCTAAATGGTTTACTCGCGAAGAAGTGAGGGCGTTTGGCAATATGGGCGATGAAGGCGATCATTATAAACTCCCGCGGGTCGATTCAATTTCGCGCTTTTTAATTGAACAATGGCTTACAAATAAGGTTTAAGGATTAATAATGTCGAGCAAAAATAAAAACACGCAGTTAGTGTCATCAGGGCGTAAAAAAGCCTATACCCATGGTGTAGTAAATCCTGTGGTGCAACGTGCCTCTACGATTGTATTTGATAGCGTGGCCGATTTAAAAAACGCGGCTAAAACCCGCGGCGATAAAACTTTATTTTATGGTCGGCGTGGCACAAGTACGCATTTTGCCCTGCAAGAAGCGATTACTGAGCTTGAGGGCGGCGAAGGCTGCGCGCTTTACCCATGCGGTGCAGCGGCAATAAGCCAAGCGTTATTGTCGTTTGTAAAAGCGGGCGATCACATATTAATGGTTGATAACGTGTATGAACCAACGCGTGATTTTTGCGATAAAATTTTAGCAGGCCTTGGAATAACAACCACGTATTACCCCCCGACAATAGGCGCGGGTATTAAAGAGTATATTCAGCCAAACACAAAGGTGCTATTTTTAGAATCGCCAGGTTCTATTACCATGGAAATACAAGATGTGCCTGCTATGGTAAAGGTAGCCAATGAGCATAATATTATGACCATGCTAGATAACACCTACGGCAATGGCTTGCATTACCGCCCACTTGAGCACGGCGTGGATATTAGTATTCAAGCAGCAACTAAGTACATTGTTGGCCATTCTGATGTAATGATGGGGGTCGCAGTGGCAAATAAAAAGTACTGGCCAACCCTGCGTGAACAGTCGTATTTATTAGGGCAGTGCACTAGTGCCGATGATGCTTATTTAGCGCTTAGAGGTTTACGTACAATGGCGGTGCGTTTAAACCAACACGAAAAGGCGGCTATAGAGGTGGCAAAATGGCTTGAGCAACATGAGTTAGTTGATCATATTCGCCACCCTGCATTTGAAACCTGCCCTGGGCATGAATTTTTTAAGCGCGACTTTGATGGCAGCAATGGGTTGTTCTCATTTATAATGAAAACCGGTAACCAAAAAGCCATTGATGCATTTTTAGATAGCCTTGAGCATATTAAAATGGGCTTTTCGTGGGGCGGTTTTGAAAGCCTAGTGACGGCTAATTTAACCATGAAAGGGCTTCGCTCTAAAACCGGTTGGGATTTAGGCCCGGTGATCCGCTTACATATTGGCCTTGAAGACGTTGATGATTTAATTAACGACTTAAGCCAAGCGCTTAAAGTATATCAGCAGCATTTATAAAATTTGGCCAAAATAAACGGAGTTTGGCCTGTTACATTTAAATGGTTTGTTACAAAGCTCACTTAAGGTGAGCTTTTTTTTGCTGGTAATTCAAGGTGTTTACACTTACTGTGGTTATATTACGCTTAATTTTAAAGCATGAGCAACGTCATTAAGGAAAGCCAATGGCAACATCATCATTACTAAACATAGGGCGATTAACCCAAATAGCGGGCTTTGAGCTAGTACGTATGTTTTTAACTAAACGCGGCTTAATTGCTATGGCCGCTTTTGCGCTAGTTTGGTTATTAATATTGCGCTACCCAATAGGGCAAGCAGTTAGCATTATTAGTGCACCTGATTTTGAACAAATGGTGCGCGATATTTCAGGCAGCATTGGCCTAAGTAAGTTACTTGATTGGCCTGAAGCCGAATTTGCTATGTACTGGCTGGTTGCTTTGTATAGCTTTCCGCTGTTTGCTATTTTTATATCAAGCGATCAAACCGTTGGCGATAGAGAGCGTGGCACGCTAAGGTTTATATCGCTGCGCGCTACGCGCTTTGAAATTTTATTTGGCCGTTTTTTAGGGCAACTTGGTGTATTGGCGTGTTTATTAGCTATAACCCTTGTTGCCACACTAGGTGTGCTTGGTTATAGAGATCCCAGCTTGTTAATGGGCGGCTTTATTCGCGCACTTTCTATTTTTATGGTCATGGTAATAGTGCTTAGCCCATTTATCGCACTAATGTGTTTAATAAATACCTTTGCTCGCTCATCACGTTTAGCCATTGTATTGGCTATTTTATATTTTGCTGGAGGCGGCATTGTTGTAGGAATATTGGCATGGCAGGTACCGGCTTTAAATGCGCTCGATTATATATTCCCAGGTGTTAACTCTGAGTTATTAGCAGGACAAAACTTACCTTTATTAAGCGCATTAGGTGTACCACTTATACAAAGCGCTGTATTTATCGCTATTGCACATAAATTATTTACAAGGAGTTCGCTATGAGCGTATTAATAAAAGCCAGCGGCTTGTGTAAATCGTATGGCGCAAAGCAAGCACTTAATAATGTGAACTTTGAAATTAGTAAAGGTGCGCCAGTTGCGCTAGTGGGCCCCAATGGTGCCGGTAAAACCACATTATTTAGTTTATTGTGCGGCTATATTAACCCAAGCCATGGTGAGCTGAGTATTTTAGGACATAAGCCTGGAAGCGCTGCATTGTTTAACCAAGTGAGTGCTTTGCCACAAGATGCGCAGTTAGATCCACGTTTTAATATAGATAAGCAACTGGCGTTTTATGGCAAGTTGCAAGGTATGGGTGCTAAACAAAGCCACAATGAAGCGCTGCGCGTACTCGATTTAGTTGGCTTAAAAGAAGTCGCTAAACAGCGTGCGGGCGATTTATCTCATGGTATGCGAAAACGGGTAACGATAGCGCAAGCGCTGATTGGCTCGCCGAAAATAGTGATGCTTGATGAGGCCACAGCAGGGCTTGATCCTATTCATGCCAGAGAGGTGCGCGAGCTGGTATCGAGCTTAAGTAGCGAGGCCACCTTTATTTTAAGCTCGCACGATTTAACCGAACTTGAGCGATTATGCTCCCAAGTGCTCCACCTAGATAAGGGCATTTTGAGCGAGCACCAAACAAAAGACAACAATATGCATACTCACTTTTATACCTTAATGCTCAACGAGGCGTATCAAAATGTGGAGCAGCAACTGCAGGCGTTAGCAGGTGTAAGCCGTGTGTATATGAGCCAACATAAAGAATACGTGATTGAGTACCAACCAATCGGTGAGCCACTTGATATTGCTTTATTAAACTTTTGCCATCAGCAAAATTGGCAATATAGGCAGTTGGTAAATGGCCACACATTAGAAAATCAAATATTTACACAGGAGAAAGTATAATGGGACTACTCAGTGGTTTAATGGGTAACGCAAGCGAAGTAGATGATTCTGATTTAGAAAAAGTGCTTGCCAATACGCTAATAGATGGCGAGCAAGTAGAAAAAGCCTATAAGGTGATTCGCGATATGTTTATTTTTACTAATAAGCGTTTAATTTTAATTGATAAGCAAGGTATGACCGGCTCTAAAATGGAAATGGTGAGTATTGCTTACTCTAAAATTACTAAGTTTAGTAAAGAAAGTGCAGGGCACTTTGACTTAGACGCCGAGCTTAAAATTTGGATAGGGTCAGATCCAACGCCTATTAGTAAAGAATTTAAATCGGGCGATAATATTAACGAAGTTTATCGTGTAATAAGTCAGCATGCGCTTTAATTTGCTGAACATGTTTTAAGTAGTTGTTGACTACATGTTGCAACTACTTTAAATTTACAGTTTCTTACACCTACTTACAATTAACTTAATAAATACAACTGCTTAATTAAGTTTTCATTCAGTTTCTCAGCGTTAGCATGTCCCCACTTTAGTCAATGAGCTAAAGCATAAAAAGCAATGCACAAAGGGAAGTCTTACAATGAAAAAATTAGCAGTTATTATTTCAAGCATTTTATTATCTAGCACTGCGGCTGCTGCAGACAGCTACAATTCAATCAGTAATTTAAGCTACAAAGATAGCGATAACAACGACACTGTTGCTGTAGACTCTATTTATTACCTATCTCCTAAAAAAACATTAGGTCCGTACGATCAGTTTGAATACATCAATAAGCAAACTAACGTATACGGCAGCTACGCTGATGACGACTTTGGCGATTTAACGAATGTTGGTGGTGAGTACTTCATTAATGAATTTTTAGTAGGTGCTTCTTACGAAAACCTTGACCCAGATTCGGGCTCTAACGGTGAGCTTTACAAGCTAACTGGTGGCTACTTCTTTAACCCTGATTTATTAGCAAAAGTAACGCTTGTTGAAAACAAAGACGGCGATGACTTTGCTTTGTTTGATTTAGCATACAATCACATGCTAAACAGCACAGACTACGTAGGTGTAACACTTACCGCAGATGACGATTTTGATTACCGCGCCGTTGCAGCTAAATACTTTATAGACTTACAACAAGGTAATTTTTTAACGTTTGAAGGTAAATACGAGAGCATTGAAGATGCAGAAAACCAGTGGGTAGCAGAAACTAACTACTACTTCTCAAAAGCAACCTCGGTATTTGCTAACTACAACAAGCAAGATACATACAGCTTTGGTGCTCAGCACTTCATCAATAAAAACATTGGTCTTAAAGTAGGTTACGAGAACAATGCAGATGACTCTGATAACGATGCATACTTTGCAAACATGCGTTTTCAGTTTTAATTAAGTTTCTGACTTAGTTAAAACAAGAGTATTAAAAAGCCCGCTTAATTAGCGGGCTTTGTTGTTTTTAATGTTTGAGCTTAATTATATTACCAGCCGCAATTACGGCCTTTGTTCTGCTCATCTAAATAGCGTTGCAGCGGTGCAAAGTAATCAAGCATGGCGGTTGCATCCATTTGCGGCTTGCCAGTGATGGTTTCAAGGGCTTCTTGCCATGGACGAGAAGAGCCCATTTCAAGCATTGCGTTTAGTTTTTCGCCTGCTTCTTTTGAGTTGTAAATAGAGCAGCGGTGAATGGCTTTATCGTTACCGGCTATTTCACATAAACTACGATGAAATTCAAACTGTAAAATATGCGCTAAAAAGTAACGTGTATAAGGAGTGTTGCCTGGTACGTGGTATTTAGCACCAGGGTCAAAGTCGTCTTCGCTGCGTGCAATAGGCGCTTTCACACCTTGGTATTTTTCACGTAGCTCCCACCATGCTTTATTATAATCTTGTGGCTTTACTTGGCCCGAAAATACCTGCCAGCGCCATTGGTCAACCATTAAGCTAAAGGGCACAAAGGCGACTTTATCTAGCGCCATTTTCATTAGTAAGCCAATGTCTTTTGACTCATCAGGTACTTGCTCTAGTAAGCCAATTTCTTTTAAGTAGCCTGGTGTAACCGAAAGGGCAATGGTGTCGCCAATCGCTTCATGAAAACCATCGTTGGCACTTTCTTGATAAAATAAAGGCTGTTTATTATAAGCGCGCTGATAAAAATTGTGGCCTAGCTCATGATGAATAACAGAGAACTCTTCGCCTGTGCGTTGAATACACATTTTAATACGTAAATCGTCTTTACTGTCTATATTCCATGCAGAGGCATGACACTGCACGTCTCTGTCTTTTGGTTTTACAAATAATGAGCGCTCGTAAAAGGTCTCTGGCAGTGGCTCAAATCCCATTGAGGTAAAAAAGGTTTCAGCCCCTTTTACCATCTTAAGCTCGTCGTAATTATTTTTAGCTAATAGCTCGGTAACATCGTAACCCGGATCGGCGTTTTCTGGTGCGACTACATCGTAAATGTTACCCCATGCTTGTGCCCACATGTTTCCTAATAAATGCGCAGGAATAGGCTCATCTTGTGGCACTTTATCGGTGCCGTATTTATCGCCTAATTTAGCGCGTACATGGCAATGCAGTGAGTTATAAAGTGGCTTTACTTGCCCCCAAATGCGGTCAAGCTCGGTTGTAAAGTCATCGGCGGGCATATCGTACTTGCTGCGCCACATTGCGCCGGTATCAGCATAACCTAGCTCTTTAGCCCCTTCGTTTGTTAGGGTTACTTGTTGCTCGTAAAGTGGGCGCATTGGCTTTGAAATTTGACGCCACCCTTGCCATAAATCAAGTAGCTCGTTGTAATCACGGCTGGTGGCCATTTTTGCGGTCATATCACCAAGGCTTAAACAGCTGCCATCGTCTTTACAATATTTACCTTTACCGTATAAACCACCTAGCTCTGCCACAATAGTTGAAAGCTGAGCTGTTTTTTCAGCGTCCTGTGGAGCGGGTAAAGTAAGCGCAAGTTTAAGTTTATTAAGCTTGCGGCGTGCATCGTAATCCAGCGCTAAGTCGTCAAATTGGGCTGCCTGATTAGCTAAACGTACGACCGACTCGGTCATTTTACGATTAACCTCGGCAGATAACGCCGAGGTGTCGTGTGTTATAAAATTTGCGTAAATCCACTCAGCGCGGCTCGACTCTAGGTAAAGCTCACTGAGTTCTTGCTCGGCTTTGGCAATAAACGCATTGGCATCTTGTTTTGTAAGAGGAGACTCTGATTGTGCTGAATCGGTAGTGTCTATGGCTATTTCAGCTTCGCAGGCGCTCAGCGCTAATGTGCTTGCGACTATTAAGGCGCTCATACTTAATTTAAAGCGTGGTGTGTTCATTGTATTCCTTTGGTTTATTGTTATTAAGAGAGTGATAATAGCAGCGATGTTTAAAACAATGAAATTAATACGTTAAGGCGTGTGGCACATCGCGCAATGATTGTATTTAAACTAAGATGGGTCATAATTAAGTTACTATTTTCATTCAATGTAAAAGGAATGTGCTCATGTCGGTATTTATAATATTGCTGGTCGTGGTGGTGGTTATTTTTGCAGTCAAAGATATTCGCCTCAACCTGATCAGCCGTCCTACGTTTAAAATGTTTAAAAAGGTACTTCCGCCGCTCTCGCAAACTGAGCGAGAGGCAATGGAAGCCGGCGATGTATGGTGGGATGGTGAGCTATTTAGTGGTAACCCAGATTGGCAAAAACTGCATAACTTTCCTAAACCTGAGCTTAGTGCTAAAGAAAGTGACTTTATGGATAATCAGGTTAACACGCTACTGGCGATGCTAGATGATTACCAAATTGTACAAAAAGACAAAGACCTGCCAAAAGAAGTCTGGGATTACTTAAAAACAGAAGGCTTTTTTGCGCTGATCATTCCTGAAAAATTTGGTGGGAGAGAGTTCTCTGCCATTGCTAATTCAACCATAGTGTCAAAAATTGCCACTAAAAGCTTAACTGCCGCTGTGACGGTTATGGTGCCTAACAGCTTAGGCCCAGGTGAGTTATTACTACATTACGGTACAAAAGAACAACAAGAGCGCTGGTTACCAACACTTGCTAACGGTAAAGATGTGCCGTGTTTTGCACTTACTGGCCCAGAAGCTGGCTCTGATGCAGGTAGTATCCCTGACTCTGGCGTAGTATGTAAAGGCCAGCATAATGGTGAAGAGGTAATAGGCCTGCGTTTAAATTGGTCTAAGCGCTATATTACACTGGCGCCTATTGCAACTGTACTTGGCCTTGCTTTTAAAATGTATGACCCCGATGGGCTACTTGGTGATGAAAAAGAGCTTGGTATTACCTGCGCACTAATTCCTACCGATCACGAAGGGGTAGAAACCGGCGAGCGCCATTATCCTTTAAATATGGCATTCATGAACGGGACTACTTACGGTAAAGATGTATTTATTCCACTAGATTGGATTATTGGTGGTCAACAAGGTGCAGGACGAGGCTGGCGTATGCTGGTTGAGTGTTTAAGTGCTGGGCGCGGTATTTCATTGCCAGCACTGAGTACGGCAACAGGGCATTTAGCGTCAAAAATGACCTCTGCTTACGCCATGGTGCGCCAGCAGTTTGGTGTATCTATTGGCCAGTTTGAAGGTGTACAAGAAGCACTAGCCCGTATTGGCGGATTAACATATACACTTGAGTCAGCACGGTTAATGACTGCCGGTGCCATTGATTTAAAATTAAGCCCCTCGGTGGTGACCGCCATCGCAAAATACCATATGACCGAAATGGGCCGTACGGTAATGAACGATGCAATGGATATTCACTCAGGTAAAGGAATACAAGTGGGCCCTAATAACTATTTAGCCCATGGTTATATGGGCATTCCGGTATCTATTACGGTTGAAGGGGCTAATATTTTAACGCGTAACCTAATGATATTTGGACAAGGTGCCACCCGTTGTCATCCGTTTGTGTTAAAAGAAATGGAAGCTGCCGCAATGGAAGACGACGATGCAGCACTTGATCAATTTGATAGTTTATTGATGAAGCATATTTTATTTGCAGCCAGTAATGCAGGCATGGCTTTTTTGCATGGCTTAACACGTAGCTGTTTTGCTAAAGCGCCCGTGTGTGGTGCAACCGCTGTTTACTACAAACAGCTAAGCAGAATGAGTCGAGGCCTTGCTTTTACAACCGATGTAGCCATGTTGGTACTTGGTGGCGAGCTAAAGCGTAAAGAGATGATTTCAGCGCGTTTAGGTGATGTACTAAGTCATTTATATTTAGCGTCTACAGTGTTAAAGCGCTTTGAAGATGAAGGTCGTCAGCAAGCTGACTTACCGTTTGTGAAATACGCAATTGAAAACTCATTGTATGAAATTGGCCAAGCGTTTGATGGCTTTTTCAAAAACTTTTCAAACCCGGTGGTTAACTTTTTACTTAAACGCATTGTGTTTCCGCTGGGGAATCATTACCACAAGCCAAGTGATGAAACAGCCCAAAGTATTTGCGAGCATATGACGCAACCAGGGGTGTTTAGAAACCGTTTAACGCACTTATGTTATGTAGATGAAAATGCGGGCACGGGCGTGATGGAAAATGCTTTTTTAGCTATGCACGATATGCAAACACAGTTTAAAGACTTAAAACAATGGCAGCGAAAAGGTAAGGTACCTGCGACACTGGATATAGAAGGCGCGATTAATTATGCGTTAGAGCAAGGCTTTTTAGAGCAAGCTGATGCCGATGCAATGCACCATACCAATAAACTAAGAAAACAAGCCATTGCCGTTGATAACTTTAAACCCGGTGAGCTTTGATAAAATTCACATTTAGCTAAAATGCAAAAGGCCTCGTATTTGAGGCCTTTTTTATAATTGAGTATTTGCAGCTCGCGTTTAGCGTGCGTAAGGGTCTGCCACTATTTTGTCTATATACCATTTCCCTTTTTTACGAAGCATTTTTACGCTGCGCATATCGTCAATTTTATCGCCATTAAAATAACCGGTAAAAATTAGATTTATTTTGGCGTTATCACCATATTGTTCGCGCACACTCATATTGGTCATATCGACTTCAATCACAACTTCATCGTATTGTAGGTTGACTAAGTTTCGGGCAAATTGTTTAGCGGTGCCGTAAGATTTCATTATGCGGCTGAGATTTGGGGTGGCCATTGTACTGGCTTTTTGTAAATCTTTTTGATTGTATAACGCATCAAAGTAGGCAGTGGCTGTGTCGCCGGGTGAGTCGCCCAGTGTTTGCACGTTATCGCCACAGGCGGTTAAAAATATGCAAACTATAAAACTTAAATAAGTTGTTATTTTTTTCATGGTGTATTTTTTTAATTAATTTTTTAAAGTGTGTGATTAATTAAACAAGATGTAAAGCAGCACCGCGTAATAAATAGAAAATCGAATCATAAATAATAAAAAAGGATGCCATAAGCATCCTTTTTAGTATCTCAAGGAGAGAAGTTTACTGTACTAATTCTTGCTCGCTAAATTCTTCTGCAAAAAGTGGGCTTGATAAGTAACGCTCCGTTGCACTTGGTAAAATTACCACAATGTTTTTGTCCGCGTTTTCTGGTTTTTCAGCATAGCGTTTAGCGGCAACAACCGCTGCGCCCGAAGAAATACCTACTAAAATACCTTCTTTTTTCATTAGTTCATGAGCCATTGCAATCGCATCTTCGTTTGATACTTGCTCAGCAGTATCAATCACACTTAAATCAAGGTTACCAGGAATAAAGCCCGCGCCAATGCCCTGTATTTTATGTGGACCTGGTTTAACTTCTTCGCCTGCAAGCGTTTGGCTAATAACAGGTGAATTAGTTGGCTCAACTGCAATCGCTTTAACATCTAGGCCTTTTTCGTTTTTAAGGTAACGACTAACACCTGTAATAGTACCGCCAGTGCCTACGCCTGCTACAAAAAAGTCGATATTGCCATTAAGTGCTTCAAAAATTTCTGGACCCGTTGTTTCAAAGTGAATTTTAGGGTTAGCTGGGTTTTCGAACTGTTGTAATAAAATGTATTTTTCTGGATCGGTTGCTTGAATTTCTTTTGCTTTTTCAATTGCGCCATTCATACCTTTAGCACCATCTGTCAGCACTAAGTTAGCGCCTAATGCTTTTAATAGTTTGCGGCGCTCTAAGCTCATTGTATTGGGCATGGTGAGTGTTAATTTGTAACCACGTGCTGCTGCAACAAATGCAAGGGCGATACCTGTATTACCCGATGTAGGTTCAATTAGTTCTTTACCTTCAACAAGCTGACCTGATTTTTCAGCTTCCCAAATCATTGATGCACCAATACGACATTTAATACTAAAGCTAGGGTTACGCGATTCTACTTTAGCGTAAACGTTACCGCCTGTTACGCGATTAAGTTTTACCAGTGGTGTATTACCAATGCTTAGTGAGTTATCTTCAAAAATAGTAGACATAATGTTCCTTTGGATACAATCTGATCAATGTGTTAATAGCCTTTGCTATTAACTATATAAATACACTTTACTGCGAGTTTAAAAAAACTAAAGTAAAGTTTGGCTATAACATATATCTATTGAGCTTATAACTAGCCGAAATAAAAATTAGTTATTATTGTTGCTTTAGTTATTAAGAATGCGGGCTTATTTTTAAATTTAAAGAGTAAACCTTGTCACTTAGTTAAAAAATGCGCGAGATAGGCTAATAATTGAGATGATTTTGTGTGTTATTTGTGCACATGAATATAACTTGAATACTTTTATCACACAACGCGTCTAAAACATGTTAAAAACACACTATCTATATTCAATTCAACTAAGCAATCACAATGAAGTTAATCTTAAAATTAATTGCCGGTATTGTGGCCGGTATTTTAGTCGGGCTTTATGTGCCTCTCACTGGTGTTGAGCTTTTATTTACTATTAAAGAACTTATTGGCCAACTCATATCTTTTACCATCCCATTAATTATTTTATTTTTTATTGCTTCGGGAATTGCTGGCTTGCCTAAAGGGTCAGGCCATTTATTAGGTAAAACAGTTGGCTTTGCTTATAGCTCTACAGTAATTGCAGGTACGCTTGCATTTTTACTGGTAAGTGCGGTTATCCCACTTTTAAGTGGAAATATTACATTTGAAGCCGAAGTAGCTACAGAAATTGGCAGTTTTATTGATTTAGAAATCCCACCGCTGATGGGGGTAATGACAGCCCTTGTGACTGCGTTCGTATTTGGCATAGGCATGAGCCAACTTGAGTTAGAAGCACTTAAAAAAGTGTCTGATCAGGGTCGCGATGTAATCGATGCATTATTATCTAAAGTAATTATTCCAGCGTTACCATTTTATATAGCGGGTGTATTTGCAGAAATGACCGTAGCTGGTACCGTGGTAGATACACTGCAAACATTTGGTGTAGTGCTTATTGCAGCACTTGTTATGCATTGGCTGTGGTTAACCGTATTGTATGTTTCTACAGGGTTACTGCTTAAACGTAACCCGTTGGAGTTAGTTAAAAATATGCTGCCTGCTTATTTTACAGCGTTGGGGACAATGTCGAGCGCGGCTACAATTCCAGTTTCGTTGCAATCAAGTAAAGCAAATAACGTAAAAGAAGATGTAGCAAACTTTACCGTGCCACTGTGCGCTACCATTCACTTATCGGGCTCTACTATTACGATTGTGACATGTGCAATGGCCGTTATGTTTTTATCGCCAAGTATGGAAGTTCCCTCTTTAGTGGGGATGCTACCGTTTATTATGATGTTAGGGGTAGTCATGATTGCAGCGCCAGGTGCACCTGGCGGAGCAGTAATGTCGGCGCTGGGCTTATTAACCAGCATGCTTGGCTTTAACGAAGGGGCTGTTGCATTAATGATTGCTCTTTACCTTGCGCAAGATAGTTTTGGTACAGCATGTAATGTTACAGGCGATGGTATTATTGCCCTTTGGGTAGACCGTTTTAGCGAAAAAGCAGCGTCATAAAAAGCTAAAGTACTGGTTTTTAGCAGTAGTAAAATAATGCTAAAAGATGAGTAAACCTAAAGCGAAGCAATAATATTAGTTATTGTTTCGCTTTAACTGTGGTAATGTGGCAAATTAGATTGTTTGTCGCGTATTGTTAGGTTAATGAGGGTATTACATTGATTAATGTGCTTTTAGTTGATGACCATGAGCTGGTACGAACTGGTATAAAACGTATATTAGATGACGTACGTGGTTTTAAAGTGGTAGGCGAAGCTAAAGATGGAGAGGCTGCGGTACAGTTTTGTCGCCAGCACGCACCTAATATTGTATTAATGGATATGAACATGCCTGGTATGGGCGGCTTAGAGGCTACTAAAAAGATTTGTCGCTATTGCCCAGACGTAAAAATTATTGTGCTTACGGTTAATTGCGAAGACCCATTTCCATCAAAAGTGATGCAAATTGGCGCGCATGGCTTTTTAACCAAAGGTGCGGGTTCTGATGAAATGGTTCGTGCTATACGTTCTGTTCATGCGGGACAGCGTTATATAGCCCCTGAAATTGCACAGCAAATTGCCCTGGCGCAAGTAACAGGGCGTACCGACGAAAACCCTTTTCAAAGTTTATCTGAGCGCGAGCTACAAATCATGCTAATGATCACCAAAGGTGAAAAAGCACAAGATATTGCTGAGCGCTTAAATTTAAGTTCAAAAACAGTTAATAGCTACCGTTACCGTATGTTTGAAAAATTAAACGTAGGAGGCGACGTAGAGCTTACTCATTTGGCTATTCGCCATAAAATGATTGATATAGACGTATCTCATTAATTTTTTAATTTATGTCTGAATTCGATCACGCCCAATTTTTAAAAACGCTATCAAGTGAGCCGGGTGTATACCGTATGCTTGATAGTGAACATCAAGTTATTTATGTCGGTAAAGCTAAAAACTTAAAAAAACGGGTAAGTAGCTACTTTAGATCTAATCTAACCGACAGCAAAACCCGTGTGTTAGTGAGTAATATTTTCGATATTGAAGTGACGCTTACAAACACCGAAACCGAAGCGCTACTGCTTGAAAACAACCTTATAAAAAAATATCAGCCGCGTTATAACATTTTACTACGTGATGATAAGTCATACCCCTATATATTACTGACCAGTCATAAACATCCGCGTTTAGCCTTTCATAGAGGCAGCCGCAAGGTAAAAGGCGAGTACTTTGGGCCTTTCCCAAGCGCTGGTGCAGTGTCAGAAAGTTTGCGTTTAATGCAAAAAATATTTCCGGTTCGTCAGTGCGAAGATGCCTATTACCGTGCCAGAAGCCGTCCATGTTTGCAGTATCAGCTAAAGCGTTGCTCCGCACCGTGTGTTAATAAAGTGACGGAGCAAGAGTACGCCGAACAAGTTGATTATGTACGTAAGTTTTTAACTGGCAAGTCGCACGAAGTAATAGCCGATTTAATAAAAAAAATGGAAGCGGCGAGTAAAGATCTTAACTTTGAGCTTGCAGCAAAAGTGCGTGACCAAATCATGCTGCTTCGCAAAATGCAGGAGCAACAGTCTATTTCAGGTAATTTTGCTGAAATGGATGTGGTGGGTTTTGCGCACTTAAATGGACTAAATGGGATTCACTTATTAATGATCCGCGATCATAAAGTGTTAGGCAGTAAAACCTACTTCCCTAAGGTGCCTAAAGATTCAGGCCAAGAGGAAATACTCACTTCGTTTTTAGGGCAATATTATTTAGCGCCGGGTGCGACAGGGCGCATAGCAAAAGAAATTATTTTACCGTTTGAGATTGAAGAAAGTAGTGCATTGAGTGAAGCCCTAACGCAAATTAGTGAGCGCAAAGTATCCCTTAAAGTGGTTACCCGCGGAGAGCGAGCACAATACCTTCAGCTTGCTAATAAAAATGCACTAAACAGTATTACCGTAAAACAAAGTACGCAAGATTCTATAAACAAACGTTATGCACAATTAAAAGCGACCCTAGGGTTAGATGATATAAACAGAATGGAATGTTTTGATATCAGCCACACCATGGGAGAGAACACAGTAGCCAGTTGTGTTGTATTTGATTCGCAAGGTCCAAATAACAAAGAGTACAGGCGTTACAACGTGACAGGTATAACCGGCGGTGATGATTACGCAGCAATGGAGTTTGCCCTTAACAAGCGCTATAACAAAGTGGTAGATGAAGAAAAAATTCCTGACGTTATATTTATTGACGGTGGTAAAGGGCAACTAGGCCGTGCTGAGCAATACTTTGCTACGTGGCCACATGCTAAAATGCCGCTGTTAGTGGGTGTAGCAAAAGGCACAAGCAGAAAGCCAGGCCTTGAAACCTTATTAATAGATGGCGGGCGAAAGACGATTCCTATGGATTCGGATGCGCCAGCGCTTCATTTAATCCAGCATATACGCGATGAATCGCATCGATTTGCCATTGCAGGGCACCGTAATAAGCGCCAAAAACAGCGCACGCAATCATTATTAGAAGAGATCAACGGAGTAGGCTCTAAGCGTCGCCAAACATTATTAAAATATTTAGGGGGCATGCAAGGGGTAAAAGCTGCTAATATAGAACAGTTAAAAAAAGTTCCTGGGATCAGTCCTGACATGGCTGAGAAGATATTTAACCATTTGCATGACAAGGGCTAGCCCTTCATGCGAATATAGAAAAAAAGACATATCCAAGTAGTTATGTGGAATATTCCAAACACACTCACAACCTTTAGACTTTTTCTTATCCCCATATTTTTGGTGATATTTTACTTGCCTTATAGCTGGGCGTTTTTTGCTGCCGCTTTTATTTTTTGGCTGGCATCAATTACCGATATACTTGATGGCTATTTAGCGCGAAAGCTAGAGCAATCTACGCCTTTTGGTGCATTTTTAGACCCGGTAGCTGATAAGGTTATGGTGTGTGCTGCACTTGTTGCGCTCTCTGATCATTATCAGTCTATGTATATGACAATCCCCGCGCTTATTATCATCAGCCGTGAAATAGTGATCTCTGCATTACGCGAATGGATGGCCGAACAAGGTAAACGTGGTAATGTAGCAGTATCAAATATGGGCAAAATAAAAACCGCAGCGCAAATGCTGGCGATTATTGGCCTGATATGGCAATTTGACACGTGGATGGTCTATTTAAGTTTTGCCTTATTGTATATAGCTACCTATTTAACACTGAGTTCTATGGTGCAATATTTAATGGCCGCATGGAGTGAATTGACCAAAAATTGATTGTAAACGTCTAATAACGCACCGTTTTAGATAAAAAATAATCAAACAGTTCAAAAGTGGCATTTTTTGTGTTGACGCGTTTAATAATCTCTGTAGAATGCGTCCGTGTTGAGAGGGCATAGCCCCTAAGATAAAGAAAACCAAAGTTACTTAATTACCAGCGCAAACATCGCAAGATGTTGAATAACGCAGATAATTAAATAATGCGGCACTAGCTCAGTTGGTAGAGCGCGACCTTGCCAAGGTCGAGGTCACGAGTTCGAGCCTCGTGTGCCGCTCCAAGTTTTCATTAGGTTGTCCAACGGTTTGGCGGAATGGCAGAGTGGCCATGCAGCGGATTGCAAATCCGTCCACCTCGGTTCGACTCCGGGTTCCGCCTCCATTCAACACTCCACATGCTTTAAATAGCAAACTCGATGCCCGAGTGGTGGAATTGGTAGACACAAGGGATTTAAAATCCCTCGACTAACAAGTCGT